>NZ_CP046675.1:997257-1329676 GCF_018243235.1 Ralstonia nicotianae
CAGGCTGCGGAACATGCCGAGCCCGAACAGCGTCAGCACGAGCAACAGCATCAGGCCGACGATGAGGGTGTAGCCCTGGTCCGCGCGGCGACCAAGGCGAAGACGACCATTGAAACGGTTCATGTGACGCGCCCCATCAGGCTGATGTTCTGGATCCATTGCGTTGTCTGGGTCTGTCCGCCGGAGACCGAGAGCGACGTCGTGAACGTCAGCGTGACCCGGATGGACCGGACCAGCGCCCAGTACCCGCCCGACTGCACCTGGGTGGCGGACATGTAGGTGTCGACATAGCCGTTGCCATTGGTATCGACGCCATACGTCACGCTGAACCCGGACACGCCGCTCACCAGCGGGACGGCTGTTGCGCCATTGAGCGAACACTGCAGCTCATTGGCGGAACTGATCGAAAAGGTGTTGACGTAAACCTGGGTCGTACCGGACGCGTTGGTGCCGCCCAGACAGTTCAGGATGCCGTCGCCGGAGGCGGTGGCATAGCGCAGGGTCAGCTTGTCGCTGGCGCTGCCGGTTCCCGTCCCGGTCGTTCCGTTGACGGCCTGGCCGGCCACCAGCGGTCCGTACGAGGCCGTGGAATCGGCGATCAGCAGCGATGCCAGGGTATTGTTGACCGGATCGGGGAAGTACCCCGCCGATTGCGCGGTGCCGGTCAGGATCGACAGCGCCAGCCGCTCGTTGTCCTCCAGCAGGGCCAACTGGTCCTGGTTCGTGAACGATTGCTTCATGTTGATGAAGACCACCACCACGCCGCTCAGGATGACCAGCGAGATGACCATGGCAATCATGAGTTCGATCAGGCTCGTGCCTGACTGGCGGACGGCTGGCCGCCACTGCTTGCGGTGCGATGCGGCGCTCATGGCTGGATGTAGAGCGTGAAACTCTGGGTGGCGGACGACGTCACGCCCGAGGCCGACGTCATGCTGTTGATGGCGACGGACTTCTCGTTCCACGATACGGTGGCGATGCACGACACCGGCACGCTCACCGAGGTGCTGCAGGTGACCGTCGCGCTGTAGCTCGGGAACTTCGCATTCATCGCGCTGGCCCAGGTCTGCACGTCGTAGGCGGCAAGCTGGCTGGGCGTGCATGCGCTCGAACACCCCGACACCGAGGCATTGAGCGTGCCGGACGCATCCGTGACGGTGGCGGCGCTGACCGTGAACGTCGCGGGGGCCAGGCCCGCCGCCCAGAAGGCCTTGTTCGCATGCATCGCGGCCGCCAGCGACTCGGTCTGCAGGGCGATCAGGGAGCGCACGCGCGTGTTCTGCGTATAGCTGATCGAGGCCGCCTGGAGCTTCGCCAGGCCCAGCAAGCCGACACTGATCACGACCAGCGTGATCAGCGTTTCGATCATCGAGAAGCCGGCCTGCCGCCGGCGGGGCACGATCATCATGCGCATGAGCCGGTCCCCGCGCTTTGAACGACCTGGCGGCCGACCACGTTGATGGCGACGCAGCGCGTGGCCTGCTGGTTGACCGGCGCGGTGTGCAGCACCAGCGTGACCGTGCCGTTGGTGAGCCCCGTCGCGAAGCCCTCGCGGTTGTAGGTGAGCACGGTCGTGGTGGGGCTGGCGACAAAGGTGTCGCTGCCGGCAAAGGTGGCGCGCCTGCGCAGCACGACGTCGGCGCTCGAATCGATCGCCCCCGAGCCGTTCACGTCGTTGAAGACAATCCAGCCGGCCTGCCACTTGTTGCTGCCGAGGCAGGTCGCGCCATCCGACGACACGCAAAGGCTGACGGGCTGCCCCCGCTTGATGGCCTCGCTGCGCGCGAACTGCAGGTCGTTGACGAGCGAGTTGACTTCGGTCGTCGTGCGGGCGCTCTGGATGGTCGACTGGAAGGACGGCGCCGCGAACATGACGAGGATGGCGACGATCGAGATCACGATCACCATCTCCACCAGCGTGAAGCCGCGCGCGCGGCCGGATGCCGCCACGGCACGGCACGGGCGACCGGCAGGTTGAATGCAGGATGAATCCGCCAGGGCAGCCCCGATGGGGGCGACCACCGCCACCATCATGGCCTCGGCCGGCACCCAACCGTGTGCCGACAACGCGCGCTGGCATGCAGGCTTGCTTGCCACAGAACCCCCACCCCGAATTGACGAGAACTTATCGTTGTATGGCGCACGGGCCCTGTGATGCATCAGCCCATGTCCCGCCTCTTGGATGGCGATTCTCAAACAATATTGAGGAGGAAAAATGGAGTTCAGGTGAAGGTCACATTACATAATTTTCACCTGTCCAGCCCCCTTCAAGGGGGGTATCGCGAGGTAGCAGCAGAATCGCCCGGTGCCTGTCGCAGCGCGCTCCTGGTGCCGGACGGGCGCGGCCGGGGAAGATGGTGAGCATTGACTCACCGCGCGCGGCCGGGAAGCGCGGCTGCGTGGGCGGCGGGCACCGCCGGCCAGCCGCATGCCTTCACTATTTGACGATCCCGGCATACATGCTGTGCGCCGCCCATCACTTGAGGGTGCGTTCGCTGGTCGTGACGATGCGCTGCGACAGCATCCGCTGGCAGCCGGCCACGTTGATCAGAGCTTGCACGTCGGCGTGCCGGACTGCCGTTCGAGCGGTATCGTGCCCCGCTGCGCCAGCCCGGGATAGCGACGCAACGAAGCGGCAAACTAGCCCGGCAGGCCCCCGCGCAGCGTCACGCGGACGTCCACGCGCGACGGCGCCAGCGCGCGCTCGAAGATGGCGCGCGCGGCGAGCGTGGCGCCGGTCCCGCACATGAACGCATCGATGGCGGCAAACCCGTGCTCGGGCCAGGTGTGGATGGACAGATGGGATTCGGCCAGCAGCAGCACGCCAGTCACGCCGCCGCCCGCCTCCGCCGGCGCGTTGGCGCCGGGCGCGCCGAAGCGGTGCAGATGCGCGTGCAGCACGGTAGCGCCCAGCGCATCGGCGGCCTCGCGCAGCGTGGACTCGAGCAGCGCCGCATCGCGCAGCAGCGCGGGAGACACGCCGTACAGATCCAGCAGCAGGTGTTCGCCGACCGGCGGCATGCCGCCTTCTGCCATGGCCGGGGCCATGTCGGTGCGCGTCACTTGTGGCCTCCGCTGAAGCCGCCGCCGTAGCCGCTGCCCGACGACCCGCCCCAGTACGAAGAGCCGCTGCTGGAGCTGCTGCCGTACGACGGCGAGCGCGGCGCCGCGAAGCCCGCCTTCCAGTTCATGTAGGTCGCGCCGATCACCACGGCCACGGCATAGAGCAGAAACAGTTGCCTCATTCCCCGCCCCCGACCTTGACGGCCAGCCACGCCGGCAACAGCAGCAGCCCCGCCGCGAACAGCGTGATGACGACGACCGACCCCGGCGCCATGAAGAACGGCACCAGGTTCAGCAGACCGAGCAGCACGCAGGCCACCACCGCCACCGTCATGTAACTGCCGTCGGCCGGCTTGACGGGCTCGGCCACCGTCTTGCCGAACCAGGCCTGGATCTCGGCGGACGAGACCGGGGTGCTGCGGGACCAGTTCAGTTCATGCGCGTCGCTTTCGGCGGCCAGGCCGTTGGCGGCGGCGCCGTATTCGATCACGCGGGTCACGTCGCCGCTCTTGACGCGCCAGTTGAAGGCGCCGGCGGCGTAGCTCACGCGCGCGCTGTAATCATCGCTGCGCGCGTAGCGCTTGCCGTCGAGCACGGCGCCGCCCGCATCGACCGTCTCCGGCCAGCGCTCGAGCACCTGGGCGCGCGACCAGCCCTCATCGGTCTCGACCAGCCACAGGAAACCGCGGCTGGCGCTGTACAGCAGGTATTCGAACCACTCGCCGTCGCCATTGACGACGGTGCGCCGCATCACGCCGATGATCTGCCATTGCGCGCCGTCGATCACCGCCTTGGCGCCCAGGTCCAGCGTGGTGACGACCTCCGGCACCGAGCGCGCCCGCTCGACGAGCTCGGCGCGCGCGGCGGAGGTATCGACGGCGCTGCCGCACGACGGGCACAGCAGGTGCGTCGTAACGCCTGGGCTGAAGGGCACGCTCGTGCCGCACGCCGGGCAGTCCAGGTTGACCAGCTTGCCCGGCAGCGCCCCCGCGCTGTCGCGGATGTCCTGGTCGGAGCGCAGCAACTGACAGTTCAGCGCCTTGAGCGAGGTGGCCACGCCCAGGTACAGCACCGGCGCGGTGCCGTCGGAATAGTCGAGCGTCAGGAAGGCGTCCTTGCTGCGCCCGTCCGCCACGCGCGCGCGCCAGCCCTGCCCGACGCGGAACGGCAGCTCGCCCTCGCCGCCGGTGCAGTCGGCCTCGCGCACGTCCGACAGCACGAACCGCTTGCCGTCGGCGTCATACGATTGGCCCGGCCGCAGCGATTCGAACGGCACCGCATCGGCGGGCCGACCGCTCGCCAGCGTCATCGTCACCTGCCCGGAGGCCTCGGCCAGCCAGCCGTCCGAGCCATCGTCGAACAGCGCGTACCACTCGTTCCAGAAGCCGGCGTCGTAGCGCAGCTGGATGCGGCCGATCACGGTGAACGCGCGGCCCTGGTAGCGCCCGGTGGTGCCGATCTGCACGCGCGCGTAGTCTTCGAGCACGGCGGACATCTTGCCGATGTCCTTGAGCGTCTCGCCGTCGCGCAGCAGCGTGCTCTTGCAGAAGCTGCACACCGCCATCACGGCGGCGGCAGACTTCAGTTCCACCGGCGCGCCGCACGCCGGGCAATTGGCATGAAACATGGTCAGCGAGGATCCGATAGCACAGGAAGACCGGGGCGGCCGCAATGGCCGCCCGGCCGGATGATGCGGCTCACCCCGCTCAGCCCGCGCCGCCGGTCAGCGCCTTGAGCACGGCCGCCTTGCCGGCATCGAAATCGGCCTGGGTGATCAGGCCCTTGTCGAGCAGCTCCTTGAGCTTGGCCAGGCGCGCGGCCGGGTCGTCGGCAGCCGGAGCGGCCTGTGCGGCCGGCGCGGCGCCGGCGTTGCCCTGCAAAGACGTGCGCAGGCTCTCGGCCATGGTCTGGCCCATCACCATGCCCGCCGCGAGGCCAGCACCCGTGCCGGCGATGCCACCTTCGTTGCGCGCGGCCAGCGGCAGCGATTCGGCGGTCTGGTATTGCGTGAAGCGCTGCATGTCGCCGGTCATGTCCATGCTGATGCGGCGGTCCAGCGCGGCCTGCAGCTCGTCGGGCAGCGTCACGCTGGAGACCTGGAAGCTGTCGAGCGCCAGGCCGTACTGCGTGAACTGCGGCAGCAGCGCCTCGCGCACCTTGTTCGACAGCAGCGTCTGGTTGGCGGCCAGGTCGACGAACGGCACGCCGGATTCGCCGAAGGCCGTGGCCATGGCGCCCATGATGACGGGGCCCAGCTGCTGCTCCATGTCATCGACGGTGTAGACGTCGCGCGTGCCGCTGACCTGCTGGTAGAACAGCTTGGGATCGGTCACGTGGTAGGCATACACGCCGAAGGCGCGCAGGCGCACCATGCCGAAATCCTTGTCGCGCACCGTCACCGGCTGCGGCGTGCCCCAGCGGCGGCCGAGCTGCTGGCGCGTGCTGAAGAAGTAGACATCCGACTTGAAGGGGGACTCGAACAGCTTGTCCCAGTTCTTCAGGTAGGTGAGCACCGGCAGCGTCTGCGTGGTGAGCTTGAACATGCCGGCGCCGAACACATCGGCGATCTGGCCTTCGTTGACGAACATCGCCATCTGCGAGTCGCGCACGGTGAGGCTTCCGCCGTTCTGGATCTCCATGTCCTGCATCGGATAGCGCCAGGCGAGCACACCGTCTTCGCTTTCGGTCCATTGCAGGATGTCGATGAACTGCTTCTTGATGAAACTGGACAAGCTCACGGGGAAACTCCTTCGCTTTCGTGTGCGTTGAGAGACAGGGATTCAGGCCAGGCAGGCCGCGTTGATGATGCCGACCGCCAGCGCGCTCACGCCGAACAGCCCGCCGGCCGCCGTGTTGTCGTGCTCGATCTGCACCCGATAGTCCGGCATCAGCCGCGTCAGCACCATGAACACGACCAGCTGCACCACCGACGCCATCACCGCCCAGAACAGGAACGGCACCAGGCCGTCGCTGTGCTGGATGCTGGACGCGATGGTCAGCACGAAGCCGAGCAGCGCGCCGGCCAGCGACAGGGCCGCCGCCATGTTGCCTTCGCGGATCAGCTTGAACTCGTCGTACGGCGTCAGCTTGAGATACACGAAGAAAAAGCCGGCGAAAACGATGGCGCCGGCCAGCAGGTGCGTTGCGTAGGCAAGGATGGGGGCGATCATGTGGATCAGGGCTCCGGACGCGGTCGGTGGCTGCAAGTGGCGCCACTATAGCGGGCTGCGTGACGCTTGCGTACCCCCCGGGGACGTGGCCGGCGGCAGGCCCGCACGGCCTGGGCCGCGCTTTGTTACCGGTTCTTAATGCCAAGAAGGCGGCCCAGGCGCGATCCAGCATTCAGACGGTCTCTCGTGACCACGAGGTGTCCCAAGAAGTCGTTGTGCACGATGACGGTGCTTGCTGCATCCCTAGCCGCTTACTTAGTCGGATGTGGAACAGCGCCAACCGCACCGAGTTCCCACAACCATCAGCCTCCTTGATGAGGCCTCATGGAGCGCCCCCCTGAATCTCAGGACACGAGGACTCTCTTAAATAGCGAGTAGTCTTGTGACTATCAGTAAGCCTAGTCATTACGTGGAACCCATCGAGATTCTGACCGAGCCGGAACGTCGCCGCCGACGCACGGCACATGAGAAAGTCGCCATCGTGCAAGAAACACTGGTGCCGGGAGCTTCGGTATCAGCGGTCGCCCGCCGGCATGGCGTGAACGCCAACCAGGTCTTCGGTTGGCGCAAGCAATATCAAGAAGGCAGCCTAACAGCGGTCAAGGCAGGCGAATCGGTCGTGCCCGCATCTGAGCTGGCCGCCGCCGTCAAGGAAATCAGGGAACTGCAGCGGTTGCTCGGGAAGAAGACACTGGAAGTCGAAATCCTGAAAGAAGCCGTGGAGTGGGGACGCTCAAAAAACTTGGTTGCGCGCTCGCCCTTGCTGCCGGAGGACGACCGATGAAGACGGTCTGCGATGTTCTCGGCGTGGCGCGCTCTGCAGTGGCGGTCAAACAGAGGCGCTCGACCGATTGGCAAGATGGTCGCTGTGCTCGCTCGACCAACGATGTCGAGCTGGTCGAGGAAATCCAGGCTCACGTGGTGGGCCTGCCGACCTACGGCTACCGGCGCATCTGGGCACTGCTGCGGCGCAGCCGCGAACTGACGGGTGCGCCGTGCATCAACCACAAACGTATCTATCGGGTCATGCGCGACCATCAACTGCTACTGCGCCGTCCCGGCGCACGTCGTGACCGACGTCGGCATGACGGCCGCGTCGCCGTGGACCGGAGCAATCGGCGGTGGTGTTCGGACGGCTTCGAGTTCCGGTGCGACGATGGCACGCCACTGCGCGTGACGTTTGCGCTGGACTGTTGCGACCGCGAAGCCATCAGTTGGGCGGCAACGACTGGAGGGCATAGCGGCGATGTTGTGCGCGACGTGATGCTAGCGGCCGTTGAACAGCGATTCGGCACCACGCAGGCCGAGCAGCGCATTGAATGGCTGACGGACAACGGCTCGGCCTATACCGACCATCGCACGCGCAGCTTCGCTCGCGAGCTCGGCCTTGAGCCACTGACGACGCCGGTTCGCTCCCCGCAAAGCAACGGTATGGCCGAGTCGTTCGTGAAAACGATGAAGCACGATTACGTCGCCTATATGGACAAGCCTGACGCGCCAACGGCGCTCTCGCGTCTGGCAATCGCCTTTGAACACTACAATGAGCGCCACCCGCACAGCGCCCTGAAATACCGCTCGCCACGGGAGTTCAGGAGGACTGCGGCATCCTTAACTTAACGATGTCCGAGTGTCCTGAGATGCAGGGGCAACTCCACCTCAGTGGAGTTGTCCTCTCTTATGCTGAGACCGAACACGAGCGCAAAGCTGAAGCCTTTCGGGCCAACACCGAACAACTGAAGGCGTTGCAGGACTTGGAGCGGCGACAGTCGGCCGTTGCCCCAGGACTAACAAGCCCACTCTACTGTGCTCGCGCCGCACCCACCCCTTAGAGTCGCTAACAAAACCGATCAACAAATCGTCCGCAGATGACGGCGCAAGCCAGGGTGAGCAAAGCGAGGTGAGTCTGAAGAGAACGCTCGAAACGAATGCGCAACTTGCCGAATCCAGCAAGCCAGGCATGGGTGCGTTCGACCACCCAGCGATGCTTGCCGAGCCGGTCGTTCTTCTCGATGCCACGGCGAGCGATCCGGGGAGTCATGCCCCGCTTGCGCAGATGCCGGCGGCATCGCGCGAAGTCGTATCCCTTATCCGCGTGAAGCTTGTCGGGGCGGCATCGCGGGCGGCCATCGAGTCCGGGCACGCTCGGGATGGCGTCAACGAGCACCTCGAACACCACCGAGTCGTGACGATTGGCACCGGTGACCATCAGCGCCAACGGCACGCCGCGCCGATCTACGACGAGATGGCGCTTGCTACCGAGCTTGCCGCGATCCGTTGGATTCGGCCCCGTCTGCTCGCCCCCCGGGGGCTGGCCACCGTTGCACCGTCGACACTGGCTCGGCTCCAGTCAATCTGGTCGTGTTCGCGTAGGCGCTTGAGCAGAGCCAAATGCAGCCGCTCCCAAACGCCGTTGGCCTGCCACTCCCGCAGGCGACGCCAGCACGTCATGCCGCTGCCAAAGCCCAGTTCTTTAGGCAGGTCTTCCCACGGGATACCGGTATGCAGAACAAACAGGATGCCGTTGAGCGCCGCCCGATCATCCACGCGCGGACGACCGCCTTTGGTCGAAGGCTCCACAACCGGCAGCAGCGGTTGCAATGCCTTCCACAGTTCATTGCTGATCTTCTTTCGTGCCATGCCAACAACAACGCTCAACCACCTGCGTTCGATGACTTGGTTTTGTTAGATGGTATGGACGCCTCCCCCCGGCAACGAGCAGGCCCGACCATGAGAGTCGGAATCCGAGGGATCCTCGCCGCGACGGCAACGCTGTGCCAGAGTGGAGATGTCAAGTAACCACCCGAGCGGGAGGACCCAAAATGAAGCTTACTGTAATCGGCATGGACATTGCCAAGCATGTCTTTCAATTGCACGCGGTCAACCCTAGCACCGGCGAAATCGAGCGCATCAAGCTCAGGCGCAGCCAGCTTCTGGAGTTTTTTGCGAAGCGGGAGCGTTCGTTGGTGGCGATGGAAGCTTGCGGTGGCGCGCATCACTGGGCCCGAGAGTTGTTGCAGCTCGGACATGACGTCAAGCTGATCTGCCCTCGGTCCGTACGCCCCTTCGTGTTGCGCAACAAGAGCGACGCTGCCGACGCGCGTGCCATCTGGACAGCAGTGCAACAACCCGAGGCACGCCTTGTTGCGGTCAAGAGCGAGGCGCAACAAACCATCCTCGCCCTGCACCGCCTGCGCGCCCAACTGATGAAGTTCCGGATCATGCAGACCAACGCGCTGCGTGGCTTGCTCCACGAGTTCGGCGAAGCGTTGCCGGAAGGCTATCAGGCCCTCTCAAAGGAGATTCCTGCGGCCCTTGCCAAGGTCTCGGATCGCTTGCCGGCCATGCTGATCGACAGCCTGCGCGAGCAGTGGGCTCGCGTGCAGGCTACGGACAAAGACATCAACCTACTTGAGCATCGGCTCAAGCTCGCACTTCGCGACAGTCAGCAATGCCAAAGGATCGCTGAAATCCCTGGTATTGGCTTGCTGACTGCAACCGCCGCCGTCGCCACCATCGGCGACCCCCATACCTTCCGCTCCGGCCGCGAATTTGCTGCCTGGCTCGGGCTGGTGCCAAAACAAGTCGGAACGGGCGGCAAAGTTCGACAACTTGGACTGAGCAAGCGCGGCGATACCTATTTGCGAACACTACTGATGCACGGTGCGCGATCAGTTATTACTCGTGGTACGCGATCCCCGTGGCTCGACGGCCTGCTTGCTCGACGTCCCTTTAACGTGGTGGTTGCCGCACTGGCAAACAAGCTCGCCCGCACGATCTGGGCGGTTCTATCTCGAGGTACTCCGTACCATGGTGCGGCCTAAACAAGCCGACATTGCTGGGTTCGAGTACATCGGTTCCTCTTCACCAAGGAGCGCAAGCAACTACGCATAATGGCTAACAGGTTGGACCGGGACGAGGAAAGTCTGGTAAGAAAAATGAACCTTCGTGTTCGATTGTTAGATGAGACCCTCGTCAGCGAAATCCATATGGGCCAGCAGGCCAAACGGCCTGCATCAACGGGCCGGACATAAGCGTGCTGCCTTTACCTGCCGACCAACATGCCAAACAGCTTGCAATCCGGGAGGCGTCCACATAAGCGACTCTTAATGGACGCCAAAGCAGGGACGAAGCGGTTGGCTGCCTGAGGGACGTTGTTGTGTTCTTCACTTACCCTCCGCTTGTTTTGGTGTCGGTGGTTTACGTATGCGTTCGCTCCGACTCAGTATTCCAAACCAAACGCCTACGGGAAATTTGCGGGCGGCCGGCCCGATCCAGGCAGACCGTTCAATTGCCACGGACACCATTGCCCGACGCGAGCTGCGCCGAGAGGCTACCGTGAATATTCTCAATCTCGCCAAAATGGTGAAAACGAAACGCTGCAAAACTGAAACATCTGAAAATGTGCCGGAGTCAAATGCAATCGATTGCTTGCAGAGCTCGGCCGCAACAGCGCGTGATCGTGATGATGGGGCAATGCCTTTGCAGCCACCCGATATGCTGATGCGTCAGCAATCCCATGCAAAGCGCCGCTCGCCTTTCCAGGAGGCGCAGCGCTTCCAGGAAAGCGGCTTGACTCGATTTATACGAGTGACTGAATCAATAATCTCGTGGATTTGGATTGCGCCGCAAAAACTTGATCGTCGCATTCTTGAATCAACACCCATAAAAATATTTTATTTATCAAAAATGAAACATTTATAAGAAATTTAAGGCAGATATGAATTATCTTCACATTTAGGTTTTCCGCGATCATCTAACATGCGCTCATATGCGGCAAGCGCGTTTCAGCTCCAGCCTCTTTTGCGGGAAGTTTGTTTAAGCAATGATTTCAGAAAATTTCCGCTATCACATAACGCAATAAATATGAAAGAACGGAGCAAAATGATGATCAAGCCAAATCGCAATCTTCTGTGGTCAGCACTCGTCGCCGCTTGCCTCACAAAATCCATAGGCGCAGCCGCCGATACAGTATGGGTCAGCAAGGACTGCACCGGCGGGCCCTGCACAGTCCAAGGAGGACCATACCCTACCCTCGGCTTTTTCAGGCTAACCGGCTCTTCGTTTGGCTGGTCGGCAACGTACACCGGTACTCCCCAGCGATTTTGGGTATCGCAAGGCGGCGCGAACATGGCCGACACGCAGCTCTCTACGTCGAATGGAGATTTGGGAGGTACAGCAAACCTCCCATTAGGCAATTGGTATATCAGCATCAAAACAGCTCTCATGGGACCCGGGAACTATTCGGTGCAGGGCCCAGCTGTCCACGGCGATCCACATATCACAACGACGAACGGGGTCCACTATGACCTTCAGGGGGCGGGCGAGTTTGTTCTCTTAAAGCACAGTGACAACGGCTTCGAGGTGCAAACTAGAATGACGCCGCTGGCCACCGTTGCGCCGCTTCCACCGGATCCGCACACAGGCCTGTCCAGTTGTGTGAGCCTCAACACAGCTGCGGCCATTCGCGCTGGCAGGCAACGCGTTACCTATCAGCCCAATCTCTCAGGCCAACCTGATCCCTCGGGCATGCAGCTTCGAGTTGATGGGCAGTTGGTGCGAGTTGGGGCTGGCGGATTGACACTGAACGATGGCACGAAGATCTTCCGTGACGCCGCTACCGGTGAGGTACGGGTCGATTTTCGCGATCAGTCATTGGTGCGGATCACGCCTCATTGGTGGAAGGAAAGAGGTGTGTGGTATTTGGACTTTGACCTCACGCCACCGAACAGGTCGATGGGCATCGTCGGTGAAATCCCTCGTGAAGGCGGCTGGCTACCAGCCCTGTCAGACGGTACATCCATGGGCCCAATGCCGACTTCTCTCACGGATCGCTTCAAAGCGCTCTATGTGAAGTTCGCGGATTCCTGGCGTGTCAGCGACTCAACCACTTTGTTCGACTACGCCCCTCATACGTCGACGAAGACCTATACGATGAAGACGTGGCCTCCGGAGGACGGCATATGCGAACTTCCGTTCACTGTCCCTTTGATCGGAGTAAACCAAGATGGTGCGGAGCGTGCGTGTAAAGGTGTCTTCATCCCGCACCTTAAGCGCTCTTGCGTCCAGGACGTTATGGTGACAGGCAACCTAGATATCGGGAAAGGCTATGTGCTGTCACAGGGACTTCCAAGATACAAAATCAGAGTCCCCAACGGCAAGCCGAATGATGTCGCGAAGGAGTAGCGTGGTGGCGGTGGATGGTCTGGCACGAGCTTGATATGGAGAGCATGTGCTGGATTGTGGCACCCAACTCGAACCGGAACCGCCATGAACAACTCTCACGACCAATGGATTGGCCTTGCGTTCCCCAACGATACGCGATCGGGCAATGAGTTCCGGACTCGCCTAGCATGAGCGGGCTAGCTCCAGAGGCCCATACTGTTATTGCGGGCGGTGCTGACGCTCAGTAGCGCCCACAAACGAGGTGGTGTTTTGAGCCGGGTCGAGCGCGATCGGTGGAATTGGGTCCTGCTTTTGACCTGATCCCGCAGCGCGAATTGGAGGAAGAACCGACGACGACGCGTGACCAGTCGATGCGGTCTGCCGCACGCAGCTTCGCTAGCAAAACTTCGTGCAATCGGTCCCAGACACCGGCCGCTTGCCGGTCGGGCAGACGGCGCCAGCAGCTCATGCCCGAGCCGCAGCCCATTTCCTGCGGCAGCGCCTCCCAGGGAATTCCGGACTGCAGCACGAACAGGATGCCGGTCAACACGGCGCGATTGTCCAATGGCTTGCGCCCTGGGTTTAGGGGCCGACGTTGCATAGGCGCCGACAACAAAGATTCGATCAAAACCCACATACAGGCCGTCACCGACTATCGGTTTGGCCATGTCCTCTTCGCCAAGAAAACAGCAAAGAGGCTAACGGAGCAAGGCGCGAACTAACAGCCCCATCCGCTCAATTTGTTGGAGCTTCTCAATGCCTGGGCATGGATGGCCCCTGCCCCATAGGCGCCGCCGCCTGCCCGCGCCTGCCACCGGCATTCCGTAGAACCCCTTGCCCATCGGCCGTTTTCGCGCATCGCGCACCCTTGTGCAGCTCGGCGGGCACACCTAGAGTTGTCTGCAGGAGACACCCGCGCCACGGCCCGGGATCAGGCGATTGATCGGCTCAACAGCATAGCCAGGGGGCCACCATGACAACACCGGATTGCATCCACGTTGATCGCCGCACTGTACTCAAGAGCGCACTCGCCGCCGCCGCGGTGCAGCTGGCGCCTGCGTTCATCCGCCAAGCGCGCGGCGAAGCGCCTCTGCGCATCGGCATGGTCGACCCGATGACCGGCGTCTACGCGGCCGTCGCGCAGAACGAAGTCACGGGCGCCAGGCTCGCCGTGGCGCAGATCAACGCCCGGGGCGGCATCCTCGGCCGGCCGATCGAGCTGCTGGTGGAAGACTCGGCCAACGACGTCGGCACCGGCGTCCAAAAGGCGCGCAAGCTGATCGAGCGAGACCAGGTGAGCTTCCTGATCGGCGATGTGAACTCCGGCATCGCGCAGGCCATCGCGCAGGTCAGCAACGAGAAGAAGGTGCTGCACATCGTCTCGGGCGGCCACACCGACACCATCACCGGCAGCGACTGCAAGTGGAACGTCTACCGCGTCTGCAACACCACCAGCATGGAAGCCAACGCGGTGGCCAACCTGCTGTTCTCCAAGTACGGCAAGAAGTGGCACTTCATCACGCCGGACTACGCCTTCGGCCACACCCTACAGAAAGCCGCGGCGGCCGACCTGCAGAAGCTCGGCGGCACCATCACCGGCAACGAGCTGACGCCGCTGGGCACCACCGACTTCTCCGCCTACCTCATCAAGGCGCGCGCGGCCAATCCGGACGTGCTGCTGGTGCTGCCGCAGGGCTCGGACATGGTCAACTGCCTCAAGCAGATCGCCCAGTTCGGCATCGGCAAGCAGATGCATATCGCCGGGCTGCAGCAGGAGCTCGAATCGCTCGAGGCGATGCCGCCGGAGGCGCGCGTCGGCATCTGGATGTTCGAGTGGTACTGGAAGCAGCCGGGCGTGCCGGGCGTCGAGCAGTTCGTCGCCGACATCCGCAAGGTCAATAACGGCAAGGTGCCCACCGCGCGCCACTGGTTCGGCTTCACCTCGGTGCACACCCTGGCCGCGGTCGCCAACCGCGAGAAGACCCTCGATTCGAGAAAGCTCGCCGAAGCGCTGGGCGGCTTCGCGCTGGCCGACGACGTCAAGCTGCAGCCCAACAAGTGCTACTACCGCAAGGGAGATCACCAACTGATGACGTCGTCCTTCGTGGGCGAAGCGCTGTCCAGGCCGGCGGGGGACCCGGAAGACCTGTTCCGCGTCGACCACGTGGTCGCGGGCGACCAGACCGCGCCGCCCGAAAGCGCGACCGGCTGCACCATCAAGTGGCCGGCCTGAGCGGGCCGGTCACGCACGCGCGGCACGCCGGAATGCGGGCGACGGGCGATGACGCAACTGCTGCTGTTCAACATCACCAACGGGCTGATCATCGGCGCGTTCTACGTGCTGATGGCGCTCGGGCTGTCGCTGATCCTGAACCTGAGCAACGTGATCAACTTCGCCCACGGCGGCTTTCTGGTCATCGGCGGCTACATCGCCTACACGATCACGCCCTATGTCGGCTTCTGGGGCGCGCTGCTGCTGGCGCCGCCGCTCACCGCCGCGATCGGGCTGGCGCTCGAGCGCCTGCTGATCCGCCGCGTCTACGGGCGTGACCCGCTCTACAGCCTGCTGCTGACCTTCGGGCTGGCCTTCATCTTCGAAGACGGGACCCGCTTCATCTGGGGCGCGCAAGGCAAGCCGGTGACCATCCCGGCCGCCCTGTCGCAGCCGCTCAGCAGCGCGTTCTTCTTCATCACCGGCTACCGGCTGTTCATGGTCGGCACGGTGGCGGTGACGGTGGCGCTGCTGTTTCTGCTGCTGCGCCACACGCGGCTGGGTATCCGCATCCGCGCCGGCACGCTGGACCTGGAGACGGTGGCGGCGCTGGGCATCAACGTGGGCCGGCTGCGCGCGCTGAACTTTGCGGTCGGCATCTTCCTGGCGGGCCTGAGCGGTGTGCTCGCCGCCGGCCAACTGGGGCTGGAGCCGACCATGGGCACCGGGCTGCTGATGCCGAGCTTCATCGCCATCATCGTCGGCGGCGTGGGCAGCCTGACCGGCACGCTGCTGGGCGGGCTGCTGATCGGGGTGGCGTCGGGCATCACGGCGGTGTTCCTGCCGGCGGCGAGCGAGGCGGTCATCTACGTGATGATGGCGCTGGTGCTGCTGCTGCGCCCGCGCGGCCTGCTCGGCGAAGAGGGCATGCTGACATGACCGCCCCGGGCCCGCCCTCGTGGCCGCGCCGGCTGGCGGGCCCGTTCGCGATCTGGGCGGCGCTGCTGCTCGCGCCGTACTGGATGCCGCTGCTGGGCGGCTACACGGCGCTGGGCACGCGCGTGCTGGTGCTGGGGCTGGCGGCCATGTCGGTGAACTTCCTGCTGGGCTTCACCGGCGTGCTGTCGTTCGGCCATGCGGCGTATTTCGGGCTGGGGGCCTACGGCGCCGGCTTCGCGCTCAAGTTCCTCGCGCCCAGCACGCCGCTGGCGCTGGTGTGCGGCACGCTGCTGGGGGGCATCGCGGGCGCGCTGCTGGGGGCGCTCAGCGTGCGGCGGCGCGGGGTGTACTTCGCCATGGTCACCATCGCCTTCGGCCAGGTCTTCTACTACATCGCGTTCCAGTGGAGCGCGCTCACCGGCGGCGACGACGGCCTGCGCGGGTTCTCGCGCATGCCGCTCGACCTCGGCTTCACCACCCTCGACATCCTGTCGAACGCCGATGCGTTCTACTACTTCGTGCTCGCGTGCCTGGCACTGGCGACAGGCCTGATGGCCTTCATCCTGCGCTCCCCCTTCGGACACACGCTGATCGCCATCCGCGAGAACGAGCGGCGCGCGCGCTTTCTCGGCATTCCGGTGAACCGCCACATCTGGATCGCCTTCACGCTGTCGTGCTTCTTCATGGGCTTCGCCGGCGCGCTCTACGCCCTGCTGAACAACTTTGCCGACCCGCGCGGCCTGCACTACAGCCAGTCGGGCGACTTCGTGATGATGGCGGTGATGGGCGGCATGCGCAGTTTCTGGGGCCCGCTGCTCGGCGCGGTGGTGTTCGTGGTGCTGCAGGACTACCTGTCGAGCCTCACCGTCAACTGGATGTCGTTCGTCGGCATGCTGTTCGTGGCGATCGTGCTGTTCTTTCCGCGCGGCCTGCTCGGCGTGCTGCGGCGCAGGGGGCGGACATGAGCGTGCTCGAGGTCAGCCGCCTCGGCAAGCACTTCGGCAGCCTGGCCGCGGTGCGGGATGTCTCGCTGTCGGTGGAGGCGGGCGAGCTGCGCGCGGTCATCGGCCCGAACGGCGCGGGCAAGACCACCTTCTTCAACCTCATCAGCGGCTTCTTCCGGCCGAGCGCGGGCACCATCGTCTTCGAAGGCCGCGACATCACGGCGCAGCCCGCGCACCGGCGCGTGGCGGCGGGCATTGCGCGCACGTTCCAGATCACCGAGATCTTTCCGGAGCTGACGGTGTTCGAGAACGTGCGCATCGGCGCGGAAGTGACGGACGGCCTGCGCCTGCGCCCGTGGATCAGCCGGGCCACACGGGCCAAGGTCCGCCGGCGGGTCGAGGACACGCTCGAGCTGACCGGCCTGCGCGACAAAGCGGACCGGCTGGTCGGCGAGCTGTCCCACGGCGACCAGCGCGCCGCCGAGATCGCCATCGCCCTGGCGCTGCGCCCCCGCCTGCTGCTGCTCGACGAGCCGACCGCCGGCATGGGCGACCAGGAAACCGACGAGACCATGCAGCTGATCCGGCGCCTGCATCGCGACAACCGGTTCACCATCGTGCTGATCGAGCACGACATGCGCGTCGTGTTCGACCTGGCCGACCGCATCACCGTGCTCGACCAGGGGCGCCTGCTGGCCGAGGGCACGCCCGAGGCGATCGCCGCCGACGAGGCCGTCCAGGCGGCCTACCTGGGGAGCGCCGCATGAGCGCTGCGCTGATCGCCGAAGGGCTGCACACCTACTACGGCAAGAGCCACATCCTGCACGGCGTCAGCCTGCAGGCGGAGCCGGGCCGCATCACCGTCCTGCTCGGCCGCAACGGCGCGGGCAAGACCACCACGCTGCGCACGCTGATGGGCCTCACGCCCGCGCGCCGGGGCCGGGTGACCCTGTTCGGCGCCGACACCACGCGCTGGCCGACCTACCGGATCGCGGCCAGCGGCGTCGGCTACGTGCCCGAGGGCCGCCGCATCTTCGCCAACCTCACGGTGGAAGAGAACCTCAAGGTGCCGCGCGAACGCAGCGGCCCGTGGACGATCGCGCGCATCTACGAGCTCTTCCCGCGCCTGGCCGAGCGCCGGCTCAGCCGCGGCCGCCAGCTGTCGGGCGGCGAGCAGGAAATGCTGTCGCTGGGCCGGGCCCTGCTGCTCAACCCGCGGCTGCTGATGCTCGACGAGCCGTCGCAGGGGCTCGCGCCGCTGGTGGTGCGGGAAGTGTTCCGCGTGGTGTCGCGCATGCGCGACGAGGGGATCACCGTCCTGCTGGTCGAGCAGAACGCGCGCATGAGCCTGGAGATCGCCGACCACGCCTATGTGCTGGACGACGGCGGCATCGTCTATGCCGGCAGCGCCCGCGAGCTGGCGGCCGACGAGGGCCGCGTGCGCGCGCTGACCGGTGCCAGCGCGGCGGCCTAGGCGCCAACCCGGCGGCCGGGGCAGCACCGGACGGGGTCGCCCGTTTCGGAAAAAATCGGCACAATCGCGCTCGCCCGATCCGCGCGTTCGCATCCGCGAGCGAGCGTTCACCGTCCCTTTCCGCTCCCGCATGCCGACGCCGCAGCCCGACGCCACCGACACCTCCTCGCAGCCCCTGAACCGCGGCAACGCCCTGCTAGTGCTGGCGGTCTTCGTGGTCGCCTCGTGCGGGCTGGCCTACGAGCTGATCGCCGGGGCACTGGCGTCGTACCTGCTGGGCGACTCCATCCTGCAGTTCTCGTCGATCATCGGCGCCTACCTGTTCGCGATGGGGATCGGCTCGTGGGTCTCGCGCTACGTGGCGGACGACGCGCTGCTGGCGCGCTTTGTCGACCTGGAGCTGCTGGTCGGCCTGTTCGGCGGCGTGTCGGCGGCGGCGCTGTTCCTGCTGTTCGCGCTGGAGTCGGCGCCGTTCCGGCTGGTGCTGTACGCGCTGGTGACGGTGATCGGCGTGCTGGTCGGCATGGAGATCCCGCTGGTGATGCGGATGCTGCATCGCCGCCAGGCCAAGTTCTCCGACCTGGTCAGCCGCGTGCTGACCTTCGACTACCTGGGCGCGCTGGCCGTCTCGCTGCTGTTTCCGCTGGTGCTGGCGCCGCGCCTGGGGCTGGTGCGCACCGGCTTCCTGTTCGGCCTGTGCAACACGGCAATCGCGGTCTGGACGCTGTGGCATTTCCGCGCCGAGCTGGGGCTGTCGGCCCGCCTGCGCGGCGCGATGGCGTGGCGCGCCGGAATGGTCGGCGCGGCGCTGCTGGCCGGCTTCGCCGCGTCGGACCGGCTGACGCACTGGTCGGAGCGGGCGCTGTTCGGCGATGAGATCATCCACGCCATCTCGTCGCCCTACCAGCGCCTGGTGGTAACGCGCTGGAAAGACGACCTGCGCCTCTACATCAACGGCAACCTGCAGTTCTCCTCGCGCGACGAGTACCGCTACCACGAGGCGCTGGTGCTGCCGGCGCTCGAATCCGTGCGCGGCGCGCGGCGGGTGCTGGTGCTGGGCGGCGGCGACGGCCTGGCGCTGCGGCAGATCCTGAAGTATCCGCAAGTCGAGCACGTCACGCTGGTCGACCTGGACCCGCGCATGACCAGCCTGTTCTCGCACGCGGAGGCGCTGGTCGCGCTCAACCAGCATGCCTTCAGCGACCCGCGCGTCACCGTGGTCAACGCCGATGCGGGGCAGTGGCTGCAGACCGCGGCCGACATGTTCGACGTGGCGATCGTGGATTTCCCCGATCCGTCCAACTTCAGCATCGGCAAGCTGTATTCGGTACCGTTCTACCGGCTGCTGTCGCGCCACGTGGCGGACACGGGGCTGGTGGTGATCCAGGCCACCTCGCCATACTTTGCGCCGCGCTCATACTGGTGCGTGGACGCGACGCTCAAGGAGGCCGGCTACCGCACCTGGCCCTACCACGCGCTGGTGCCGTCGTTCGGCGAATGGGGCTTCATCCTGGCGGCGCCCGGCCGCGCCGACTTCCGCCCGCCGACAACCTACCGCGTGCCCACCCGCTTCCTCGATGCCGACACCACGCACCAGATGTTCAGCTTCGCGCCCGACATGCCGCGTCCGCAGGTCGAGCCCAACCGGCTGAACAACCAGTCGCTGGTGCGGTATTTCGAAGAAGACTGGCACGGCGTGCTGCGCTGATGGCCGGTACGCCATGACCACGCGACGCAGCTTCCTGATCGGCGCGGCCGTCACCGGTGTGGCGGCGTCGGGCCTGGCCTCGTGGGCCGGCCTGCGCGCCATCACCGAGATCACGCCCAACGTGCGCCTGCCGGGCCAGGCCGCCGGCCACCGCCTGCGCGACATGAAGGCCCTGCCCGCGCCCGCCGAGACGCGCCGCGTGGGCGTGGCGATCTGCGGCAGCGGCATCGGCGGCCTGAGCTGCGCCTGGCGGCTTGCCAAGGCGGGGCAGCGCGACGTGGTCGTGGTCGAAGGGCCCGAGCGCTTCGGCAACGCGGCCGGCGGCGCGTTCGGCACGCAGCGCTTTCCGACCGGCGCGCACTACCTGCCGCTGCCGTCGATGGAATCGACGCACGTGCGCGAGATGCTGGCCGACTTCGGCGTGATCGAGCGCGACCCGTTCGGCCTGCGCCCGACCTACGACGAGCGGGTGCTCGTCCACGCGCCGGACGAGCGCCTGTGGCTCGGCGACCGCTGGCAGGACGGCTTCGTGCCGCACGACGGCATCTCCGAAGCCGAGCGTGCCGAACACACCCGCTTCTTCGCCCACGTCGACCGCCTGCGCCAGACCGCCGGGCGCGACGGCCGCCGCCTTTTCACAGTGCCCACCGCGCTCGCCTCCGCCGACCCGGCCTGGCGCGCGCTCGATGCGCTGAGCTTCCGCGACTGGCTGCACCGCGAAGGCTACCGCGCCGCCACCCTGCACTGGTACGCCGACTACTGCTGCCGCGACGACTACGGCGCCACCGCCGACCATGTCTCGGCCTGGGCGGGCCTGGCCTACTTCGCCAGCCGCGGCGGCCTCGCCGCCAACGCCGAGCCGGGCACCATGCTGACCTGGCCCGAGGGGCTCGACTGGATGGCCCACCGCCTGTCCGACGCCGCCGGCCTGAACGAGCCCGGACGCCTGCTGGCCGGCAGCGCCGCCCGCATCGGCCACACCCGCGAAGCCGGCGCCCGCGTCTTCGCCGATGTGCTGGAACCGGACGGCCGCGTGGTACGCCTGCTGGCCGACCACGTGGTCAGCGCGATGCCGCTGCATGTCGCCAAGCATGTCGTCGAAGGCTTCGACGTGCCCGCCGCCGAACTGCCCGAGGCCGCGCCGTGGCTGCTCGCCAACCTGCTGATCGACGGCTTCCCGCGCGAGCACGACGATGCGCCGCTGGCGTGGGACAACGTGGTCTACCGCGGCACCGGCCTCGGCTACGTGGTGGCCAATCACCAGGACATCCGCGTCGGCCCGCCGGAGCAGTCCGTCTTCACCGCCTACGTGGCGCTGTCCGACATGACGCCCAAGGCCGCGCGCGAATGGCTGAGCCAGGCCGCGCCGCAAACCCTGCTGGAACGCGCGATGCGCGATCTGGACACCGTGTACGGCATCCGCCTGCGCGCCCAGATCCGCCGCGCGGACCTGACCCTGCGCGGGCACGGAATGGCGATCCCCTCGCCCGGCTTCCTGTCCCGCCCCGGCATCGCGCGCCTGCGCGAGAGCGCCGGCCCGATCCACTACGCGCACGCCGACCTGTCGGGCTACTCCGTCTTCGAGGAAGCCGCCTGGTGGGGCGACCAGGCGGCGCGGCGCATCCTCGCGCGCTGAGCGGCACCGCGTGCCGGCACGCCGTCAGATCGAGATCAGCCCTGGCGCGGCCACAGGGTGCGGCCGAAGAACGTGAGCGCGCGGTCCCATGCCTGCTGGGCCCAGACCGGGTCGTACTGCGTATGGGCAATGCGGCCCGGGCCCACGGCCGTCTCGTTGGCAAAGGCGTGGTGCGCCAGGTAGCGGTGGAACTCGACCGACACGCCGCCCTCGGCCAGCTTCTGCTCCAGCGCGTCGACCGTCTCGAGCTTGAAGAAGCCGTCCTGCGTGGCCCAGTGGCCCTGCACCGGCACCTTGATACGCGATGCGTCGATGTATTCCAGCGGCGGGAAGCCGTACCACACCACGCCGGCCGCGGCCTCCGGCACGTTGCCCAGCGCCAGCAGCGTCAGCGCCCCGCCCATGCAGTAGCCCGTCACGCCCACGCGCTCGCAGCGCTGCTTGAGGTATTGCACCGCGCCGCGGATATCCTGGCTGGCGGCATCGCCGAAGTTCAGGTTGGTCATCAGGTGGTGGGCCTCTTCCTCTTCCACCGTCGCGCTGCCGCGGTAGAGGTCGGGCACCAGCGCCACGTAGCCGGCCGCGGCCAGCCGGTCGGCCACGCCGCGGATCTGGTCATTCAGCCCCCACCACTCCTGGATGACGACCACGCCGGGCGCGCCCGCCTCCTGCTCCGGCCTGGCCAGATAGCCCTGGAGTTCCTGGCCGTCCGGGCGCTTGAACGAAATCATGGATCCCTGCTTTGCTTGCATGCGATTGGCTCCGAGTCGCAACGAAAGCGCACAGCATAGCCGCGGGCGATGACTTTTGCAGGCGCCCCGGATGCCATTTTTTGTGCCGCAGCCTCTATCATTGCCGGATCGCCCTTCCCCAGAATCGTCATGATCCGGAACCTCGCCCTCATCGCTTACCTGCTGGTGCTGCTGATCCACGTCTACATCGTCGTGCTCGAAATGGTGCTGTGGAAAACGCGCGGGCCCAAGGTGTTCCGCATCACGCCGGAGAAAGCCGCCGAGACCGCCGCGATGGCCTCCAACCAGGGGCTGTACAACGGCTTCCTGGTGGCGGCGCTGGTGATCGGGCTGGTGGCGCCGGATCCGACCATCAATGCGGCGTTCGCGCTGTTCGGGCTGATCTGCGTGGCCGTCGCCGGCATCTGGGGCGGGATCACGGTGAACCGGCGGATCGTGCTGGTGCAGACGGTGCCGGCGGTGGCGGCGCTGGTGCTGGGGTGGTTTGCCTGAGGCGGGGCCCCCACTCGAAGCCCCCTGCCCCCACGCATATGTCCACCGACAGTTCCAGTTCCTTGCCCTTGCTCTACAGCTACCGCCGCTGCCCCTATGCGATGCGCGCCCGCATGGCGATGCTGCTGGCCGGCCGCCGCTTCCTGACCTTCGAGGTGGTCCTGCGCGACAAGCCGGCCGCACTGCTGGCGCTATCCCCGAAAGGCACGGTGCCGGTGCTGCAACTGCCTGACGCAGGCGTGCTCGAAGAGAGCTGGGACATCATGCGATGGGCACTGGAATGCCCGGACCAGGACGGCTGGTGGAGCCGAGCCCAATCCACCGGGAACCTGGACTTGCTGCGACGCAACGACGGCGATTTCAAGCATGCGCTGGATCGCTACAAGTATCCGGAACGCTACCCGGATGAGGCGCGACCCCGCGAAGCCCAGCGCTCACGAGCCGTGTCGG
The DNA here is from genome assembly GCF_018243235.1 of Ralstonia nicotianae. Taxonomy (NCBI): domain Bacteria; kingdom Pseudomonadati; phylum Pseudomonadota; class Betaproteobacteria; order Burkholderiales; family Burkholderiaceae; genus Ralstonia; species Ralstonia nicotianae. Next base: position 1,020,260 of record NZ_CP046675.1, read on the forward strand.
CATTGCTGACCTTGCTGGAGGCAAGACTGCAGCGCCAGCGCTATCTGGGCGGTGCCGCCCCATGCGCCACCGACCTGGCGATTTTTCCCTTCGTGCGCCAGTTTGCAGCGGTGGAGCCGGGCTGGTTTGCCGCCCAGGCGTTGCCGGCGCTGCAGAACTGGCTGGCTGCATGGCTGGCCAGCCGCCTGTTCGAGGTCTGCATGACCAAGCAGCCGGTCCAGGCCGTTGCGGTATTTCCGGAGTTTCGAGTTGAGGTTGGGGGTGGTGGTGGTTTTTGAGATGGTTCGCTGCCGGCCAGTTTGAGTCAGCCGGTCTTGCATTGTCGATGACCGTAGTGGACCGCAAAGCGGGCATCGTTGGCGAAGCGCATTTGCGTGCCTCTCTCCACGGCCAATGTTCCCCCACGAGCTCCTCGCGGCCCATACGGAACCGGGGCTCGCAATACATCCCCTCCTTTCCACATTCCGAGCATCGGACGGCTCCTTTGGCGCCGAAACGGAATCAAGAGTCAGGGCATTTCAGCGGCGCAGCATGCTAGTGCCCGACGGGATTGTCGGCCCCCAAGAGCTGGGCGGAACTTGACAAAGCACCATCGCTCCCCAACGCTTGAATTAAGCGCATCACCACTTTTACCGATCGAACCTGAGCAGCAATCAGTCGTGCTAACCAGCGAACAACTCGCGTGCCCCAGTGGGACGCGAGTTGTTCTCTCTACGACGCCTTATCCCTTTGCGGTTCGATCAAGGAGCCACTCAGCCGGTCCAGCAGGGAAAAGAACACGTCGATCCCATAGCCAGTCAGAAAAGCGAGTACCAGCGGCAGCGAGAGAATGTTGCCGCTTACGGCCGGCGACCCCGTCCCTACGGAGGCGGAAAACCATCCTATTACGATGCCAGCGAGTCCCCCGAGCGAAAGTCGCACGATCATTGGAAACACTTCCATCGCCGGGCGTCTCTCGCTCGTAATGTTTCTCATGACGAATATCATTGCGCCGAGCAACCCATACAGGAATGGCATCAACCACGTGGCACGCATGGCCACACTGTTCTTCAGCGTCGACATATAGTTAAGCGCATTTGCCGCATTCACTGCCACGGTTAGCGGTGGGGGCTCTTGGCTGCTGGCGTAAACCACCTCCAACAGGAAGCAATCGTCTTCGAGACTCTCGGATTTGGCGCTACGCACCCACTCAAGCAGATTCTCCGCCTCCGGCGAAAGCTTGAGCCGTCCCGATGCGTCTTGGGCGCAAATATCGGGGGATTGAACTAGTCCGCTCGATAATTCGGCAGTCTTCCCTGCGGTGCTCGTGTCTGGAACCATGGCTCCGGCCGTGCTGATGCCGAAATAACCGCGAATGACCTCCCAGACTGGAAGTTGTCCCTCACCAGTCGTCTCCCTGACGAAAGCGTTGACTTCGTTGATTCGGTCAATCATCTTCCGTAGTTCCACCTTGCGGTTCTGATAGTCCTCATAGGCGGCCCTGTCCGGGTCCGGATTCGGGCGGGCGGATCGCTCCTGTGCCATTTTTCGGAGTGCGCCTAGTTTGATTTCCGGATTAATCGTCGCAATTTCTGCTAAACCGGAAAGCGCCTCCTGCTCCCTGCTCAGGATATTGGCTGAGTAGACAATAATAATCAGAATAACCGGGACGAATATCGACAGATAAAACTGCATCTTACGCAAGCGCGTCTGATTATTTTCCTCCAAGGGATTCCGTCTGCACCGGAGGTCAGAGAGGGTAATCGGAGCAATGATCTTTACGATCTCGTTAATGGCGAACGTCACTGCCCCCACGTCTGGCGGTTTATCGTTGCGTACCGTTGTTTCGGCGGCCTTCAGAATATTAACCAGCCCGCGATCGTATAGAAGTCCCGCGCGCGATGCGTACGCGACGGCCAGCCTCAGATCTTCGAGGAGCGAATTGACATCCACAACGCGTTTTTCAAGCATGACGTTCTTCACCAAGACGCTAGGTGCTGCCCTCTCAGGCGCTAGCCGAGTCTGCCGGAAATCTGCCCATACGGGGTGAAACACACGCAGGCAGTGCCCGGTGAGCCCGGCGGCGAGGCCCAGCACCACAGTCTCGAAGTGAAGCAAATCGTGCCTGGATTATGTGGTGGAACTTGTGCTGGCGCGACCGCCGATAATATGGATAGCGCCACAATAATGAGCTTGATAACAAAATTCATATGTTTCATCACACACTCCTCCCCAGCGTATATTCCGGAAATCGTTTGGCACCCGCGCTGCCTCAGACGCATTCTGGCAACTCTTCTGGCCGGATGATCCTATATATCAAGCCGAGGTATAGGACTTTTCTTAAAATTTTCAACCCGCCTTACGGATGAAATCCAAAGTGCTGACATCAATTTACTTAAAATCGTTTCATTAATGAAAACTTCAGTGAAAGAAATATTTCACTACAGATATTTTCAAAAATTAAATCTGAGCCTTCCGCCGCTGGAGGATCCTTTTCCATTCCGGGTGCGTAGATGGGGAGACATTGGCGCCTGAAGGCCCTCGTCCGCGAAAAGTTCGGCGACGGCATCATCAGCCATCAACTTCAAACTGGCCATCCAGGACGTTGCGGACCCGGAAGGCGGCCACCGCACGGTCATCCCCCTCGACTGCAAGTCCCTTCCGAGCAAACAGTTCTGACCGCGAGTCACGTCGGACAAAGGCCACACGAAATGTGTGGCGCGGCCCGCTTGTTAACTCGAGGACAGCGGGCTGTTTTCCTGCGCTACTCGATAGGCGAGGGAAACCTGTGGCTGCGGAGAATATTGCTCTGCCCTCGCAGAGCCCTGCCGCAGAGATGCTTCGGCGTGCCATTCACCTTCTGGCGAAATCCAAAGGAGCAACTTGGGTCAACAAGGCTAGCGTGTGGCCCAGGATCAAGCGACTGGACCCGGCTTTCTCCTTCAAAGATCACGGCTTCACCAGCTTCAGCGAAATGCTCAAGACATTGGACGCGGTCGTCGAATCTAAGAAAGGTGATAAGGACCATCTGGCGCGATTGAGATAGTGGCCTGACAAGGAGTTGCAGGTAGATACGGCAACCCTTCCGTAGCCTCCAACTCTGCCAGCGCTTCGAAAGTCAGCATCGCGCCACGGATCGGCCGTTCAGTGAGGCGAGTCCGGCAGTCTCTCAAGGGTCGAAAGCGGTCAACGAGCATGCCACCACCAACCAACCGCAACCGGCCATGATCTGTCATTTAGCCATCGGCACGCTCAAGCGTTTTCAGTTTCAACCTCGGCGCCCTCCCGCAAACGAAACAGCCGCCCCCGTTGCCTGTCTTGGCATGCATCGCCAAATCAGCTGAAACGCAGGCGTTTCATATCCACCAGCCCGCCTCACGCCCTCATCCAAAACGGACACAGTAAACCGGCGGCAAATGCGCTGAAACCAAACGCCAGCTTTCGCCGCCGTCGTCGGACGTCCACAGTGCGCCGGTGGTCGATCCCATCGCCAGGCGCGCGCCGGATTCATCCACGGCGAGGCCGTGCCGATACACGAGGTCATATGCCGGTGCGGGCGGCAACCCATTCGAGAAACGCTCGAACGTGCGCCCGCCGTCGCGGGTGCGCGTGACAACGAGCCGGCCGTCTGCCGGGATCCGGCATTGGTCGCGCGCGGCGGGCACGAACCACGCGGTGTCCGGCTCGCGCGGATGCACGGCAACCGCGAAGCCGAAGCTCGATGGCTGCGCTTCGATCCGCTGCCAGTGCGCCGCCCCGTCGGTCGAGCGAAAGATCGCGCAGTGATGCTGCGTCCACAGCACATCCGGGTTGGCCGCGCATTGCACGACGCGGTGCGGGTCTTGCACGTTGGCATCGCCACGCCGATCCGGCGGCATGTAGTCGGCCTCCATGCCGTCGGCGGTCACGCGCCAGGTCGAGCCGCCGTCGGCGGTTTGCCAGACGCCGCCGCACGACACGCCGATCGTCACGTGCCGGCTGTCGCGCGGATCGACCATCACGGAATGGATGCCCGGCGCATCGTAGCCGCCTCCGAACCATTCGCGGCGCTCCGGGCAATCCCACAGCGCGCGGTTGAGCACCCATGTGTCGCCACCATCGTTGGAACGGAAGAGCCCACCGGGAATCGTGCCGGCCCACAAGACGGCCGGTTCGTCCGGACCACCGGTTTCGAGCGACCAGATCTGCTGAAGCGTCCACGGAGGCGATGGCGGGCTGGGCGCGGCGGCGCTCGCATTGTCCGCGCTCGCGTTTGCGCCCGCGTTCGCACCGTCAGCGGCACGCGTCTCGTCGGCGGGCTGCGGCGGGTAGACGGGGACCGCGCACGCTTCCCAATCCGCCATGCCCGCGCGCCGGCGATGCAGCTTCACGCCGAAGTGGCCGAGATTGAGCGCGGCATACAGCGCTCCGTCGCGCGGATCAGGCAGCACCATGCTCACGGGCTCGCCGACGAAATACGGCTCGCTGAGGGTCCAGCCGCCTTCGCCATCGGCCCGCAGAACGAACAGTCCCTTGCGGGTTGCGACAAGCAATCGATCGCTCATGTCGAGTGTCTCCTCGAGTGCGGCCGGCCTCCTTATCCGCCCGACAGCGCCTGTATGACGTAGACCCGGCTTTTCTCGCCGAGCGCATCGGACAGATGTTGCCGGTCGCGCACCGGCTGGCTGTCGACAAACACGGCGAGATGCTTTCGCAGTGCGCCCTGATCGTCCAGGATGTAGCCGCGCAGTCGAGGTTGCGCCGCGAAGACGGCCTCGAGCGCTTCGCCAAGCGTGCGCGCGTCGACCTCGCGCTCTGGCGTTGCGATATGCCGCTGAATCGAAGCAGCGAAGAAGATGTGCGCCATGGAGGGGTGCCGCGCGGGAACCGCCGTGTCCGCTGGCTTTGTAGTGTAGGCGATCCGCCATGGGCTTCGGCGCATCACGCTACGCCAGGCGATCGGACGTTACGATGATCGAAGCGGACAACGGCGACCTGTCGCGGCGCACAGTCGAGGCGGCACAAAGTGACAGGGCATCGGGCTGTTCTTGCACGTGACTCGTCGCTGCCGCGTCGCGGCCTCAACGTCCCCTGATTCCGCTAACCCTGGAGCGCAGCCCACATCTCCTTGTCACGCTGCGCCGTCCAGATGCGCGGGTGCGCAATGCCTCCGGCCTCGTCAAACGCGCGGGACACATCGAACGGCAGGCAATGCTCATAGATGAAGACGCTGCCGAACCGGGCATCCATCAGCGCGCGCGCATGGCGCATCGCGCCTTTCAGGTCGAGGCCCTGGGCGTGTGCTTCGCGGCCGGCCTTGCGCAGCGTGGTGACGAATGCGTGGGTGTAGCGGATGGCATCGTCGGCCGCTCTCGCGGACAGCAACGCGGGACCCCGACCCGGCACGAGCTTCTCCGGCCCGAGCGCCCGCAGGGCCTCCAACGTTGCCGGCCACTGATCCAGGTGCGCGTCGCCGCAGTAACAGGCGGCTTCGTGTTCGACCAGGTCCCCCGAGAACAGCACCTTCTGCGACGGCAGCCAGACCACGGTATCGCCCTTCGTATGGCCTGCCCCGAGGTGCGCGATCCGAACTTCGAGGCCACCCAGCCACAGCGTCAACGCCTGCTCAAACACCAGCGTTGGCCACGTCAAGCCGGGGATGGTTTCCACACCGGCGAACAGGCGCGGGAATCGCTCGATCTCCGACTGCATGTCCTGCTCGCCGCGCTCGACGATCAGATCGTACGTGCCCCGGCTGGCAATGATCTGCTGGCACCCCTGCGCGAGAAATGCGGAGGCGCCCAGCACGCGCACCGCGTGGTAGTGGGACAGCACCAGATGCCGGATCGGCTTGTCCGTGACCGCGCGAATCCTGGCGATCAGGTCTTGCGCCATCGCTGGCGTCGCTGTCGTGTCGACCACGAGGACGCTGTCATCGCCGATGATCACGCCGGCGTTCGGGTCGCCTTCCGCTGTGTAGGCGTAGGCGTTTTCGGAGAGCCGGGTGAAGGTTGTGGCCTTGACTTGCGTGTCGCCGTGGGATGCGAAGGTCTTGCTCATCTGGGGTCTCTTGGTCATCTCGGGTTGCGGTATCGCTCTGCCGATCACGCGGCGCGTGTCGCAGCCACCGCCTTGATCTCGATTAACAGCGTCGGCCTGGCCAGCGCGGCCACGCCGAGGATGGTCCAGGCGGGCGCGCCTTCCTTGATGTAGCGATCCTTGATCTCGCGAAACGCCGCGAGCTGCCGGTCGACATCGACGTGATAGCTGACCAGCTCGACGAGATCCTCGAAGCCGAGCCCGGCCGCCTGCAGGATCGCGCCCAGCCGCTGGAATGCGAGATCGATCTGCTCCTCCACGCTGGCGGGCACGGTCCCATCGGCGCGGATGCCGATCTGGCCGGCGATGAACAGCAAGCCACCCGCCGCGACGGCCGGCGCATAGTTGAACGTCTTGAACACCTCGGTGCTGCCGAACACGGGATGCGGATTCGGAAGGGCGACAGTTGTCTTGGTCGCCTGGGTCGTCTTGAAAGATTGCATGGTGCGTACCTTGGGAAAAAACGGATGCCGGGCTGGCCGGCCTACGCGGCGTTCAACGACCCGCGCCGGACCTGGTCCTGCTCCTGGGATTCGAAGAGCGCCTTGAAATTGCCTTCGCCGAAACCGTCCTCGCCGCGCCGCTCGATGATCTCGAAGAACATCGGGCCGATCTGGCGGCGCGTGAAGCGTTGCAGCAGGATCCGGCCGCCGCCCTTGCCGTCGACGAGAATGCCCCGGCGCTCCATGCTGTCGAGGTTCTGCCCGTGACCGGGAACCCGACCATCCAGGTTCTGGTAGTAGGTCTTGGGCGGCGTCTCCATGAACTCGATGCCGGCGGTTTCCATGGCCGCGATGGTCTGCTCGATGTTCGAAGACAGGAAGGCGATGTGCTGGATGCCCTCACCGCGGTAGTCGCGGATGAACTCGTCGTTCTGGTTCAGCACGCCGGGCTGGTCGTGCGCGGCGGCGGCAATCGGGATCGACACCTTTCCGCACGGGCTCACCATCGAGCGCGCGCGCATCCCCGTTTGCCGGCCTTTCACGTCCAGGTACTGCTTCTGGACGAAGGCAAAGGTGTCCTTGTAGAAGTCGGCCCAGTGGTCGAGGTTCTCCGGCTTGACGATGTTCGAGGTGTGGTCGATCGCCCGGATGGCGGCCTCCGCCACCGCGATGGGCTGCCCTGGCCGATACGGCGTCGAAAACACCGATTCGATGTCGTGATCGATGAAGTAGACCAGGCTGTCGCCGATGCCCACGATCGCCGGCGCGTCGACGACGAACGCGCCGCACTCGGCCGGTGTTGCCCGACGGGCGCCACCGGCCAGCGCCTGCGCCAGGGCATTCGCTGCGTCGTCCACGTGGATCGCGATCGCGCGCGCGGATGCGCCGTGAACATCGCGGAACGGATTCGGCGCGGGGTTCACGATCAGGGCCGCTTCGTTCTGGCGCAGGAGAACCGCCCCCGTCTGTGCATGTTGCCCCTGTGCCTTGAACCCGAGCCTCCCGAACAGGGCTACCAGCTCTTCGGGCTCCTGGCAGACAAACTCGACAAAGGCAAAACCTGCTGTCGTCACGGTACGCATCGGCCACTCCGCATGCAAATTAGGAACGGAGAAAGTTTGCTTCATATTGCGCGGATCATCGCTTTAGAATCGAAAGTCCAGACGCCATCCCTCTTTTGTTTTCATGGAAAACACGGATCGAAACTTTCTCGACGCAACGGACCTGAAACTGGTGCAGTTGCTGCTGCGCGACGGCAGGGCCCCCTACAAGTCGCTCGCGGCGGAAGTCGGGCTGACGGCGCCGGCATGCGCGGAGCGCGTCCGGCGCCTGAAGGAGCGCGGCGTGATCAAGGGGTATCGCGCCGAAGTGGACTGGACGCGGCTGGGCTTCCCGATCAACGCCATCATCCGCATCGGGGCATCCGCCGAGCGCGGGACCAGCCTTCTGAAAACGTTCCGCGAGACGCCGAACGTGGTCGAGGTCATGCGGGTCACGGGGTCGGACAGCTACATCCTCCATGTGCTGACCCGGTCGAGCGCGGAACTGGAGGCCGTCATCGACCGGATCGGCAGCTTCGGCACCATCACCACGTCGCTCGTGCTCTCGGTGCCCATGCCGGCGGCCGAGCGCGTCAGCCAGGTGCTGTCGGCGAAGTCGCCGGAGCCGCTGTCGCGGTGATCGGCGATCTGTGCGTGCGGTATCTCTGTCTTGTGGCCCAAGAGCGACCACTCCAGGCACACCGGATGCGGGTTCGATTCCCGCCGGCGGAAGAAAACCCAAACCTGCAATCCAACCAACCTCCAGCCCGAATGGCATTCGGCCAGCGTCGGCTATCGCGAGCGCCCCCGAAGGCCCGCGCACAGTACACGCAGGATGCCCGCGCCGCGAAAAAAACAGAGGCGCCGACTCGCATCGGCGCCCCAAAGCAAGACGCTCCCAGAGACAAGAGCACCCACAGACAACCAGGCCATCGACCAAGGGCGACGAATCACGAAGTCGTGAGTCTCGCCCCTCACCCGCCTCACCACATCAGTGCCGATGCCGGATCACGGCCGATCGCCCGCCGCACGGCCACCCGCACAACGACATGGCTTCCGCCCGAGGCCGATGCAGGTGAATCATCAAGATGGGCGCCCATCGGCGGAACGCCGGCCATCCCGTCGCCCGGGCTCAAGCGGCGGCACCGCCTGCGCGTCGAGCCGCAGGTTTTTCCGGATACCCGCATCGACCACGCTCGCCGGCGCGAATCTGCGGAGCAGTCGCAGTCCGTTCGCGCGGCGGCCGGCCGCGTACCGGAGTTTCGGGTGGGCCGCGGTGGCTGCTTCGAGCACGGCATCGGCCGCGACGCTCGGCGCGTCGGCATCGGCCAGCGCCTCCTTGATCCGCGCGGCCACATGGACACGCGCCTGGTGGTAGGCCTCCAACTTGGCGTCAGGCTCGATCAGGTTCGCGTCGAACGAGGTGCTGGTGTAGGCCGGCTCGACCACCGAAACCCGGATGCCCCGGGTGCGCAGCTCGTGGTCGAGGGACTCCGAATAGCCTTCGAGCGCATGCTTGGTTGCCGCGTAGAGCGCGCCGTACGGCATCGGAATCAGGCCGAGCACCGAACCGACGTTGACGATGCGGCCGCTACCCTGGCGCCGCATGTGCGGCACGACAGCGCGGATCATGCGGACGACGCCGAAGAAATTCGTATCGAAGATCGACTGGGCCTGCCCGATCGAGCTTTCCTCCGCCCCGCCGGGGGCGAGGCCGAAGCCTGCGTTGTTGACGAGCAGGTCGATGCGGCCCTCGCGCCGGATCAGCTCCGCGACAGCCGCTTCGACCGACGCATCGCTGGTCACGTCCAGGGACAGCATGGCGAACGGCTGCCCGCCCGCCGGCGCCTCCCGCCGGCTGGTGCCGTAGACCTTGTAGCCGGCTTTCGACAGCCGCTCCGCGGTCGCTTTGCCGATGCCTGACGAGGCGCCCGTCACGAGCGCAATGGAACCTTGGATTTTCATTGGAGCACCTTCACTGGTGGTGGGCGAAACCCGGTTGCTTGGCTAGAAATATGATGATCATCATATTTCTAGCCAAAAAAAATGACGGCTGATCCGATGCGGGCTGCTGGCATCAGGTGTCCGTCGGAACAAGGTGGTTGAGCGTTGCCTCGCGCAGCGCGTCGGAAAGCTTCGGGTCGTCGACCGCGCGTGCAAGCACCAGGGTACCGACCATCATGGCGACGGTGACCAGGGCCTGCTCGTGCGCGCTCGGCTGCCCCCAATCGGGCAACTGGCGGGCGACGAGGTCGACCATCTCCTTGATGCGCCGCGTGGATGCCCGCCTGACCTCGGGAGCCTGGCGCGACATCTCCGACGCCAGCGCCGCGGTCCCGCAGCCGTTTTCCACGTTATCGACATGCGCCTTCGACAGATATGCCTCGGCCATCGCGCGCAGCACTTCCCGGGGCGGCGTGGTGGCGGCAATGTGCTCCATCAGCGTCACGCCTTGCGCGCCGGCGCGATCCGCCGCTTCCGCCAGCATCGCTTCGCGCGACGCAAAGTGCGCGTAGAAGCCGCCGTGCGTCAGGCCGGCATCCTTCATGATGTCGGCCACGCCCGTGCCGTGATAGCCGCTGCGCCGGATGGCGCGCGCAGCCGCTTCGACGATACGTTCGTGCGTGGCTTCCTTGGTCCTGGAGGTCGGGCTTTTTTTCATATGATGCTCATCATATTTATTCTTGCCACCAAATGCAAGGCGATTTTCGGCATGCCGGTCGGGCTCAATGTGGGCCTGGGCATCCGTCGGGCAGCAGCAAGATCCAACACGGCAAAGCCCTCTTTCAAGGTAGCGAGCAGACAACGTGGCCTCGGATGCATATACGCCAGCGACCCTTGACTGATGCTTTACATGCAAGCATTTTATTGCCTATTATTCATGCAACCAATGACTTGCCTGTAGCCGTCCATGGCCGAGCACCCCGATGACACCGACCTGCTGTTCAAAGCCCTCGCCGATCCCAGCCGGCGCAAGCTGCTGGACCTGCTGCACGCCCACGACGGCCGCACCCTCAACGCGCTGTGCGAGCACCTGGACATGACGCGGCAGGGCGTGACCCAGCACCTGGGCGTGCTCGAGGCGGCCAACCTGGTCGTCACCCTGCGGCAGGGTCGCGAGAAGCTGCACTTCCTCAACCCCGTGCCGCTGCAGGAGATCTACGAGCGCTGGATCGCCAAGTTCGAGAAGCCGCGCCTCAAGGCGCTCTCGAAGCTGAAACAACGACTGGAGAAAGACAATGACTAGATCGACCTTTGTCTACGTGACCTACATCCGCACCACGCCGCAGACGCTGTGGTCGGCGCTGACCGATGCGGAATTCATGAAGCAGTACTGGTTCGGCATGCACTGCGAAAGCCAGTGGACGGCGGGATCCGCGTGGCGGCTGGTGTCCGGCGACGGCCAGGTCTTCGACACCGGCGAGATCGTCGAGGCCGACCCGCCACGGCGCCTGGTGATCCGCTGGCTGCACCAGAGCCGGCCCGAACTCAAGGCCGAAGGCGCATCGCAATGCACGATGGAGCTGGAGCCCACCGGAACGGCGGTCAAGCTCTCCATCACCCACACCATCGAGCGCGAAGCGTCGAAGCTCATCGAGGCGGTGTCCGGCGGGTGGCCGAAGATTCTCTCCAACCTCAAGTCCCTGCTGGAAACCGGCTCCATTGCTCTGCAGGACCCCTACCCCACCGCGAACGCCCACGCTGAAAAGGCGTCGTCGTAGCCGGAAACCGTGCGTCGGCCAGGGTGCGGCGACAAGGCCGGGACAGCGCATGGCGCCCGGCTTCGATGCAGCGCAGCGCCGTCTGCAGCACCGACGGAAATCGCTTGTCAGCAAGCGCCCCTGGGCCGATGCAGCTCTGCAACCGTCATGGAAAAGACGAGCTCGGCGGTGCCATCGTTGACATACCGGTGGGGCACATCCGTCTTGGCAATCGCGGAGCAGCCTTCCGGAATCATTCAGGTCGGTGGCGCGTTCAACGACCGCGCCCCACCCGGAGCAGTCAGCCGCGTGAATGGGAACGCATGACCCGCTTTGCAGAGCGTCAAGGCTTATAGGCAATCGCCTCGATTTCTATCTTGGTACCGACCATGTTCTTCGCCTGCAGCGTCGAACGCGACGGCTTGTTGTCGCGGAAGAACTCGCCATAGACACGGTTGAATGCCTCAAAGTCGCGGGCGTCTTCAAGCCAGACGGTTGTCTTCACGACGTCCGCGAGCGTGCAACCCGCGAGCGCGAGGACATGCGCGACGTTCTCCAGTGTCTGGCGTGTATGCGCTTCTATCCCGCCACTGATGATGCTGCCGTCTTCGCCTCTGGCGACCTGACCGGACACAAAGACCAGATCGCCGGCCTTCGTCGCCAACGAACGCGGCAAGGTGCGTGTGGCCGGATTGCTTTCGGCAAAATACTCAATCGTCATTTGAGTCACCTTCCTCACGTTCCGCTCGCCCGTCTTGGCGTTGAATCCCGAGGCTGACGGCGTGTGCCACAGGTTGTCCGGACATCAGAATATGCGGTCGGATTCCAAATCGCTCTAGTGCGTTTGCTTGAGCGGCCAAGGTCATATTCTTGAGGTCATTTCGGCCAGCAACGGTTTCGGATTCAACCGGTCGGTGCGCATTCCATCAGTCAACACCCATTCTCCTTCGATGCGCTTTTGGTGGTGTAGCGAAGTCAGTGAATGCTTGAGGTCCGACTACGTAGGCGTGGTCACGAATCGAGCCCCCACCTCGAGTCAGCTGCCTTTACCGTGCCATCGGCTTGCCGCTTCTTCAACGAGGCGTTGCGTTTCGCGAGCCGGTCTGCATTCAAAAGTTTGTCGTGGTGCCGCTAAGAGCCGCCCGAAGCAATCCGGACACGGTTTCAGCCGTGAAACATTCCTGCCCCGAAATCAGCCTCCCCAGCGAATCCAAACCCACGAACGCTTGCCGTTCCAGCATTGGCACGATTGTTGTTCGTACTCACTAACTGGCCCGTCGTAATCGGGCCGGCTACGGCCACGACGTTGGCCTGCATGCCCGCGCATCGATCGGGATGATGATTCCGCTCAACGCACCTGTGAACCGTGAGGCCGAAGTCGAGATCGACGGCGGCCGAGGCGTTATTTGCCCGATGTGCCATGCCAACCGTAGCGCGTATTCGCACCCTCACCATCAGTACGTACGCCAGCGGGCAGCAGTCGCCGCCGGGGCGCTCCAGGAGGCTCAAATGAATGGGGACTCAAGGCCATTTCATGCTGGCCTGGCAACGGCCTGCGCTTTGATCATGGCCGGTTGCGCTGCCTACAGGCAGACGGACAGCCAGGTTGTCGCCAGGGAACCTGGAGACCGTTTCCTGGGGACACCCAAGCCTGTTCAAACGGAAGCCGAAACGGACTGGGAATATGCGTGGCTCAGCCAGGTCGCTTACTGCAAGATTTCGTCCGTTACACAAGCGCCAAAGGGCGCGGACAAGAACGCATGCGTCCACGCCAAGGAGATCCTCGAACATGACGGGTGGAAATCCTGGGGCGACCTTCCTGCTGACGAGCTGAAGACTGCGATTAAGGGCTCCCATCTCAGGGTGGAGGTCTGGGAAAAACCTAGCGCCAGATTGCTCGTGGTGGCTTTTGGCGGAACGATTTTGAAGAGCGGGAAGGACTGGAAATCGAATCTGAGGTGGTTCCTCCCTGGACACAAGGACGAATACACGCAAATTGTTGACAAATTCGGCCCGGCTTTCACTGACGAATATCTGAGACGTGTTCACAGCGCAGAAGGCGCCTACCTGAAGGACTTTCGCATTCATTCAACCGGGCACTCACTGGGTGGCGGGTTGGCTCAGCAATTTGCCTACTCATTGCCGCTGCGCCCCGAAGTGCCACGGATCTCGCACGTGTATGCGTTCGATCCGTCGCCTGTCACCGGGTTCTTCAGCGTCGACAAAGAAACCCGCGATCAGAATAAGAAAGGCTTGAACATCGACCGCATTTATGAGCGGCATGAAATTCTGGCGGTGGTCAGATCGTTTACCAGCCTCTTTGTGCCGCCGTCCAAAGCAGATCCGTCAATTCGCGGTGTCCGATACAACTTTTTCGGCTCCATCAATCCGATTTACGACCACTCCATCCTGGAATTGGCTGAGAAGCTTCAGGCGGTGAGCGATCACGGCCACGCCGTCGAAGCTGCCAAGTAGTGTTGACAGCGCCGCTATCATAGCGAAACCGACTTTGCAATCCTTGTACGTCTTCCATAGGAGAGGAACTATGAGCGTCGATATTCAGCCCCAGCCGGCCGTTCCTCCTCAATCGGCCGTCCTAGTTCCGCAACCTGGCAAGGGTATGCCGCCTGAGTTGCTTTATCAGTTGATGAAAGACGTCCTTGACGGACCGTACACACCAAACCAGAAAAAAGAACTGATCGACGAAATTAGAAAATCTTCTGGTATGGACCGATGGTCGTCAAGAACCGCAATCTGGATGCTCGGCTTGATTGTTCCATGTTCGTTAATCTCGCTTATCGTTTTGAATGCCGCGGGTAACGATATAACGGGTGTAGTCGCCATTGGTTCAACTGCGGTTGGCGGACTCGCTGGTTTATTGGCTCCCACCAAGGATTAGTGAGCGTCACTCAGTCTTGTGCGATGACTTCCCTTGTGAGCCGTTACGCTCCTATGGCGACAGCCAGCCACGATTTCCGGCGACAGAGCGTCTGTTACGAGGCCGACTGCAGACATTCGAATGTCTGCGCGAACGCGTTGCTCAGCGTCCGCAACTGGCCGGCAGCCGAATACCGGTGCCCCATCGCGCATCGGCACGCCGGGAGGTGACTGGTCACGCTATGTGGGGCAGGAGAAGCTGCGCCCCAGACCGGCTGGACCGTGCTCGCGTTTGCGCTGGACCAGCACCCGCCGCGACGCCACACGAACGGCACGTCGTTCCTTTACGCACGCGTTGCTCAGTGGCGATCGCCCCTAAGAGCCCGTTTGAAAATTCAAGGATGAGCGATTCCGCGCAGTAGCGATCCCGCATCGCAAAAATACAAGAAAGCTCAACTTTGGGGCGCTGTCCGTGTGTTGATTCCCAGTGGATGAGCGCTGCTTACCGATCTTAGCGCGATATTCCGTATCTGATGCTCGCATGTCGTGTGCGTACCCAGATCTGAGGCGTATTGCCACACTCAAGATTCCTCTTGCACTGCCGACATGTTCGATCGAAGCAGCCTGGGCAATATCGGCGAGCGCCGGCTTTAAAGATCGGCAAACGACGGCCGCAAGTCTTCCCGAGATGCGCCTGCTTCAACGCATGCACCTGCGTGCATTGCGCAATGGCTCGGCAATGACGCCGCCGGGCCGTGATGTCTCTCTCTTTGAAGCTGCTGAAACAGGAAGAAGCAAATGAGAATCTCGGATATGAGGATCGGGGTACGGCTCGGAGCAGCGTTCGCGCTTGTCGTGGCGTTGCTGATCGGGATCGCCGCGGTCGGCATACAACGGCTGGACGACAACAACACAAAGATGGGTCGGATCGTGAGCGAGCGCTACTCACTGATCGCGCTGAGCAACCAGATCAAGAACAACGGCTACAAGGCCAGCGGCATTCTCAGCAATCTGCTGCTCGCCACCGCGCCCGAGCAGAAGACGAAGTACATGAGCGACTACGCGGCCATCCGCCAGGCCAATGCGCAGGCCTATAGCCGCCTGGAGAAGCTGCTCACGACCGATCAGGGCAAGGCGCTCTTCAAAGACCAGTTCGAGGCGCGTTCAGCCTACGGTGCCAGCGTCCGCAAGTTCTTCGCGCTGGTTGATGCCGACAACGTGCAGGAGGCGCGTGCCCTGTACCAGGGTGACATGTCGCGCCTGCAAGACCGGTACTACGTGCTGGTCGACAGGATGGTCGACCAACAGGCCGGCGAGATGGAGCACGATGTGAGCGAGGCTGCCGCCCAGGGCGCCAACGCCAAGATCCAGATGATCGTGCTGGCCGTTCTTGCCACGCTGCTGGCCATTGCCACGGGGGCCTTCATCACCCGCACCATCACGCGCCCGATTAACCATGCCATGCACCTGGCTGAGGCCGTGGCGCAGGGCAATCTGACGCATCGGCTGGAGGTCGACACGCAAGACGAGATCGGCCGTCTGCTGGCGGCGCTCAAGCACATGATCGAAAACCTGCACGGCATTGTCAGCCAGGTGCGGGGCGGCACGGACACCATCACCCGCGCATCGAGCGAAGTGGCCAGCGGCAACATCGATCTCTCGAGCCGTACCGAACAGCAGGCCAGCTCACTGGAGGAAACGGCGGCGGCCATGGAGCAGCTCACCTCCACCGTCAAGCAGAACGCTGACAACGCGCAGGAGGCCAGCCGCCTGGCATCCAATGCGTCGATGGTCGCCACCAAGGGCGGCGATGCCGTGGACGAGGCGATCCAGACCATGAGCACGATCAACACGTCGTCGCGCAAGATCGTCGACATCATCGGCGTGATCGACGGCATTGCCTTCCAGACCAATATCCTGGCGCTCAACGCTGCGGTGGAAGCCGCGCGCGCCGGCGAGCAGGGTCGCGGCTTTGCCGTGGTGGCTGGCGAGGTGCGCAGCCTCGCGCAGCGCAGCGCAGCAGCGGCCAAGGAGATCAAGGCACTCATCGAGGATTCCGTCGGCCACGTCAGCACCGGCACGGCCAAGGTGGAAGAGGCCGGCCAGATCATCCGCGACGTGGTGGCCGGCATCCAGAATGTGACGAACATCGTGTCCGAGATCAGCGCATCGAGCCGCGAGCAGAGCGACGGCATCGAACAGATCAACGAGGCCATCACGCAGATGGACAAGGCCACGCAGGAAAACGCCTCGCTGGTGGAGGAAAGCGCCACGGCGGCACAGGCCCTGCAGGACCAGGCCAATCAACTGGCCGACATGGTCAGCACCTTCAAGCTCCACGCAGACCTGTCTGGCCGTGGCCGCGCCGCGCAAGGCGAGGCAGGCTCTGTGGCACACGTCGCCTGGAGTCAAGCGCAAACGCTTTCGTAGTCGCAGTGCTGTTGCTGTAAACGGGCAACGGAGGAGGCACGGGCTGTCGCGAGGCGGCTCGTAAAAGAAGGAATCGACGGAGCGCCCGGCCGGCTCGCCCGGTTTGGTGTTTCGAAAGGTCCCGCCGTCTGTCCGAACATGCGCCTGCTGCACTGCGTCTGCGCTGTCTGAAGGACTGCGCGCGTGGAGAGGTGTCGGCGTGCCGACGGCGGGGGCAACTAACGGCGTCTCTTTCTCCTGCACAACCATGTTTTCCCAATCGCTTCAATTTGCCGATCAGGATTCTGTCGCCGCGTTCGACCCGTATGCCCTGCCGACGGAGGCGGCAGACGCCGGGCCGCGGTCTACCCCCGTTACCCGTCTGATCGACGCCTACCGAGGTCTCGGGTATCGCCGTGCGCGCCTCGATCCGCTCTCACGCGCACCGCTGCCCGAGGTGCCCGAACTCCGACTGCGGTTCCATGGCTTGGACCCTGCACACAGGCGCGAGTCAGCGGGCGCCGTGTTGCCGACGGCGACCACCATGCAGGAACTCGAGTGGCAGCTCAAACGGGTGTACTGCGGTTCCATCGGCCTCGATTGCAGCGGCGTGCGCAAACGCCAGCGCCGCACCTGGCTCTACGCGCGCATGGAGGCAGAGCTGACGGCACCGCCACTTGCCCCGGACCGCAAGCGTTGGCTCCTGGGTCGACTGGCCGCAGCCGAAATGTGGGAGCGCCTCGCAGCCGATCGGTTTGCGCATGCCAAGCGGTTCTCTCTCGAAGGCTGTGAGAGCCTGGTGCCGCTACTCGAAACGCTGTTCGACGAGGCGGGCAGTTGCGGTGTGCGACAGGTCTTTCTCGGCTTGCCGCATCGCGGGCGCTTGAACGCGCTGGTCAACGTGATGGGCTTCGATGCGCAAGACATGCTGGATCGGCTGGATCCGGATTCCGAAGTCGCCATCGCACAGCGCGATCTGCCGTACCACCTTGGCGGGCTCGCCAAGCGAACCACCGATGCTGGCGAGCTCACATTGGTGCTGGCGCCGAACCCCTCGCATCTGCAGAGCGTGTATCCGGTTGTTTGCGGTATGGCGCGCGGACACCTGGACGAGCATCCCGACACGCCATGCCTGCCGGTGATGGTGCACGGCGACGCGGCGTTCGCCGGTCAGGGCGTTGTCATGGAGACCTTGAACCTCACCCGTCGGAGCGGCTACACGGCAGGCGGGGTCGTGCACGTCATCGTCAACAACCAGATCGGATTCACGACGCCCAACGTGATGGACGTGCGCGCCAACGACTATTGCACCGACGTGACGCGCATGGTTGATGCGCCGGTGCTGCATGTCAACGCAGACGACCCGGAAGCGGTCTTGCGCGCTGCGCGGATCGCCATTGAGTACCGCATGGAGCATGGTGCGGACATCGTGATTGATCTGCTCGGCTATCGTCGGCTGGGGCATTCGGAGCACGATCTGACCGCCGTGACACAGCCGGCGCTGCACGCGGCCATCGCGTCGCATCCGACCGTCACCGAGCAGTATCACGCGGCCGTCGCGGAATCGACGCGCCTGGTCGATCTGCGTGAAGATGCCCTGCGCCAGTTGCTGGCGGGCTCCGCCGTAGCCACGTCAAGGGCTGGCGCTGCGGCGGTCGTCAACGGGACGCGCCATCGGCTCCAGCCGCTGTCGCTGCAGCGCTTGCAAACGCTGACGCAGACGTTGACCACGTTGCCCGAAGGTGTGGTTCTGCACGATCGGGTGCGCGATCTGTGCGAGTGCTGGCGCGCGGCGTTGGCTGATGGCCAACACACGGTCGATTGGCGCATGGCTGAAAACCTGGCCCATGCCACGCTGCTGGAAGACGGTCACGGCATCCGGCTGTCCGGCATGGACGTCGGGCGCGGCACGTTCATGCACCGGCATGCGGTGTGGCATTCGCAAGCCACGCTGCCGGGTGAGGGCCGCCAGCACGTTCCGCTGCAGCATGTCGCACAGCGCCAGGGGGCTTTTGACATCGTCAACTCTCCGCTGACGGAAGAAGCCGCACTCGGCTTTGAATACGGTTATAGCGTGCAGACGCGCACGCGGCTGACGCTCTGGGAGGCGCAGTTTGGCGACTTCGTGAACGGCGCCCAAGTCTTCGTTGACCAGTACATCGCGTCGGGCGAATACAAGTGGGGGTGCCAGTCGGCGTTGACCATGCTGCTGCCGCATGGCCATGAAGGTGTTGGGCCGGAACATTCCAGCGGGTTCCTGGGCCGTTTTTTGCAGCTTTGCGCGGACGAGAACCTACGCGTTGTCGTGCCCTCGACCTCCGGCCAGTGGTTCCATCTGCTGCGCGAGCAAGCCACACTGGCAGCCCCCAAACCACTGATTGCCATGTCGCCCAAGTCGGAGCTGCATGGCAATGGGCGTTCGCATTCTCGCGTGCAGGACCTGGTCGACGGAGCGTTCATGCCGGTGCTGGCGGATACGGGTGTGGCCGAGCCGAACGCCGTCACGCGCGTGGTGCTGTGCAGCGGCAAGTTCTTTTACGAACTGCTGGCGCAGCGTGAGCACGACGCACGCACTGACGTGGCGCTGATCCGCGTCGAGCAGCTCTACCCGTTTCCGGCGCAGGCACTCATGGCTGCACTGGCGGCCTTTCCGAACCTGAGAGAAATCGTCTGGGCGCAGGAGGAGGATGTCAACCAGGGCGCATGGCGCTTCGTGCGGGATGAACTGGAGGCGTGTCTGCCGCCCGGACGCCGGCTCGCCAGCGTGTGCCGTCACGCCACGCCATCGGGGGCGCATGCGTCGGTGCGGGCACATCAGGTGGAGCAGCGCAGGGTGGCTGCTGCGGTATTCGGTGTTTTTCGCTGATCTTCTAGTCTTCTAGTGACACTCGTGGAGGTAAGGTAGGCATTGTTGCGGCTACCCGACAGGCTATTGCGTTTCTGACTCGTCGCTGTCTGAGTTTGGGCTGACTACGTTGTGCACCGGCTCGCGGGCTGCGCGTCCGACTACCCATGGCCTCTCGACTGGCCGGGCACCGTCCGAGGGCGATCCGCGGGCCGGCAATCCCGCTCTCGACGGGATTGCCGTACCCGGTTCTCGTACGCTAGATGGTTTGTCCCTTGGACGTACCCGCAAAAGGCGACCCGACGCTCTGATTGGCAATGCGGACAGAACACGGTGGGATCGACCGACTTGAGCCGAGGATGCGGGGATCGGATTTGAGTGGCCCCTGGCGATGGAATGATCGCAATGTCGCCAAAATCGGAAGTACACGATCAGGCCATCCATGACAGCAACCGCTGGAGGGCCATCACCGAGCCTAGGACGACGAAAGGCTGCAAGGGGTCGATACGAGCCCGTTGCCCCTCCCCTGCGCATCGGCGAAGAAGAAAATGCCCCGACGTGTAGCCGGGGCGTATTCAACGTGGCAGGCCAGCACCGACTGGCTCAAACGAGCTCCAGCTCAGTCTGGGCTTTGCCCGCGTGGCTCCATCTAGGAATCCGACAGTGCTGCTGTCACCGCCAGCGAACAAAGCCCGCCTTCACCGCGCGGCCTGCGACAACATGGCCTCGATTCGCTGATCCTTCTCGTCCCAGAGCTGGGCGAGCCAGCGGTGGAAGTTGCTGCGGAAAGCGGCGTCAGCGCTGTAGTCGCCGCTGCAGAAGTCGGCCGGAATCGGCAGTTCGCGAATGTGCACCATCACCCTGCCGGTCTGGCCGCTGGCAAGCTGCCAGAAACTGGGCGTGCCATCCGGATAGGCAATGCTGATATCCAGCAGCGACTGGAATCGCTCACCCATGGCATTGAGCGTCAACGCAAAGGCGCCGGCTTTCGGCTTGAGCAGGTGACGATAGGGGGAGGACTGCGCTTGATGCTTGGCTGCGGTGTACCGCGTGCCTTCGGCAAAGTTCATGACGCTGGTCGGCACGTTGGTGAACTTGGCGCATGCGCGGCGCGTGGTGTCCCGGTCCTGATTGCGCAGCTCGGGGTGTTTGCGCAACGCGGCCCTGGAATGTCTGCGCATGAACGGGAAATCCAGCGCCCACCAGGCCAGGCCGATCACCGGCACGTAGATCAGCTGCTGCTTGAGAAAGAACTTCAGCAGCGGAATACGCCGGTTCAGCACCCGCTGCAGCACGAAGATGTCGACCCACGAGCGATGGTTGCAATTGACCAGGTACCAGCCCGCGTAGCGCAAGTCGGCGGCGCCTTCCACGTTCCATGGCTCGCGCTGCAGCAGGTCGATCCAGACATCGTTGCAGGTGATCCAGCGCGTGGCGACCCAATTGAGCATGGGGTCGATCCGCTGGCGCACCGCCACGGCCGGAACCAGCAGCTTGAACGCGGAGAGCATGAACAGCGGCACACTCCAGAACAGCGTGTTCAGCGCCAGCAAGGTCAGGCTGAGCACACCCAATACGAAGGTAGGCAGGACGCGTATCAACGGTACCTCCAGTGAGCGCCTGCCGGGCAGTCGCGGCAAGCGTGAATCGTGATGGCCAGGATACGCGAGGGTAGCTCGGATCGCCGGCCGAAACCATGCGTTGCGTCAGGATTCATGTCTGCAAGCGCAAGGCCATGCCGGGCGACATCCATGGACGGGGCCCGGGGCCCATGATGAGCGCATCCACGCCCGCCGGCGGCACCAGCAGGCGCCGCCCTGCCTCCGCGCCGGCCACCATGATGGCTGCACCGAGCCCGTTCACATCGTCAACGCTGCGTGCAACCAGGGTGACGCCATGCGGGCCATGGGTCGGCAGGCCGGTCTTCGGGTCGAGAATGTGGTGGTAGCGCTGGCCGTTGCGGACGAAGCCGCGCTCGTAGTCGCCTGATGAGGCCACGATGCCGTCGCTGAGCGCCACCACGCCGAGCAATCGGTCGGGCGCGAGCGGGTTGCGCAGCCCGACCCGCCAGTCGTGGCCCTGGAGCTGCCCGCTGACCAGCACGTCGCCGCCCCCGTTGATCATCGCATCACGGACACCGTGTCGCCGCAGCACGCGCAGGCCTGCCTGCAGGATCGGCAGCTTGGCGACGCCGCCCAGGTCGAGCTTCATGCCGGGGCGGCGCAGGTAGACACGGCCTCGTGCCTGGTCGAGGACGACATCGCGATAGTTCACCAGCCGCTGCTCGTGCACAAGCTCGGCGCGGCTCGGGATCCGGGCCTGGGCCGGATCGAAATTCCAGCCGGAGAACGCGCCGACTGTGATATCGAAGGCCCCCCCGCTTCGCGCCGAGAGCCGCGTGGCCAGCTTGAGTATCGCCATCAATTCCGGCGCCACCGGCACCGGGTTCCGCCCGGCCGCGCGCGCCAGTGCGCTGACCTGGCTGTCCGGGCGGTAGCGGCTCATCAGCCGTTCAAGCCGGGCCATCTCGGCGAAGGCGGCATCGATGGCCGGCGCGGCGGCACCGGGCATCGCGCCTTGCGCCACGATGTCGACTTGCGTGCCAAGCAGCCGGCGCGACGCGTGCTGGACGGCGGGATCGGCCAGCGCCGGCCGCACGAACAGGCCGACCGCCAGCAGGGGCACGCCGGTCAGGCAACGCCGGCGGGCAAGGTTGGAAGGAGCCGAAGCGCGCATGGCATCACTGCGACCGCGCCACCATGTAGTCCACCGCGGCCTTGATGGCGTCGTCAGGCAGGGTCGAGCCGCCGCGCGCCGGCATCGCGCCCGTGTTGCCGTTGAAGCCTTCCAGTGCGTGCTTGTAAAGGGTGTCTTTGCCCTGGGCGACGCGCGGCCCCCAGTCGGCCTTGTCGCCCGGCTTGGGCGCACCGGCCACGCCTGCGGCATGACACATGGAGCAGACACTGCCGTAGGTGCGTTTGCCCAGCGCATTCTCGGGGGCCGGCGCGGCGGCAGCAGTGGCTGGCGTGCCGCTCTGCACCTGGGCCGCCACCGCAGCGGATGCGGGCGCGGCGGTTTCCTTCTGACCGCAGGCCACCAGGACGGCACCGCCAATCAGCATCAGGCATAGGGTGGTTTTCGTGCGCATGGACATCTCCTTGAGTCGGCGCGAGTTCCGGAAGTGAACACGCCTCGCATTCTGTACGTTCTTCCGCATCAAAGATGCATCACGAATACTTATTTGTAGAGCGTGTGACGAAAGTCAATTGCTCCAGGGATCGGTGACCCGAAGATGCGACTTACCGAGAAGGTCAAAGCGCAGACGTGAGCCGGCGTCTTCCCGTCCGGCTTTGTGAAAACCGATACAGGGGGATCGATGATGAGCAAGCACCCGCATTCGCCATCCACACCGCAGGACGAAACACCAAGCGTCCCGGGGCGACGGCGCTTCATGAACAGCGCTGCGCTGGCCGGATTGGCGACGGTCGTGGCCTGCACCGACAAGGGCGCGCCGGCGGGGTCCGCTGCCGCAACCGGTGCGGCAGCCACGGCCGAGGAGCACACGGTTGCCGGCCTGCATCCGAAGCCGGGCCAGCTCGATACCTACTACGGCCTATGGAGCGGCGGGCACACCGGTGACATGCGCGTCATGGGCATGCCGTCGGGCCGCGAGATCCATCGCATCCCGATGTTCGTGCCGGATGCGCTGGTCGGCTGGGGCATCACCAACGAATCGAAGAAGGTGATGGGCACCCGGCCCGACGGCCGCCTGAAATACACGGTGGGCGACACCCATCACGTGCATGCCTCCTACAAGGACGGCAACTACGACGGCCGCTACGCGTGGATCAACGACAAGATCAACTCGCGCCTGGGGCGCGTGCGGCTCGACTACTTCATCTGCGACAAGATCACCGAGCTGCCCAACGTGCAGGGCTTCCACGGCATCTTCCCGGACAAGCGCGATCCGGTCGACCCGCAGATCAACTACACGACGCGCGTGTTCTGCGGCGGCGAGTTCGCCATCCCGCTGCCCAACACCGCCGGCATCGATGATCCGGCCAAGTACCGCTCGCTGTTCACCTGCGTGGACGCGGAAAGCATGGAGGTGCGCTGGCAGGTGCTGATCGACGGCAACTGCGACCTCGTCGCCACGTCGTACGACGGCAAGCTGGCCGCGACCAACCAGTACAACACCGAGATGGGCGCGCACTATGAAGACATGATGTCGGCCGAGCGCGACGCCTGTCTGTTCTTCAACGTTGCGCGCATCGAAGCGGCCGTCAAGGCCGGCAGGTTCAAGACCATCGGCGACTCAAAGGTGCCGGTGGTGGACGGCACGCACGCCGCCAACCAGGATCCGAAGACGGCGCTGACCGCCTATGTGTCGGTGCCGAAGAACCCGCATGGCGTCAATGCCAGCCCCGACCAGAAGTACTTCATCTGCGCGGGCAAGCTGTCGCCCACCGCCACGGTGATCGAGCTGGCGCGCGTGCTGGACTGGTTCGACGGCAAGCTGGCCAAGATCGACGACGCCATCGTGGCGGAGGTCGAGCTGGGCCTCGGGCCGCTGCATACCGCGTTTGACGGGCGCGGCAACGCCTACACGACGCTGTTCCTCGACAGCCAGATCGTGAAGTGGAACATCGACGCCGCGATCCGGTTCCACAAGGGCGACAAGAACGCCAAGTACGTGGTCGACCGCCTGGACGTGCATTACCAGCCGGGCCACCTGAACGCCTCGCAATCCGAGACCGTGGCGGCCGACGGGAAATTCCTGGCCGTCGGCTGCAAATTCTCCAAGGACCGCTTCCTGCCCGTGGGGCCGCTGCACCCGGAGAACGAGCAGTTCATCGACATCTCCGGCGACAAGATGGTGCTGCTGCAAGACCACCCGATCCGCAGCGAGCCGCACGACTTCATCATCTTCAAGCGCGAGCTGCTGCACCCGAAGCAGATCTACTCGCTGGACGACTTCCCGCTGGCCACCAAGGACCCGAAGCAATCCGGCGTGGTCCGCAACGGCAAGAAGGTGACGGTGCGGCTCACTTCGCAGGCACCGTCCTACAGCCTGCGCGAGTTCAAGCTCAAGAAGGGCGACGAGGTCACCCTGATCCTCACCAACCTCGACAAGGTGGAGGATCTCACGCACGGCTTCGCCATTCCCAAATACGACATCAACTTCATCGTCAATCCGCAGGAGACCGCGTCGGTCACGTTCATTGCCGACAAGCCCGGCGTGTTCTGGTGCTACTGCACGCATTTCTGCCATGCACTGCACCTCGAAATGCGCAGCCGCATGATCGTTGAGGCCTGAATCCGACAGGAAGCGCGCGGGTGCCGGCGCCCGGCACCCGCGCCGATGAACCCCGAGATGCCATCCCGAAACCAAGGGATCGCGGCCTGGGTGGCCGCCTTCCTTCTGCTGCTGTTGGTGGGCGTGCCGCCGGCGCTGGCCGGCCGTGGCGCGTATGAAGCCGAGCTGCCGGCGAACCTGACCGAGGCCAGGGACCTGTGCGCGCTGGTGCCGTGCACCGACGTGTTTCCCGGCGCGGCGCGTTTTTCCGAACGCATGGGGCAGCCGCCCTATGTCGAAGCCTACGGCCCGGCGCAAGGCGGCAAGGCGCCGCTGCTGGGCTACGTGATGCTGTCCACCGACATCACCGACATTCCCGCCTATTCCGGCAAGCCCGTGGTGACGCTGATCGGCATGGACCGGCAAGGCCGCTATGTCGGCGTCAAGGTCCTGAAGCATTCCGAGCCGATCCTGCTGCTGGGGATTCCGGAGTCCGCACTGCTGAACTTCAACAAGCAGTACATCGGCAAGTCGGTCAAAGACAAGATCGAGGTCGGCCAATCGCGCGCGGACGAGGGCGTGCTGGGTGTCGACGCCATCTCCGGCGCCACCGTGACCGTGATCGCACAGAACCAGGTGCTGACCACCGCGACGGCGGCCGTGGCGCGCCAGGTGGGCATTCTGTCGCCCACCCGGCACGCGCCGACGCGCTATGCGCAGACCGGGCAGCGCGCGAGCTGGGCAGACCTGGTCAAGCTGGGCAGCGTGCAGCGCCTGCTGATCCGGCCCGAGCAACTCGGCCTGGAACGCGCGCCGGAACCCTTCATCGAACTCTGGTTCGGCGATCTCAACCACCCGGACCTGGGCACGAGCCTGCTTGGCCAGTCCGCCTGGAACGATCTGCATGCGCGGCTCAAGCCGGACGAGCACGCCATCTTCGTGATCCGCACGGCAGGCGCGGCGTCGTTCAAGGGGTCCGGCTTCGTGCGCGGCGGCATCTACGATCGCATCCAGATCAAGCAGGACGCGGCGTCCTTCACCTTCCGCGATTCGGACTACCTGAACCTCTATGGCCTGGCGGCCGACGGCGCGCCGGCCTATACCGAATCGGCCATCTTCGTGGTGCGCTCGCCGGGGTTCTCGGCGGCGTATCCGTGGAAGCTGTCGCTCCTCGGCAACCGCGTCGATCGCGCGACCGGCACGCGCAGCTTCGTGACGTTCGATGCGCCGTACTGGCTGCCCGATGCGTTGCTGCAGGGCGGGCGCCCACACGTCGACGCGCCGGAGGCACCGTGGCGGCGGGTCTGGCGCACGCGCGCACCGCAGATCGCCCTGTTCGTCGCCCTGCTGGTGGCGGTGGGCGTGGTGTATGCGCTGCGTGAACGCCTGACGCGCCGCGCCACCCGCAAGAACAAGTGGCCGGTCAACGCCTTCAAGTACAGCGCCTGGGCCCTGAGCATCGGCTTCGTCGGCTTCGGGGCGATGGCCCAGCCGTCGATCACGCAGGTGCTGACGTGGTTCCATTCGCTGCTGTTCCAGTGGACGTGGTCGCTGTTCCTGACCGATCCGTTCATCTTCTGCTTCTGGATCTTCATCATCCTGACGGTGTTCCTCTTCGGGCGCGGGCTGTTCTGCGGCTGGCTGTGTCCGTTCGGCTCGCTGTCGGAAGCGATCCACAAGATCGGCGGCCGGATCGGCTTCAAGCGCTGGCAGCGCCAGTTGCCGCGCGCCTGGCACGATCGGCTGAAGTGGCTGAAGTACGCCCTCTTCTTCGGCCTGCTGACGGTCTCGGTGTTCTCGATGGGACTGGCCGAAAAGCTCGCCGAGGTGGAGCCGTTCAAGACCACGTTCCTGGTCGGCATCCGCCATCGGGCGTGGCCGTACGGGTTGTTCGTCTGCGCGCTGCTGGGGATATCGCTGTTTGTCGAGCGGCCGTACTGCAAGTACCTCTGCCCGCTCGGGGCGGCGCTGGCCATGCCGAGCACGTTCCGCTGGTTCGGCCTGCGCCGCAAGCAGGACTGCAACAGCTGCAAGGCGTGCGCCGTGGGCTGCGGCTCGCAGGCGATCGACGCGGATGGCCGCATCGACCATCGCGAATGCCTGCACTGCCTGGACTGCATGGTGCTGTACACCGACGTCAAGGGCTGCCCGCCGCTGGCCAGGGAGCGCAAGCGGCGCGAGCGCGACGGCCTGGAGATCACGCCCATCGGCAAGGATGGCTACTTCATCCCGATCCGGCCGGTGCCGATGCCCCAGCGCGTGGCACAGGGGCCGGACCCGCGCATGCCGCCCGAGCGCGTGGTGCCGCCTGGACAGGAGGGGTCACGCGGCCTGCGCCGGCTGATGCTGGAGCTGCGCGACCACCTCTGGCCCTGGAGCCGCGAGGGCTGGGCCTCGGCGCGTGCCCTGCAGATCGCGGGCATTTCGCTGGCGCTGGCGGCAAGCCTGGTGTGGGTGCTGGCGGCCATGGGGCGGTTGTCGTCCGGTGCCGTCATCGGGTGGTGGTTCGGCTGGAGCGCCCATGAAGTGCTGATCCGGCTGGCGGGTCGGCGCTATGTCAAGGACGGCCCGTGGTGGCGGACGAACTACCGGCGCGCAACCGTGATGGACATGCTCAGCTACGTGGGCTTCAAGAACCTGCTGGTCGGCGCTGCACTGTTCCTGACCCTGAAGGCGCTGGGGTGGCTGCCGGTATGAGGTGGCTGCCGATGCTGCTCTTCCTGGCCGGATGGCTGGCGCTCGCCCAGGCCGCCACGGTGCGCGTCAGCGCGGGGCAGCCGCTGCAGGCCGCGATCGATGCGGCGCATCCCGGCGATGTGCTGGAGATCGAGCACGCGACGTACACCGGCAACTTCGTCGTCAACCGGGCCCTGACGCTGCGCGGGCTGGACCGCCCCACGCTCAGCGGCGGCCAGCGCGGCGACACCGTGCGCGTGAGTGCGCCGGACGTCGTGATCGAAGGGCTGATCGTGCGCGATTCCGGCGACAGCCTGAAGGACCAGAACGCCGGCATCAACATCCTGCCGGGCGCGCACCGGGCCGTGGTGCGCCATTGCGATCTGACCTACAACCTGTTCGGGCTGTGGATCGAGAAGGCGGATGACGTGCGCATCGAGAGCAATACCATCACCGGCAAGCGCGACTACAACTCCGCGCAGCGCGGCAACGGGGTGGAGCTGTACAACACGCAGCGCGCCCGCATCCTCGCCAACAACATCAGCTTCGTGCGCGACGCGCTGTATGTCGACGTGTCGCACCACGCGGTCTTCAAAGGCAACCGCCTTCACCACAGCCGCTACGGCACGCACTACATGAACTCCTACTACAACCTGTGGGAGGACAACGACAGCTACGACAATCGCGGCGGCCTGGCGCTGATGGAGGTGCGCGATCAGATCGTGCGCAACAACCGCACCTGGGGCAATGCCGACCACGGCATCATGCTGCGCACCTTGCAGGACTCGCGCGTGGAAGACAACGTCGTCGCCGGCAATGACCGCGGGTTCTTCATCTACGACGTCGAATACACGCAACTGCGCGGCAATCTGGTGATCGGCAACCGGGTGGGCGTCCATCTGTCCGCCGGGTCCACGCGCAATGTGGTGCAGGGCAACGACTTCATCGGCAACCGCGAGCCGGTGCGTTACGTCGGCGCACGCGATGAAGCCTGGGGCGGCCGCTCGCCGGCGGAGCGCTCGCAAGGCAACTTCTGGAGCAACTACCTGGGCTGGGATCGCGATGGCGATGGCATCGGCGACCTGCCGTACGAAGCCAACAACATGGTGGATCGGCTGATCTGGCGCCATCCCGGCGTGCAGCTGCTGCTGGCCAGTCCGGCGGTGCAGGTGCTGCGGCTTGTGAGCCGCCAGTTCCCCATCCTGCGCGTGCCGAGCGTGGTTGACGCGTACCCGCGCATGCAGCCCATCCACCCGAACTGGAGCACGTGGCGTGACAAGCAGCCTTGAGAACAACGCCGCCATCGTGCTGCGCGACGTCGGCAAAGACTACGGCACCGTCCGCGCGGTCGATGGCGTGAACCTGGAGGTCGGGTACGGCGAGCTGTTCGGCCTCATCGGCCATAACGGCGCCGGCAAGAGCACGCTCTTCAGGATGATGCTGGGGCTGATTCCGGTAAGCGAGGGCGAGATTCACGTGGCCGGCGCCTCGCTGCGCACCGCGGCTTTCCGCGCCGCGCGCCGCCGGATCGGCTATCTGCCGGAGAACCTCGCCCTGTACGACAACCTGAGCGGACTGGAAACCCTGCGCTTCTTTGCCAGGCTCAAGGGCGCGCCGACGGGCGATTGCGAGGCGCTGCTCGCGCGCGTGGGCTTGCAGGGCGCGACCGCCAAGCCGGTGCGCGCCTATTCCAAGGGCATGCGGCAGCGGCTCGGTTTTGCCCAGGCCCTGCTTGGCGCGCCGCGCGTGCTCTTTCTCGATGAGCCCACCAACGGTCTGGACCCGGCGGCCATCCACGACTTCTACGCCATGCTGCAGCGGCTGCGCGAACAGGGCGTCACGATCCTGATCACCTCGCATATCCTGGCCGAACTCCAGCAGCGCATCGATCGCCTGGCCGTCATGGCCGATGGCCGCATCCTCGCGCTCGGCAGCGTTGCCGGCCTGCGCGAGCAGGCGGATCTTCCGCTGGCCCTGGTGCTGCGCGTCGAATCCGGTTCGCGCGCCGCGTTCCGGCAGCATCTGGCACCGTTGCGCGCGCACGGCGTCGAGATCGAGGACGGCCCCGCTGAGCAGGATCTCACCTTGCGATGCCGGCATGCCGTCAAGATGCAGGTCTTGGCGACATTGCAATCGCTGGGCAGCCGCCTGCTCGATCTGCAGATCCGGGAAGCGTCGCTGGAAGACCTGTTCTTCGGCCTCGGGAGCGCGGCATGACCGGCGTCGAATGCAGGCAGGTCGCCATCCTGGCGGCCAAGGAGCTGCGGGAGCGCCTGCGCAACCGGTGGGTGCTGACCGTGGCCGCCGTGTTTGCCGTGTTTTCGCTGGTGATCTGCTATTTCGGCGGCGCCGAGCAGGGTGCGCTGGGGCCGCATTCCATCGAGTTCGTCATCACCAGCCTGGTCAGCCTGGTCATCTACCTCATTCCACTGATTGCCTTGCTGCTGGGGTTCGATGCCATCGTCGGCGAGCGCGAGCGCGGCACGCTCGACTTGCTGCTGGCGCTGCCGATCACGCGGCTGGAGCTGCTGCTTGGCAAGTTTCTCGGGCTGGCCGCGGCGCTCACGCTGTCGACGCTGGCCGGCTTTGCATTGATGGTGGCGCTGCTCTGGCGGCAGTTCGGCCGGGTTGGGCTGGTGCAGTCCGCCGGTTTCGTGCTCAGCTCGATTCTGCTGGGGCTGGTGTTCCTCAGCCTGGCGCTGTGCGTCTCGGTGTTGAGCCGCGAGCGCACACGCGCTTCGGGCTTAGCCATCGCCCTGTGGTTCGGCTTCGTGCTGGTGTTCGATCTGCTGCTGCTCGGCTTGCTGGTCGCCAGCGGCGGTGCCGTCGGCGGACCCGCGCTGGCCTATCTGCTGCTGCTCAATCCGACCGACATTTTTCGCATCCTCAATGTGTTCTCGCTGGACCAGTTGCGCGGCTTTCAGGGCCTGGTCAGCATCGTGCCGCCGGCCTTGGGCAATCCCTGGGCGATGGGCGGGGCGATGCTGGCCTGGATCGCCGCACCGCTGACGCTGGCCGCCTGGAGATTCCGCTCATGAACGCCGACCGTCGCCGCTTGCTGCTGGCCGCCCTGGCAGGGTGCGCCGGCACGATTGCCGTGGCCGCATGCGGCAGGCAGGATGCCGCTGCGCCCATTCCCGCCGAGATCGACCTGGCCAGCACCTGCGACCTGGACGGCATGCTGCTGTCCGATTACCCGGGCCCCAAGGCCCAGCTTTACTACCATGGCGATGCGCAGCCGCACTGGTGCTGCGACACGGTGGAGATGTTCAACACCCTGCTCAGGCCCGAACAGGCGAGGTCGATCCGCGCGGTGTTCGTGCAGGACATGGCCCTGGCCAACTGGGAACGTCCGCGTGGGCATTGGTTCGACGCGCGGGCGGGCTGTTACGTGCTGGGCAGCCAGCGTCAGGGGTCGATGGGCGCCACACTCGCCAGCTTCCGGCAGGAGGCGGATGCGCGCGCCTTCATGACCCGCTACGGCGGCAAGCTGCTGCGCTATGCCGAGGTGACGCCCGAGATGGTCGATCTCAGCGGCGGCGCCATGCACGACGGGCGGATGTAGCCGTGCAAGCGCGTCGCCTGCTGCTGCTCGCCATCGCCATGCCGGTGCTGCTCGGGTGGGTTGCCGCCCAGGCCGCCCGCCGCGGCGAGCCGGCGTTTTGCGGACGCCGCCTGGCACTTCGGATACGGCGACCTCGCTTCGTCGACAGCACAACAAAGCTGCGCCTCATGGCCCATTCTGAAAGGCTGGGGCGGGCTACTTCCAACATTCCCGGAGCATCGGGACATCCTTGAGTCGAATTGGCTTGGGGCGTCCCCGTACGAGCACATAGCTCACGTCGTGATGTATTGGCGCATGACGCCTCCCCGCAGAACACCCCGTGCCTGCAGCCTCTCCCGAGCGACGGGCCTTGCGAAACCCACCGGCACCGCCGGCGTTGCGAGTACCCGAAGCCGCATAAAAACATCGGCAGAACCCTAAGTGACACGTATTACCCACGCTTCATCGCACTACTACCCGCGGTCGCATGACAACCAGGCGCCCGCATCATCGACCCACCCCCGCAAGCGCGACCGAGACCCGGCACACGACGCGTCATCGTCATTCGATGGCCTGCCGCGCCGCACGGACAGCCGCCGCCACCCGGAGCACGTGCCCGCGCCCAAGCGCCAGCGCGTATCCGTGGCGGACCGGCAGGAGACGGCGAGCCATGCGAGTGCGCCGCATCCGCAACACCGAGCGCGAACGACGGCCGAAGCGCCCAGGCGGCAACGCTCTGATCGGGAGCCGCCGGCCCGGCAGGCCAAGCGTGCGCGCCATGACCGCAGCGATGCCATCCGGACCGAAACCGGACGGGCTCGGACGGCGCCCGCACCCGCGCAGGCACGCGATCGGCACGACCCGTCCGATGCGCGCCGCCGCGCGCCGGCTGCCGTGCCGCAAAGGCCCACGCCCGAAGCGCGAGCGAGCTTCCGGAAGCAGTTCGCCCGCACGCGGAAGCTGGACGACGACGAGAGCGATCTGCTGTGGACCATCGCGAGCGATGCCCTTTCGCATCGCGACTGCGGCAAGGCCCTGCGCCTGCTGGAAAGGCCCGCGGTCGACTTCATGGACAGCCTGGCCTGCTTCGCCAATTTCGTGAGGGCGGTCTCGACGCTGCTGGAGTCTGCCGGCAGGCTCGGGCTGTCCGAACACGCCACCGACCAGCTGAAAAGGAAGTGGGAAGAGTCGTCGCACGCGTTCTATGCCGTTCACCACGACATGGCGATCGACAACGAACGCTTTG
Organism: Ralstonia nicotianae; assembly: GCF_018243235.1. NCBI lineage: Bacteria > Pseudomonadati > Pseudomonadota > Betaproteobacteria > Burkholderiales > Burkholderiaceae > Ralstonia > Ralstonia nicotianae. The sequence goes on from NZ_CP046675.1 coordinate 1,052,394, forward strand.
TCAGCAAGCTCGCCAGCCTGTGCAACCGCTGGTCGCAAGCGCAGCCCGCGCAGGGTGCCGGCTGCGTGGCGGTGGCGCGGATCCTCGAGAGCCTCGGCATGCGTTACGGGCCCGGCCTGCTCCGCAACCGGCTCGCAGACACCAACCCGCTGCTCGGACGGGACATGAGCCTGCTGATCAATGCCTTCAGCAAGTGGCCGGAGGACGAGGCCTGCCGGGTGGGCGCGCAACTGCTGGCAGGCGTCGTCGCCGACGAGCAGGACGCGCTGCTCTCGCCGGTGCAGTATCAGCCGCAAGCGCTCGCGCGCCTCGTCGGCGGCGTGAGCAAATGGCCGGATGACAAGACCTGCCGGCAAGCGGCGGCGGCGGTGGCCGGGGCCCTGTGGCAGCGCCGCCAGGAGCTGGACAACCCGGAGGCGTTCAAGCCGCAGGAATTGGCCATGTGCCTCAACGGCTTGAGCAAGTTCACCGACGCCGCATGCGAGCAGGCGGCCATGGCCGTGGCCGGCGCCGTACTCTCGCGCAAGGCCCAGTTGCTGGATCCCGGGACCTTCCCTTCCCAGCATCTGTCCATGATCCTCAATGGCCTGAGCAAGTGGCCGCTGCGGGAGCCGGCACGGCTGGCGGCGGTGGAGGTGGCGGCGGCGCTGTGGCATCGCCGCCGAGACATGGCCGACACCGGACAGTTCAACGCCCAGGACGTGTCCAACTGCCTCAACGGCCTGAGCAAATGGCATGGCGATGCAACCTGCCGGCAGGCGGCCGTTGCGCTGGCGGAGGCCCTGCCGCGGCACCGGGACGCGCACAACGATCTGCCTGACTTCCTGCCGATGCACCTGGCGAGCTGCCTCAACGGCTTGAGCAAGTGGCCTGAAGAGGCGAGCTGCCGGCAGGCAGCGGCAGCCGTGGCCCGGGCGCTGCTGTGGCGCAAGGCCGATCTGGACGATGCAGAACGATTCAGCGCCCAGCACCTGTCCAATTGCCTCCACGGTCTGAGCAAGTGGCCCGACGAGGACAGCTGCCGGCAAGCGGCGCTGGCGGTGGCTGACGCACTGGTGCGGCGCCTGGGCACGCCGGGCGGCGCCGATGCCTTCACGCCCCAGCAGGTGTCCAACTGCATCAACGGCCTGAGCAAGTGGCCGGAAGAGCCCGCCTGCAAGCTGGCGGCGGTGGCGATGGCCGCCGCGCTGTGGCGGCGCCGGGACGCACTGGACGATGCCGCGCAATTCACCGGCCAGGGCCTGGCCAACTGCCTCCACGGCCTGAGCAAGTGGCCCACGGAAGACCCCTGCCGGAAAGCGGCGCTGGCGGTGGTGGGCGCACTGATGCCGCGCTGGAGCAGCGTGGCGGTTGCCGGCGATCCATTCCTGCCCCAGCTCCTGTCCAACTGCCTCAACGGCCTGAGCAAATGGCCCGAAGAGGACAGCTGCCGGAAAGCGGCGCTGACGGTGGCCGAAACCCTGATGCGGCACCGGCGCGCGCTGGCCGACCCTCGGCAGTTCACGCCGCAGGAGCTGTCCAACTGCATCAATGGCCTGAGCAAGTGGCCCGAAGCACCCGGTTGCCGGGAGGCCGCGCTGGCGGTGGCCGAAGCGCTGCTGCTGCGCCGGGACGAGCTGGGCGATACCGAGGCGTTCGGCGCGATCGGCCTGGCCGCCTGCCTCAACGGCCTGAGCAAGTGGCCCGGAGAGGCGACCTGCCGGAGGGCCGCGCTGGCCGTAGCCGAAGCGCTGCTGCTGGGCTGGGACACGCTGGCCGCCGACGGCCAGCTCACGCCCCAGCGCCTGGCCAACAGCCTGAACGGCGTGAGCCGGTGGCTGCAGGATGCGGCGAGCCAGGAGGTGTCCATCCGGATCATCGGCATGCTTGGCAGCGGTGGGCAGCCGTTCGGCGCCTTCACCATGGCCCAGCTCGCCCAACTGGCCAACGGCACGGCCCGCTTCATCCTGGAGCTGGGGCATGCCGGCGAGGCCGACGACGGCGACGCGATCCAGAGCGATGCCTCCATGGCGCTGGCCCAGGCCCGCCTGCGCGAGCTGGCGGCGCATCTGGACTCGCGCCCCGACAGGCTGGCGCAGGCCGAGACGCGCAACGTGGCGCTGATCCTCAAGGCCCTGGCCAGCACCGGGCTCAAGGACGGGCTGCGCCTGCTCGCCCATCAGGGGCTGACGCGCCTGGCCGCGCTCTACGCAGAGACCGGATTCAAGCCCGACAACCTGGAGGCGCTGGCCAGCGTGGCGGCCGGGCTGCTGCCGGTGGCGCGCGCGCCCGAACTCAAGGCCTATCGCGCGGATGCCCTGCGGCTGCTCGATCAGATGCAGCCCGCCGTGGACCGCAAGATACGGCTCTACATCGATGCCCACCTGGCCGCCGCCGCCCCCCGCCGGCCGGCAGCGGCCGAAGCGCCCCCGTCCCTGCAGATCCGGCGGGACGGCGAGGCCTTCGGCACCCGCCGCCCCGGCCTGACCTTCTTCCTGCTGCTCAAGGCCTACTCGGTGGTGGCGGATTGCTGGAAGCGCAGCAACGTGCCGGACATCCCCCTGCCCGCGCATGCCCGGCGCGATGCGCTCAGGACCTGGGTGGCCGAGATGCTGGACCGCACACGCGGCGCGATCGAAACCGACCTCGATGAAATGAGCTGGAACCTCATCGCGCAGATCGAGGCCGCAGACCAGGTACTCGACGCCGTAGACCTGAAGCTGCACAAGGATCTCGACACGATCCTGGCCGCGCATCCGCCGACGCCGCTGAACGTGGGCGACGTGCGGCGCGAACTGCGCGCGCTGCCGGAGGTGCGCGACATGATGCACAGCGATGCGGGCGCGGCGGCGATCGAGGTCATCGACCTGACCGGACGCGACCTCACCCCCCATCGGCCCGACGAAACCCGGGACACCGCCGCATCCCAGTACGCCTTCTTCACGCGCCTGACCAGCGGGCGGCTGCCGCTGCTGGAAGTGCAATTGCCCGGCAAGGTCAGCGCATTCATGCTGACGCGCGTCATCCGGCGCGGCGGCGATCTGCTGCGCATGGACCTGTTCGGGGGCAGCCACCTGAAGCCGACCAAGGTGCACATGCGCAGCCTGCTGGGCGCCTCGGGAACGAAGGGCGGGATCAAGCGCTACGGCAGGATTCCCGCCATGCGGCTGGCCGACACTGCGCCCGATGCCGCGCTGATGAAGGACGTGATCCGCAAGCTCAATCCGCAGCGCGAAGACTGGTTCCGGATGCAGCGCGCGCTGCTGGAGGTGGTGCCGCGCGACCATGTGGTCGAGGGCCCCATCCGCCTGGCGCTGCTGCCCGACCGGCTGCAGGGCTCGCCGCCGGCCTTTGCGCTACGCACGCCCGAAGGGGCCGCCATCCAGCTGGTGCCCAACGACGGCTGCGGCTTCATCCGCGAATCCCTGGCGTGCAGGATTCCCGTCATCCGGCAGGCGATGCACTCCGCGCAGGCACAGGCACTGGAGGGCGAATCGCAGCGGATGTCGCTGCTGCCGCCGCAGGCGACCCACCATTTCCCGCGCGACCAGGCGACGATCGAAGAGGCCCGGGCGCACCTGCGCGCGTCGCTGCGCGACGATCCGGAGCTCTGGGTGGCCAATCCCGCCGATGGCACGCGCGACATCAAGACACACAAGCTCTACGAGGCGCTGGCGGGCGCGCTCATCATGGGCACGCAGGGCATCGCCGTGCCTTCGGGAGACGACCGGCTGCACCTGCCCAGGGACAAGAGCAAGGTGTTCGATGCCACGGGCGGCACCGTGCTCCTGGGCAAGCCCCCTTACGACAAGGCCAACCTCATGCCGGTCACGGCCGACCGCATCGGCACCTGCGACAACGGCGACGCCACGGCCCGGTTCCTGGACACCGCCTTCGCGTTCCAGTACAGCTACACCGCCTGGGACGAGACCGGCAACCCGCCGGCCGACGACGACGATGTCCCGATGCTGCACGGCAAGGGCGTGACCATCGTGGTGCCCGACAAGATGTGGCCCCAGGACAACGACGCGCAATGGGTCTGGTCGACGGAAGACATGAAGGTGCATTCGAGCTGGACGGACGGCCGCCGCCGCGACCGGCTAGCACCGCGCATGGACACCGTGGGCAGCCTGCGCGTCAAGGAGATCTTCCCGCCCGGCGCCCTGATGGCCCTGCCGATCAACGAGCTCAAGAAGCGCGATGCCGATTGCGACGGCGACAAGGTGTTCCTGTACGCGGGCCTGCCGCGGATGACGCAGGCGGTGACCCGGTTCTTCGAGGAGCGCGAGCGGCGCATCGGCAAGCTCGGCTCGTTCAAACCGCCGAAGACGGCCCACGGCGTGCTGGATGCCGAGGGCCGCTATCAGGCCGGGCGTGCCGCCGAGGTGCTGTCGGCGCTGCACGGGCAGGAGCTGGTCGGCCGCCTCAGCACGTTGCAGTTCCTGTTCTTCGGCCAGCCTCCGGCGCTGCAGCAAACCTTGGCCGAGCGGACGCTGTTCGGCGTCTATGAGGGCACCGAGCGCGAGCTGCGGCGCGGCGTTCGCGCGCTGCTGCGCGGCGAGCGGGCGACGACGACGCAGGTCATGGAGGACTTGCTGCTCCGCGCGGGCCTGGGCGTCCAGCATGCCTGCCATCCGGTGGCGCTCGAAGTGGCGCGGGCGCTGGAGGCGCAACTCCTGGAGGTCATGCGCGAGGCGCAGTCCCCCGTGCGCGCCGTGTCGCCCGACACGGCGTCACGAGCGCCCCAGGCCCTGTCCGGCGGGTCGACCCTGCTGTTTGCTCCGCTCACGCAGGCCTATGCATCGGCCACGACGCCGCGCGAACGCCTCGCGGCCCTGGTGACGCACTACCCCCGGGCCCGCCTGCCGCACCCGGCCACGATCCTGCCCACCACGCCCCCCAAGCAACCGGACCCACTGGCCCAGCCGGCCCCGCTGGACGACGCGCCCATCGGGCAGTCCGGCTACGTACCGGGCGCGCCCCTGGAAACCCTGCACAACCTGCTCACGCTCGGCGTGAAAATCGGCACCGACGCCCCCAAGGCCGTGACGCAGACCGATCTGTTCCTCGACATCGCCGATCATCTCGAGGGAACGCTGCGCAGCAGCCCCGAGCGCATCCGGTTCATGCCGTACACCAGGAGCGGCGTGATGCAGGAGCTGAGTCAGGGGCGCTTCAACGCGCAGGCCACGCTGCAGCGGCTGCGCGACAACCCCACCCTCGCGGCCGGACTCATGGAGATGGCGATCGAGGAGCTGCTCGCGCACGGTGCGATCGAGGGCACGCCGCCCTTGCGCACCACGCCCGCGGAAACCGAAGCCCAACTCCGGCATTGCGCCCGCACGCTGCACGCGGCGGCCCGCCTGGTCGAGCCGGAGATCACGCCGGTCATCAAAGCGGCCATCGAAGGCATCGGCGCCCTGCGCGGCCAGGCGCACCGCGTCAAGACGGAGCGCGCCCTGCACGACAAGCTGCGCGTGCTGCTGCACAGGGGCCACCCGAGCCCCGAAGACGCGGCGGCCATGGTGAACGACGCGCTGCGCTATAGCGTCGTGCTCAAGCCCGACGACTTCGCCGCGGGGTATGCCGAGGTCCTGGGCAACCTCGACCGCGCCGGCCTGATCAAGACGCGCGTGCACAACGCCTTCAAACCCGCCTGGGACCCGTTCAAGGGCATCAACGTGAAATTCATGGGCCGCGACGCCGCGGGCCAGAGCGTGCGCCTCGAAGTGCAGTTCCATACCGACGAGACCTTCGCGCTCAAGATGCGCTACCACGACAACTACAAGCAGGATTTCGAGCTGCAGATGCAGGGCGCCAGCGTCGAGCAGCGGGTCGCCTGCCTGGAGGAGGCCCGACAGGCCTGCAGACAAGTCGCCACGCCGGCGGGCTGCGAACACATCGGCGACTGGAACAACGAGCCCCCGCAGGTGAACAAGCGGCGCGCGCAGGCCAAGGCGGCGCAGTTGCCGGGCGCCGGCGCCGGGAAGCGCCCCGACGCCATGGCAACGCAGGTCGAACGGCTGCGACAGGCAGCGGTCCGCATCGAGCGCGAGGTGGGGCCACTGCTTCAGACGATGCAGTTGCACGTGATCCGGGAGCACAGCGTCGTGAAGAAAGCGAAGTCCATCGAAAAGAAAATCCAGCGCCTGTGCGTCCTGAACGGCATCACGCCGGAGCAGGCGGCCGACCGCGTGCGCGACGCGATGCGCTGGATCATCCAGCTGCCCCACGAGACATTCGGCGCGCACGCCCAGAAGGCGCTGGAGACGCTGACGGCCAACGGCCTGCGGATCACGCGCGTGAACAACAGCTTTATGGCCAGAAACCGCACCTATGCCGGGTTGAACGTGAAGCTGCAAACCCGCGAGGCGCTGAACTTCGAAATCCAGTTCCACACGGGCGACAGCCTCTACACCAGGAACAAGACGCACAAGATCTACCGGCAATGGCAGGACACGGACGTGGAACAGCGACAAGCCACCGACCCGGCCCAGCGGCAGGCACTGCAAAAGGCCAATGCCGACCGGCTCGCGGCGCTCAAGACCTATGCCGCCACCGTGCCGACGCCCATCGGCGCGGAGCGCATTCCGTCGTTCGACCGCTACCGGCGGGATGGTGCGCGCCAGGACCCGCCCGGGGATGGACCGCACGAAGCGCCGGCACGCGATCGGGCCTCTGCCTCGTCCTCTCGGGCGAAACACGCTGAGGCCGCCCTGCCCCCCGCCCCCGAGCGACGGGGTGGCCAAAGCTGAGCCGATGCGCCGGCGTCCGGCTCCAACCAAGGAAACAGGCTGCTCCGATCGACGTCGGCGCGACCTGTTTTGCTTGAGCTGAACGGCATTGCCCGCCGGGCTGGCCGGAATGATCAGGGTTCTGCAACAACTAGGTCGCTCAATGTTGATGTGATCAGTGGTTTGCTCAAAAATGTTCAAAAAGTGAATTTCAAGTAACTTATATGAGGTAGTCGCCGCTTAGAATCCCGGCCTTGGTAAAAATTGCAAAGCCTGGGTTGTCATGAACGCGAAGTGCTATCGAACCGTCTTCAACGCTGCACGGGGCATGCTGGTGGCCGTGGAGGAGTCGGCCAGGAGCACGGGCAAGGGGCGCGGCGCGGGCAGCCGGGCGAGCCGTCGGCGCGCCTCCGTGCTGATGCTGACGGCGGCGGGCGCACTGGCGTCGCCGGGGCTGCATGGGCAGTCGCTGACGGTGGACCGTGGCGCCCCTGGCCCGCACCCTGTGGTGGGCGTGGCGGCGAATGGCACGCCGGTCGTGAACATCAATGCGCCCTCCGCCGCTGGTGTGAGTGCGAATTCGTTCACGCACTACAACGTCGGTAGCGCTGGCGTCGTACTCAACAACAGCGGCCAGAATTCGCAGACCCAGATCGCCGGCTGGGTCCAGGGCAATCCGTTCCTGGGCAACAACAGCGCGCGCGTGATCCTGAACCAGGTCACCAGCGGCAATCCGTCCACGCTGGCGGGGCCGACCGAGATCGCCGGCAACCGGGCGAACCTCATCGTGGCCAATCCCGCGGGGATCATCTGTTCGGGTTGTTCATTCATCCAGGCCCCCCGGGTGACGCTGACCACCGGCACGCCCAACTTCGATGCGCTGGGCAACCTCTCCAGCCTGTCCGTCCAGCAGGGCCAGATCACCGTCAACGGCGCGGGGCTCGATGCGCGCGGCGCGCAGCTCGACCTGCTGTCGCGCGCCATGGCCATCAATGGCGCGGTATGGGCCGAGCGGCTCAACGCGGTGGCCGGCGCCAACAGCGTCGACTATGGCAGCGTCGCGCCCACGGCCATCGCGGGCACGGGGCCAGCGCCGCAGGTCGCTATCGATGTCGGGCAACTGGGCAGCATGTTCGGCGGCGGCGCGACCCGTCTGATCGGGACCGAACGCGGCCTCGGCGTCAACATCGGCGGCAATCTGGCCGCGCTGACCGGGCGGCTGGACCTGTCGGCCAACGGCGACGTCACCATCACGCCCACCGGCCGCGTGCAGAGTGCCGCCGATCTGGCGATTGCCGCGCCGAACGTCACCAACCAGGGCGCGATCAGCACGCCGGGCAACGTGTCCATCTCCGGTAGCACGGCCAATACGGGCAGCGTGGTTGCCGGCGGCAACGTGGCGATCGCTGGGCCGCAGATCACGAACACCGGCACCATCGGCGCGGGCGTCGATGCAAACGGTGGCGTGACCCAGGCCGGAAGCGTCGCGCTCAATGCAGCGGGCACCGTGCGCAATGGCGGCAGCTTGCTGGCGGGCCAGGATATCGGCGTGAGCGCCGGCAGCATCGATACCGGCAACGGCAGCGTCAACGCGCGTGGCGCGGTCACGCTGTCGGCGGCGGGCGATGTGTCGAGCCGGGGCGCGGCCGTTTCGGCCAACAGCGTGGCGATCCAGGCCGGCGGCACGCTCGACAACGCGGCCGGCAGCCTGTGGTCGACCACGGGCATGCAGGTGGGTGCGCAGCGCGTGGTCAACCAGGGCGGGTTGCTGGGGGCGGTCGGCGATGTGGCGGTCACGGCCGGTTCGGTGGACAACGGCGCGGGCACCATCGGCTCGCAGACGGGCCATCTGAACGTCAACAGCACGGGCGCCATCGCCAACGCCGGCGGCAAGCTGATCGCCGCGCAGGATGTGTCGCTCACCGGCACGGGTCTGGGCAACCAGGGCGGCACGGTATCGGCGCGCAATCTGTCGATCAACACGGGGACCGGCGGGATCGATAACACCGGCGGTACGGTGTCTGCCGCCGGTACGGCTGCCATCGGCGCCGGCGCGCTGGTCAACCGGGGCGGCACGCTGGCCGCCGTTGGTGACGTGGCGCTCAAGGTCGGCCGCCTGGATAACACCTCGGGTGCGCTCGGCTCGCAGACGGCCAGCCTGAAGCTGGACAGCACTGGCGATGTCGTCAATGCGGGCGGCAAGCTGGTCGCCGCGCAGGATGCTTCGATCGCGGCCGCCAGCCTGAACAGCCAGGGCGGGATGGTGTCGGCGCGCAACCTGCTGCTGGATGCGCGCGGCGGCACGATCGACAACACCAAGGGCACGGTGTCCGCGGCAGGCACGGCGACGGTCGATGCGGGCAGCCTGATCAACCAAGGCGGCACGCTGGCTGCGGTGGGGGATGTGCGAGCCAACGTCGGCCGTCTGGACAACACCGGCGGCGCGCTTGGCTCGCAAACGGCCAGCCTGAACGTGGCCAGCACCGGCGCCATCGACAACGCGGGCGGCAAACTGGTCGCCGCGCAGGATGCCACCCTCAGCGCAGCGAGCCTGGGCAACCAGGCCGGCACGATCTCGGCGCGCAATCTGTCGCTGAACACCGGAACCGGCGCCATCGACAATACCAAGGGCACGGTATCCGCAGCCGGCACGGCGACGGTCGATGCGGGCAGTCTGATCAACCGAGGCGGCACGCTGGCCGCGGTGGAGGATGTGCAAGCCAACGTCGGCCGGCTGGACAACACCGGCGGCGCGCTCGGCTCGCAGTCGGCCAGCCTGAACGTGACCAGCACCGGCGCCATCGACAACGCCGGCGGCAAGCTGGTGGCCGCGCAGGATGCCAACTTCAGGGCCGCGAGCCTGGGCAACCAGGCCGGCACGATCTCGGCGCGCAACCTGTCGCTGAACACGGGGACCGGTACCGTCGACAACGCGGGCGGCACGGTGTCCGCCGCCGGGACGGCTGTAATCGGTGCCGACACGCTGGTCAACCGGGGCGGCTCGCTGGCCGCGATGGGTGACGTGACGCTCAAGGTCAGCAGCCTGGACAACACTTCGGGCGTGCTCGGCTCGCAGACGGCCGGCCTGCATCTGGACAGCACGGGCGATGTCATCAATGCGGGTGGCAAGCTGATCGCCGCGCAGGACGCAACCTTCAATGCCGCCAGCCTCAACAACCAAGGCGGCGCTGTCTCGGCACGCGGTCTGAGTATCCACACCGGCTCGGGCACGCTCGACAACACCCGCGGCGCCGTTTCCGCATCGGGCGCGGCGACGATCCAGGCCGGCAATCTGGTCAACCAGGGCGGCACGGTCGCCGCTGCCGGCAACCTCAACGCCACCGTCGCCAGCCTGGACAACACGGCCGGCGGCGTGCTCGGCTCCAGTGGCGGCAACCTGACGGTCACCAGCGCCGGCGCGGTCGCCAACGCAAGCGGCAAGCTGCTCGCCGCGCAGGACATTGCGCTGTCGGCCGCGAGCCTGGGCAACCAGTCCGGCACCGTGGCCGGGCGCAACGTCACGATCAACACCGGCACCGGCGCGCTGGACAACACCGGTGGCGCCATCGCGGCTGCGGCGGCGCTCGATGCAACCGCCGGCGCCGTCACGAACGCCAACGGCGTGCTGCAGGCCGGTACCACGCTCACCGCGCACAGCCAATCCCTGACGAACACGAGCGGCGCGCTGATCGGCAACGCCGTGTCGGTCAACACCGGCACGCTCGCCAACCGGCAGGGCACGATTTCATCGGCCACCACGCTGGACGTACAAGGCCAGTCGCTGAACAACGCGCAGGGCAAGCTCGTCTCCAATGGCACCCTGACGATCCACGACGACACCGTCACCAATGCCGGCGGCCAGATCGCCTCCAACGCGGATGTCACGCTAAGCGGCACGACGCTCGACAACAGCGCCGGCCTGATGCACGCGGGCGGCACGCTGTCGGTCAACGGTGCGACCGTCGTCAACAAGAACACCAACACGGCCGGCACCGGCATGGAAGGCGCCAACGTGGCGCTGACCGCCACCACGTCCTTCGACAACACCGCCGGCGCGGTCCGCTCGGACCAGAGCACGCAGATCACCGCGCCGGCCATCGACAACACGCAGGGTGCGATCCAGTCGGCCGGCACGGTCGGCGCCAAGGCGGCAGGGGCGCTGACCAACACCCGGGGCAACCTCAACGGCACCCGCAGCGTGGCGGTCGCGGCCGGCCGCATGAGCGGCGACGGCACGGTGCAATCGCAAGGCAGCGTGTCGCTCGATCTGCAATCGGACTTCGTCAACACCGGCACGGTCGCCGCCGGCCAGGACGTCTCGGTCACGACGACCGGCAACGTGACCAACTCGGGCACGCTGTCCGCCGGGCGCAATCTGGCGGTCTCGGCCAACAACATCGCGAACACGCAGAGCGGGCAGCTGATCGGCGCGGTGTCCAACACCCTGACCGCGCGGGGCACGCTGTCCAACGATGGCCTCATCGATGGCGGTGCCACCGTGGTGCGCGCGAACACGGTGGTCAACACCGGCCGCCTGTATGGCGACACGGTGGCGATCCAGGCGAATACGCTCACCAACACCGTGAACGCCAGCGGCGTGGCCGGCGTCATCGCCAGCCGTGGTGACATGGACCTGGGCGTGCAGACGCTCAACAACCAGGAGCACGCGCTCATCTACACGGCGGGCAATCTGCGCGTCGGCGGGGCGCTGGATGCCGGCAACCACGCCGCCGGCTCGGCGCAAACGGTCACCAACGGCTCGGCCACCATCAATGCCGATGCCAACCTCACCATCGCCGCCGCGCAGATCAACAACGAGAACAATCACTTCTCTGTGATCAACCAGACGTCGGCGGGCAGCCATATCACGTTCTACCGGCTCGACGGCTCGCTGCAGAACATCGATCCGTCCACGGTCTGGCTCTTCCACCAGAACACCGGCGAGTGGCACACCGGCGCCGACTGGCCATGGCTCGGCGACGACGATTACAAGGTCATGGTGATGCCCTCGGCGCAATACCCGTTCGAGCGTTACGGCCCGCCGTTCGATTACAGCAAGGAGGCATCGAAGGTGGCCATGATCGGCGCACCGCTCAGTTTCCCGATCGGCGCCGCCTACAGCCCGGGTGGTGTCTGCTCCGGCGACAACTGCACGGTGAGCGAGTATCCGGAGCACTTCGTCTACTCCGCGAGCGACCGCATCTGGGATGTGTTCGGCATTGCGCGGCCGCAGGAGATCGGACCGCAGCCTATCCAGGAGAACTACATCGGCCGGGCTGCGCAGTACGCGATCGATTATGCCGCGTGGGAGCAGCGGCATGATGCTGCCCTTCCGCAATACCAGCAGCTGAACAACGCCATTGCCGCCTTCAACCGGGACTTCAGCCACCGGCAGGTCGACCACTTCACCATCTACGACGGCACCCAGCAGGTCACCCGCACCGTCGTGACCCAGAGCGACCCCGGCACCATCACCTCCGGCGGCAGCATGACGCTGAACGCCGGTGTGGTGAACAACGTCGCCAGCCAGATCGTGGCGGGCGGCGACCTGACCGGCAACAACGTTATCGGCACGCGCCCGAACAACGTCGGCATGCAGGGCACGCAGACCGTCACCACCACGGGTCAGGCGATCTACACGCACGTCGATGACCGCGATCGCGTCAACGATGCGCAGCCGTGGCAGGGCCAGACCGAGCAGACCCAATTCCAGCTGGACGTCAGCGCCACCAGCGGCACCGGCCCGAACAGCCAGCACGCCGTCAAATCCGTCGCGGTGGCCGCCACGGCCGGTCAAGGCAACGGCGGCGCCACGGCAGTCGCGGATCACATGACGATTGCGGGCGGCACGGCCTCCGTTGCTGTGCCGACGGGCGGCACCGTCCGCGCCGTGACGTCCACCGTGGCCGCGCCGGCCGGCAGCACGGTCAGTGCCGGCACCGCCGCCGTGACCGTTCCGAACAGCGGGGCCGTCATCCGCACCGTGGTGCCCAACCTGACGCTGCCCAACAATGCCCTGTACCGCGTCGTCCGCGACCCAGGCAGCAGCGTGCTGGTCGAAACCGATCCGCGCTTCACCAACTTCCGCCAGTGGACGTCCAGCGACGTGATGCTGTCGCAGTTCCGCAATGACCCGGGCGCCACGCTCAAGCGCATCGGCGACGGCTTCTACGAGCAGCAGTTGATCCAGCAGCAGATCATCCGCGCCACCGGGCAGCGCTTCATCGGCGATTACACCAGCAACGAAGACGAGTACAAGGCGCTGCTTGCCGCCGGTGTCGCCGCCGGCAAGGCCTTCGGGCTGAACGTCGGCACGGCGCTGACCGACGAGCAGATGGCGCGGCTGACCACCGACATCGTGTGGATGGTCAAGCAGACCGTGACGCTGGCCGACGGCAGCCGGCAAGAGGTGCTGGTGCCGCAGGTCTACCTGCGCGCCAAGGACACCGACCTCACCGGCGGCGGCACGCTGATGGCGGGCAACAACGTGTCGTTCCAAGCCAAGGGCGATGTCACCAACAGCGGCACCATCGCCAGCCGCAGGGTGACGGTCGTCACCGGCGACAACATCGTCAATACCGGTACGCTGGCGGGCAAGACGTTGCTGGCGCAGGCTGCGCAGGACATCAACAACCTCGGCGGGCACATCCAGGGCGACCAGGTGCTGCTGAGCGCCGGGCGTGACGTGAACCTGACCAGCACCAGCACGTCCACCGCGAACGCCACCACCCTCGGCACCAATATCAGCCAGGTGGCAAGTGTTGATGCAGGGACACTTGGGATTCAGGCCGGCCGCGATGTCAACCTGACAGCAGCCGCCATCACCACGTCGGGTAGCGCTGGAATTGCGGCGAACCGAGACGTCAATCTAAGCGCGGTACGCCAATCGAGCGAAGAGCATGTCGTTTGGGGTGACAAGAACCGTTCCGACCGTTCGGCCTATGCCGATGTCGGCACACAAATCCAGACTGGAGGCAATCTGGCCATCGGCGCAGGCCAGGACGTGAGCGCCACGGCAGCCTACGCCAATGCAACCGGAAGCATCCAGGTGGCCGCAGGGCGCGACGTGAACCTCAATGCCGGCCAGAGCCACCAGGACGTGCGGGACGAGCACTTCCAGACCGAAAAGGGTTTCCTGTCGTCCAAGACGACACACACCATCGATTCGGTGGGCCAAACGAACGCGGTCGGCACCACATTGTCCGGTGATAAGGTGACTGTGGCGGCTGGGCGTGATCTCAACGTGAGAGGCAGCAACGTCGCAGCCACGCAGGATGTGTCGCTGCAGGCGAAGAACGACGTCAATATTGAATCGACAACATCATCCACAAGCGAAACGCACTATCGCAAAGAAACGCAGAGTGGCTTGATGGGGTCTGGTGGTATCGGTTTCACCATCGGCAACCGGTTGCAAAGCGAGGATGATCGCACGACGCACACCTTGGCAGCGGCATCGACAGTCGGTTCGACTGGAGGCAACGTCAGCATCACAGCAGGCAATCAGTATCGCCAGGTTGGCAGTAACGTCATCGCGACGCAGGGTGATGTAGACATTCTTGCCAAGAAGGTCGACATACAGGAGGCGCGTGAGCAAGGTCGTAGCAGCCGGGAATCGAAGTTCGAACAGTCTGGGTTGACGGTTGCCGTAACCGCGCCGGTGATTGCCGCAATGCAGACGGCCTCGCAAATGGGAAGTGCAGCGAGCGAAACATCAGACACTCGGCTCAAAATGCTGGCAGGAGGTGCCACGGCATTGGCAGGTAAGAACGCAGCAGATGCAATTGCTGCGGACCCGAAATCGGGCGGTGGTGCCAGCATTTCCATCACCGTTGGCGGCAGCAAGAGCGAAAGCAAGCAGACCCAGGATGCGGATACCGCTGCAGGTTCCACAGTCAGAGCTGGTGGCGACGTTCGTATTCGTGCCACTGGCGATGGTCAGAACTCAACGCTAACGGTGCAAGGCAGCGATGTCCAAGCTGGCAAAAATGCGCTGCTCAAGGCCGATGGTGACATCAACCTGCTGGCAGCGAAGAACACTGCGGACATGGAACGCTCCAGCAGCAGTATGAGCGGTGGCGTTGGCGTAGCGGTATCGGTCAGTTCCAACGGTGCGTCGTTCGGCGTGACAGCCAACGCCAGCGCGTCTCGTGGTACGGGCAATGGCCACGATGTGACGTGGACCAATACTCACGTCAATGCGCGCAATCAGCTCACGCTGGAATCCGGCGGCGATACCAACCTCAAGGGCGCGGTGGCTTCCGGCAGGCAGGTTGTGGCGGATGTGGGCGGCAATCTCAACGCAACAAGCCTGCATGATACGAGCACCTTCCACAGCAAGGACCAGTCCATTTCCGGCAGCGTCACGGTGGGCTACGGCTTCTCTGGCAGTGCCAGCGTCAGCCAGCAGAAGATCGACAGCGACTATGCAAGCGTGACCGAGCAATCTGGCATCAAGGCCGGCGACGGCGGGTTCCAGATCAACGTGCGCGGCAACACTGGCCTTAAGGGCGCGGTGATTACGTCCACGGACAAGGCCGTGCAGAACGGCGCCAACAGCCTGACGACGGCGACGCTGACCACAAGCGACATCCAAAACCATGCGGATTACAACGCGAGCAGCATCGGTATTGGTGGTGGCTATAGCAGTGGCGGAAGCGGCGTGGGCAAGAATCAGAAGGGCGAGGCCACCACGGGCGGTGACAAGGTGCCGGGCTCGACCTTGCCTTCGGCTGGCGGATTCAGCGCAACGCCGCCTGTCGTGATGGGCGCTAGCGGCAGTGGCAGCAGTACAACCGTCAGTGGCGTCAGCGGCGGGGCCATCCACATCACCAATGGCGCCAAGCAGCAGGCACTGACTGGCAAGGATGCCGACCAAACGGTGGCAGGTCTGAACCGGAACGCTTCCTCGGAGGTCGATACAACAGGCGCCCTCAAGCCGATCTTCAACGAAAAGGAGATCAGGACAGGTTTCGAAATCACCGGGACCTTTATCAGTCAGGCAGGAACCTTCCTGAACAACCGTGCGCAGGAGTCAACCGCCGCCCAGAAGGCGCTTGATGCTGAGAAGGCCAAACCAGCGGACCAGCAGGACGCGGCCAAGATCGCGCAACTCACGCAGACACTCCAAGACAACGCTACATGGGGGATGGGCGGCACCGGGCGCATGCTGCTCACCGCGCTGACGGCTGGAGCTGGCGCGAACGTCACCGGCGGGATGGGTCAACTCGCGCAAAATGCTACGGTGGCGTATCTACAGGCGCTCGGCGCCAATCAAGTCAAGCAGATCGCAGACGGTTTGGGCAGTGAGGATGCGCGTGCGGCCCTGCACGCGATTGTTGGGTGCGCTGGTGCGGCTGCTGGTAGCCAGAGCTGCGGTGCAGGCGCGATGGGTGCGGCGACCAGTTCCGTGATCGGCAGCTTGCTCAGCCCGACGGACGGCATGACGCCGGACCAGCGGCAGGCGCGAGAGAATCTGGTCACGAGCCTGGTGGCGAGCATTGCCGGGGCAACGGGCGTGAACGCGGCCACGGCGACGAGCGCCGGCCAGATCGAGGTGGAGAACAATCAGGTGTGGGGGCCGGCACCGCGCCCGTCGCCACCGCCGCCCTCGCCTGGTCAACCGCGAAAGCCTTTCGAAACTCCGGGCTTCAAGGGGGAAACGGCAAAGAAGGGGGACGGCGTTATTTCCGATCCGGTGCAACAACTGGACCCGACGGTGAACGTCCACGCCAACCCGATTAACGAGCAAACGGGACCCAAGATCCTTGTGTCTCCGATTGATATCGTCAAGAGTGCGATCGAGCATATCATCGCGACCGTGAACGGAAACGCGCCAGAAGTGGATGCGGGGAAACAAGGAAAGCACCAGCCTGGTCACAACAACTTTATCCAAGGTCGTAGTGAGTTGACATACCCTGATCCGCAGTCACTCGTAGATGAACATGCCGGCAAGGGGCAGCCGGCGAATAATGTTCCTGTCGGTCAGGCCGGCTCTCGTGAGCGAGTTGATTTTGGGAAAATCATCGGAAAATATGTGGATCCCGTTACAGGGGAAAGCATTCCCACCACCAAGGGCATCATTCATTACGGAAAGGATGGTGTTCATATCGTTCCGTCTAGACCATGATAGATAAAGAAATTCGTATTCGACTCCTGCTTTCTGCACAAAACTCTCTTCTTGGAAACGTCGGAAGGGCCGTTCGCTGCGTTTGTTGTGATATTTGCGAGGAAGGGATTCTTCTGAAATTCATATTTGATGGTGAAGTCAAAGATGATGACGCGGATGCTGCGGAAGAGGCCGGAACCCTGATGGCGTCACATTTTGATGATGCGGACGTTAAGGTTCAGTGCGTGCGTGTTGATGCACCGAGTCCATTTTCCCGGGAGGTTGCTGGATACGTTGTGTTTCAGAGGAAGGAATAGTCGGTCTGGTTTTCTGGATAGTCGGCAATCTTGCGATTTTGGCTTGGCGAATAAAAAAGATTCAATGAAATTCAGCTCAGCCACTCCCAGTGGATTTTCGTGATTTTTGATGTGAAAATTCAGTTTTATCAGGACGCGCTTTTGGAAAGCAGGATCTTCTTGCTTGATCGTAAAGCGCTTCCGGAAGGACTGACAAAAGTTAAACATGATCTTGGATTTAGGGGGAAGTAATGCTAGTCGGAAATCCAGACAGTTTTGCAATTTGGTGCGATTCTGTGGAGTCCTGGTCCAATGCGACCTTTAAGAACGGTTGTTTCGGTTTTTTTATTGGCGGTAGGTTGATTTGGTCCTTGAGGTCGACCCTTGGGGTTGATTTTTCCATGCTAGAAAATCGCCACTGCATGAAGAGTAGCTTGGAGAATGCTGCCCTATTTGATCTGCCTGCTTTAGATGCGTACGAAGAGCTTCGCATGCGAGCTTTCCCGGAGATGGACTCAGATGCAGAGGATAGTGATTTTGATAATCTAGTGTCCCCAGAAAGTCTCTTGGATGATGGTTACGAAGTATTTTTGGTTGAATCTGGAAAGGATGCAAAGCTGATTTGTGGATCAAACAAAGGAAATAGCTCTGATGTTTTTGAATTCGTGTTGAAGTGTGGGGAGTTCCAGATGGTTGTAAGGGAGGCTGCAGCGAGGTGGAAAGCGAGTTGAACAAATCCGGCAGCGCCGCCATGACATGAGCAGTGATGGTGGAAACCACAATGACTATCGATGTAAAAATTCAGTTTTCTCAGGACACGCTTTCGGAAAACAGGATCTTCTTGCTTGATCGTAAAGCGTTTCCGGAAGGACTGACGTTAGCGGCGGCGGAGTGGGAGGCAGAGAGGCGAGCTTCCACGGATTCACTCGGTGCTGTACTGGAGCTAGTTAGAGAAAGAATCTCCGAAGTCTTGAGTTCCTATGATCTTTGGTTGTTGCTTGGAGATACTGCTTGGCAAGACGACAGCAGAATCGTTCGCTATCGAAAACTGTTTGGCTCCCTCAAATATCAGGGCGTGGATTTTGGAGAGGGTGCGGAGACTCTTGAGTCCGTGGTGGAGAAAGGCGGAAAAATAAAATTCTTTGGCGCTGTGAAGATTACTGATGCAAACGTGGGCGCTGCACCTAAGACAATGCAAGTCGGCTCGTGCACCTACCTTGTTGCAAAAGATCGAAGCGGTGATTGGCAGTTCCCGCTTTCAACCGGGTGGTCTGGGAAATGGAACCAAGACTCCGCTCTGATTTGCGATGTCGTTGACAACGGAGGCATCTTGTTGCGGCGGTTTGGGTTTTTCGACGATCAAGAAGTCGGGCTGCAGGCGTTAGGTTCCCCCGAGATCCTCAAGAAGATTGCATCTGCGGGGTAATGTCGGTGAGTCTCGACTCTATGGGTGAAACACTTGCGCTCGCTTCCGGAAATCGAAAAGCCTCAATGCCGATGACACACAACGATACCAATACGTGGCAGTCGTAATCACAATACATAACGAATCAATGAATAAGAAGCGGACGAGTCCGTTCCTCTGGATCGCTCGCCGAAATGTCCCGCACCTTGAGCCAACATTCATTGACGAGTCGCATTACCACAATGACCACATTTTTCTTGCGTGCTAAGCGTGCAATTGTTGCCGTTGCGCTGAGCTTTGCAGTCGTGCCGGCTCTTGCAGTCGAAAATTTCCTCCTCGCTGCTCATGAACAGCGCTTGGCAGAGGCTCAATCTAACGTTTCGGTAGCCAAGACTGATTCTGATAGAGCGTACGCTTTACGGCAGCAAGCGGCAGAACTGGACTCGCTTGGAAAATCGACTGAAGCGCTGGCCGTTATCGATCAAGCGCTGAAGTTGGTTGAACCCGCCCGAAACAAGGACTTCATCGCGACCAAGGCTGGCATCCTGTTCAGCATGAACGACCCGCAAGGTGCTTTGGTGCTGTTGACTCCAAACTTGGAGGACACTCGCAAGTTTGCGCAGAGCCAAGTCGGGTCAGGGCGGACCAGTGCACTAAGCACCTTCACCGAAGGTTTCATAACGGCCACCTTTGCTCATATCCAACTGGAGCAGTGGCGCGATGCCATCGCCACGCTGGCTGATGCTGAGGCGATGTTGGAAGGGCCGAGCTTCTATGCCTACCGTAGTCTTGTCTACCGCTACATCATGGGGCGCGCCAGGGACGCTTCGCTAGCCAACGCTCGATTGGAAAAATCTACGGCGTACTACACCCAGAACGACAAGAGTCATTACGGTGCCTTGCTGCGCTTGTGGCAGGGTGAAGATACGAGCAAGGAAGTGGCTGCGTTGATCTGGCGGATGTCAGGTCAGGAGCAGCAGGAAGCGTGTGGCGAAGCGCTGTTCTACACCGCTGCTTACGTGAAGTTCGTCAAAGGCGACGCCGCGAGCGCCCGCTTCATGCTGGACCACCTCAACCGTGTCGCACCCTACGGAAGCATCGAGTGGATCTATGGTAAGCGCGTTCTTCAGTAACGGGTTTTGCCGCAAACCTACCGTCTAGACGTTCGACCACTCGCCTTCCATGTCGCATCATCGTTCGCGCCTAGTTGCTCTCCTGTTCGGGGCAACTTTCACAACTGCACTCGCGCAAGTCGCGCCTGCACCCATCACGGGCCCTGGCCCGGAAGTTCAACGTTTGCAGGAGCAACAGGCCGAGCAAGCCCGCGACCGCGCCAACGCCCGCCCGGACGTCTTCACGCCGCCTGCGCCAACTCAGGCGATCTCACTGTCTGCGTTGCCCAAGGAAACACCGTGCTTCCCCATCCAGGGCATCGTGCTGGAAGACAACGTCTTCAACTGGCTGCCCTACCTGCTCCAGCCCGTGAACGGCCAGTGCGTGGGCAAGCAGGGCCTGGAGGCCATCGAGCTTCAGGTCAACAACGCGCTCATCGAGCACGGCTATGTCACCTCGCGCGTGCTGATCCCGCAGCAGAACCTGGCAGCCGGCACGCTCGTGCTCAAGGTGTTGCCGGGCCGCATCGGCACCATCCGCAATGCGTCGGACGACAACATCGGCTGGGCGCGCATGGCGCTGCTGGCCGGGCCGGGCGATCTGCTCAACCAGCGCGATCTGGACCAGGCGCTGGAAACCGTCCGCCGCCTGCCGGGCCAATCGGAGGCGAGTTTCGACATCGTGCCCGGTGCGCATGTCGGCGAGTCGGACATCGTGCTCAAGCCCGGCACCGAGAAGCGCTGGCACGCCACACTGTCGGCGGACAACACCGGCATGAAGAACACCGGCAAGTACCAGATGAGCGGCTCGCTGGTCATCGATTCGCCGCTGCACCTGTATGACCAGCTGGCGATTTCCGCGTCGTCCAATACGGACCGTGGCGCGGCGACGCAGGGCACGCGTTCGTACAGCATCAACTGGAGTGTGCCGGTCGGCTATGCGACGGTGTTCGTGGGGGCCAACCGGTCGCGCTACCGCCAGACGGTGGCCGGGTTCGAAGATCCGATCGTCTACAGCGGCCAAAGCTCGGAGGTGAACCTGGGGATCAGCGGGGTGCTGCATCGCGATGCCACGTCCCGTACCGGCGCGCAGTTCAAGGTCTTCCGCAAGATCAACCGCAACTACCTGGACGACACGGAGATCGAGGTGCAGCGCCGCGATGTGGTGGGCTATGAGGCGTCGATGTCGCACCGGCACTACCTCGGCCCCGTGGCGCTCGATGGCGGGATCGCGTGGCGCGAAACGCTGCCGGATCACTCCAACGTGCCGGGCGTGGTGCAAGGCGATCCGACCTATGGCGGCCGCTCGCAGATCGAAACCGCGAATGCGAGCCTGTACTGGCCCTTCAAGGTCGCCAGCCAAGTCTTCGAGTTCAGCAGCAACTGGGCCATCCAGCATGCCCGCACGCGTGTGCTGCCGAGCGACTACTTCACGATCGGCAACCGCTACACCGTGCGGGGCTTCGACGGCCAGCTGACGCTGGCGGCCGAGGACGGCTGGTACTGGCGCAACGAGCTGGCGTGGCGTGTGGCCGGACAGGCCATCTACGGCGGCATCGATGTGGGTAAGGTGCACGGCCCGAGCGCCGAATCCTTGCTCGGCGAGCAGTTGGTCGGTGCCGTGATCGGTGTGCGCGGGCGGGTGCCGTCGGGGCGCTATGCGACGGTCAACTACGATCTGTCGTTCGGCTGGCCGTTGTCGAAGCCGGCGGGCTTCCGCACCGAGCGGCCGGCGGTGATGGCGCAGGTGGGTGTCGAGTTCTGAGCTTGGGAGACGTCAGCCAACCGTACCAGGAGCACGCGCTCATCTGCACAGCGGGCAACCACGCCACCGGCTCGGCCGCGTCAACGCCGATGCCAACCTCACCGCCACCGCGCAGATCGACAACCGGAACAATCACTTCGCCACGGTCGGCCAGACCTCGGCGGACGTGCACGTGACGGCGTACCGGCTCGCAAGCACGGCATCAGCGCAGCAGCACGATGGGATGGCCTCTTATTGAGCGTTCGAACAGATGCCAGCGGCGGGCAACGATGCGCCCTTGCGGGTGTTGCCCCCGTTGGTCCCGACAGGTGATCGGGTCAACCGCCTCCGTCATGCGCTGAACACATGCCGAAGCAATCCGGTGGAAACAATGCCGATCAGAACCGTGGGCAGGATGGACAGCCGACAGGCCGCCGCGACGGTGATGGCCAGCGCGATCAGATCGGCGGGACGCTCGGACACGAACGCCGGCGCGATGACCGAGATCAGCACGCAGCCGGGCACGCTCTCCAGCACATAGCGCATGCGTGGGCTCAACACCCGGTTGCGCAGCGCCAGGTAGCCCAGGATGCGCGTCAGGTACGTGCCTGAGGCCATCAGCGCGATGGTGGCGAGTGTGGCGGCGTTGATCATGCCCGAGCCTCCTTCGGCACGGTGAGTGCGGCGCATGCCAGGCCGGCCAGCGCTCCCGCCGCGACATACCAGGCGCCGTCGGGCATCAGCCGGTAGGTGAGCGCCGCCGCCGCCAGGCTGGCGAGCCAGGGTCGGCTGGCCCACAGCCCGCGCCACATGCCGCGCAGCAGTACCAGAAAGACCGCCGTGAAAGCCATGTCGAAACCATAGCGCTCCACATCGCCGATGACCGGCCCCAGGGCCGCGCCGATGGCCGTGAACACCACCCAGGTCAGGTACAGCCCCGCCGATACGCCAAGGTAATAGCCCAGGCTGATGCGGCTGGTCGCACGGCGCTGCGCATCGGCCAGCGCCAGCGCCCAGCTCTCGTCGCACATGAAGAACAGCGCCGCCAGCGCACGGCGCCGGGGCACGTGCCGCAGGTAAGGCGCCAGCGCCGCGCCCATCAACAGGTGGCGGCTGTTCACCAGCAGCGACATCGCCGCGATCAACAGCAGATGCGGCGGCGACGTCCACAGCCGGATGGCGGTGAACTCTGAGCCACCCCCGAAGTTCAGTCCCGTCATCAAGGGCACTTCCATCACGCTCAGGCCCTTCTGCGTTGCCTGCGCACCCAGCACCAGCGCGAAGGGGATGAAGCCCAGCAGCACGGGCAGCGAGGCCCGCAGGCCGCGACGGGCTTCCTGTGCCGCTGAGCGCGGTGCATGGTCGCCGGCACACGCAGCGGCCTGATTGATGAAGGCTGACATCCGGAGGCTTCTCCCTGAAAGACGATCAGCATTCTGCGCCGATACCGGCAAAATCGGGTTGCGTAGTTGCTCAACAAGCGCTAAAACTAGGCATCCAAAACGTAGGAATCGTAGATTCATGGAATTTGATGCTATTGATCGTCGAATTCTGAGCGCGCTGCAGCGCGACGGGCGCCTGCAAAACATCGAACTGGCCAAGGAGGTCGGGCTGTCGCCTTCACCCTGCCTGCGGCGGGTGCGCCTGCTGGAAGAGGCCGGCGTGATCGAGCGCTATGTCGCCGTGCTCAATCCGGCCAAGGTCGGCAAGGGGCTATCGGTGTTTGCGCGCATCTGGCTCAAGGGACAGGACGCGGCCACGGTGGATGCCTTCACGGCGGCCATCCAGCAGTTGCCGGAGGTGGTGGAGTGCCACCTGATGGCGGGCGACTGTGATTTCCTGCTGCGCGTGGTCGCGGCCGATCTGGAGGACTATCGGCAGTTCCAGATCCGGCACCTGACCCGGATTCCCGGCGTGCAAAGCGTGAAGACCGAGGTGCCGATGCAGAAGATCAAGCTGACTTCGGCCTTGCCTGTCTGAGCCCGTTGCCTGTTCATCGGCACCCGATCAGGTAGCGCAAGCACGGAGCCATCCACGCACGCATTCCATCCGGCCGATTCGCCAGGACAGGACGCCGCGTCGCCCCGAACCGCCTCGACGCGATCATGGGCACCCTACAGCCGCTTGCCTTCGGATGCCGCCGTCTGCCCGGGCAGGATTCGGCCCGGAATCCTCTTTGCGCTGCGGCTGGTGAAGGCCGGGCACAGCATGGCGGCGGCGGACGCTGCGCCGGGTGTTGCGGACCAGACGCTATTCAACTGGGTCAAAGCCGCCCGGGAGGATCGGCTGGCCGGCATGGATACGCAGCCCGCGAGCCCGGAACCGATGGCGTTGGCCCGTTTGCGGGCGGAAGCGGCGCGCCTGAAGATGGCGCACGACGTGCAAAGAAAAAGGCCCAACATCCGTTGAGCCTTTCAGCAACCAGGGCGACGCCGCCGATCGTTCAGTCCGCGTGCTTGTAGTTCGGGTCGAGCCGCGTATTGGGGCCGGACCAGCCGAGCACGTAGATGATGGCCCCTTCCGGCCCCGTCATGAAGCTGTGGTCGTAGTACGCCGGCTCGTAGTACTGCATGCCGGCGGTCAGGACGTGCTCCTCGGCGGCGCCCTTCGGGCCGTCGTAGGTCGTGGAGATCCATTTGCCGCCCTGGACCATGACCACGCGGTCGATCGGGTGGTTATGGCGCTTGCCAGCATAGTTGGGCGGGAACTTCAGCATCTGCACGAACGGCTTGCCGGGCGTCTTTGCATCGCCGCAGACCATGTGTTCGTACGCCTTCATGTTCTCGTTCCATTCCCATTTGACTTCGCTCGCTTCAAAGAACGGCTTCTGGGTTCCCACGCAGTCCGGCGCGGCGTAGGCAGCCGAAGCAAACAGGCCCGACAGGCAGGCGGACAGGACGATGAGTTTGTGTTTCATGGCAACACCCGGTTTCATGGAGGGTCGAAAAATCCTGCGATTCTAGCGGAGGGGGAAGCCGCCGCACGGCGCGAAGCGAAACGATGCAAGGAATCGGGAAGCCATGCCGGATCGGCGCCGGACGCCGGAAACGCGCCTTCGCACACCCGTTGACACGCCGGGGGACTACCATAGCTTGGACTGCGGGCCGCGCGCATGGCGGCCGCGGCCCTCGGCTTGCGCACGCCACGCGCACGCTGCCGCCACCGCGAAGGAGAGCGCCATGACGCAACGCTTCGACGCCATCATCATCGGCACCGGGCAATCCGGCCCACCGCTGGCCGCGCGGCTGTCCGGCGCGGGCATGAAGGTGGCCATCATCGAGCGCGGGCGGTTCGGCGGCACCTGCGTGAACACCGGCTGCATTCCCACCAAGACGCTGATCGCCAGCGCCTACGCGGCGCGCCTGGCCCAACGGGCCGGCGAGTACGGCGTGGTGATCGACGGGCCGATCACGGTCGACATGAAGCGCGTCAAAGCGCGCAAGGACGCGATTTCGGGGCACTCCAGCCAGGGCGTGGAACAGTGGCTCCGCGGCCTGGAGCACGGCACGGTCTACCAGGGGCATGCCCGCTTCGAAAGCGCGCACGCCGTGCGGGTCGGCGACGCGCGGCTGGAAGCCGAGCGGATCTTCATCAACGTGGGCGGACGCGCGCTGGTCCCGCCCATGCCGGGCCTGGACCAGGTGCCCTATCTCACCAACGCGAGCATGATGGACGTGGACTTCCTGCCGGCGCACCTGATCGTCGTGGGCGGCAGCTACGTGGGGCTCGAGTTCGGGCAGATGTACCGGCGCTTCGGCGCCCGCGTGACGATCGTGGAAAAGGGCCCGCGCCTGATCCAGCGCGAAGACGAAGACGTATCGCAGGCGGTGCGGGAGATCCTGGAGAACGAAGGGATCGACGTCCAGCTCGGCGCCGACTGCCTGAGCGCGCGGCGCGACGCGGATAACGTGATCGTCGGGCTGGACTGCGCCACCGGCGCCCGCGAGGTCGCGGGCTCGCATCTGCTGCTCGCCGTCGGGCGCGTGCCGAATACCGACGATCTCGGGCTGGACCGGGCCGGGGTCGAGACCGACGCGCGCGGCTACATCCGGGTGGACGAGCAGCTGCGCACCACTGTCCCCGGCATCTGGGCACTGGGCGACTGCAACGGCCGCGGCGCATTCACCCACACGTCATACAACGACTACGAGATCATCGCGGCCAACCTGCTCGACCACGACGCGCGCAAGGTGTCGGACCGCATCCCGGCCTACGCCATGTTCATCGACCCGCCGCTCGGCCGCGCCGGCATGACGCAGGCCGAAGCGGTGCAATCGGGGCGCCGGCTGCTGGTCGGCACGCGCCCGATGACGCGCGTGGGCCGCGCCGTGGAGAAAGGCGAGAGCCAGGGCTTCATGAAGGTGATCGTCGACGCGGATTCCGGCGCGATCCTGGGCGCGTCGATCCTGGGCGTCACGGGCGATGAAGTCATCCATGCGCTGCTCGACACGATGTACGCGAACGCCCCGTACACCACGATCAGTCGCGCGATGCACATCCACCCGACGGTGTCGGAACTGCTGCCGACGCTGCTGCAGGCGTTGCGCCCGCTGGGGTAGCGACGGGCTTGCGGCCGAAGGCCCGCGTCGGCATTGTTCACGCCGGCCGGCATGTCGAACCGCGCGGCATGCCGCGCCCTGATCACACCTTCTTGACGAATTCCGATTTCAGGCTCATGGCGCCCAAGCCATCGATCTTGCAATCGATATCGTGGTCGCTGTCCACCAGCCGGATATTCTTGACCTTGGTGCCCATCTTGATCACGCCGGCGGAACCCTTGAGCTTCAGGTCCTTGATGACGGTGACGGTATCCCCGTCCTGCAGGACGTTGCCGGCCGAATCGCGATACACCCGCTCTGCCGTTTCGGCCGGCGCGGCGGCTTGCGTCGACCATTCATGCGCGCATTCCGGGCAGATGTAGAGACCGCCATCTTCGTACGTGAACTCGGAATGGCATTTCGGGCAAGGTGGCAACGTGCTCATGTGGGGACTCCTCTCAATCTCAATACTTGGCGAGCGCGACGAAAGCGCGGAAGTATAGCGCCGCCCGGCCGCTACGCCCGGCGCGGCGCGCGCGGCTCACCGCGTCGTGTCGCCGCCGCCATTGCCGGCCTTCGCGCCGGGCGCGGGTGCCGTGGCGCGATAGCGCGCATAGGGCACGCCACGCTCGGGGTGCGCGGTGGTCTCGTCGATCACGCGCTCGACATCCGGCACGGCGCGCAGCGCGTCGATGAACGGCCCCACCGCGAAACCCGGCGCCACGCAGCCCTGCACCAGCATCCAGCGCTGCCACACCGTCACCCACAAGGTACTCTGCCGCCAGGCGGGCATGTTGGCCGACAGCCATTGCAGCCGGCGGCGCGCGCTGTCGGCGATCTCCTCGTCGTAGGCGAAGGCATTGGGCAGGCGGCATCGCCCCTCCACCCAGCAGTGGTTGCCGTGCTCGATGCGGTGGTGCGACTCGCGCTTCCACTCGGCCTCGCTCACGCGCGGGCCGGCGGGTTCGGGACAGCCGGGAATGGCCGCAGAGATCTGGAAGAAGGGATCGTGGCCGCGGTTCTGCAGGTCGTCTTCGGCGTGCGCCGCGGGCACGGACAGCATCAGCGCGAGCAGGATGTGGCGGCGGTGGGGTGTCATCATTGTCTCCCGGACCCTCGCTTCAGGGTTTCAGGATAGATGCCCGATGCGTCTCGCGATAGCCCGGCCGGGCCGGCCACGGCCTGCGGCGCGCGCCGCTGCCGGCCCGTCCACCCCAACTCAGGCGGCGGCCACGAGGTCCCGGAGGTCATGCAGGCTGCGGCCGATCAGCTGGAATGCCTCGTGGCCGTCGCGTCCGGCGGCGTCTATCCACATGCGATCTTGTTCGTTCCTCCGGGCGCCGCCGCTCCGTAGCATCGACGGTATCCAGCCAACGTCATGCGCGGCACCTGCCGCAGGAGGACCCATGCCAGCCCCATCGCCCCACGCCACCGCCACCCCGCCCACCCGCCGCCGGCGCTGGCTCGCCGCACTGCTCGGCGCGGGCCTGGCCCTGTGCGGCGGGATGGCGGCGGCGGCCGATCCGGCCGGCACGGTGCGCATCGGCTTCCAGAAAGCGGGCCTGCTGGCCGTGCTGAAAGCACAGGGCGCACTGGACACGCCCCTCGCCGAGCTCGGCTACCGGATCGAATGGAAGGAATTCCCCGCCGGCCCGCAGCTGCTGGAGGCGCTCAACGCCGGCAGCATCGACTTCGGCTACACCGGTGCGCCGCCCGCCGTGTTCGCGCAGGCGGCCGGCGCGCGGTTCGTCTACGTGGGCGCCGAGCCGGGCGCGAGCGCCAACGAAGCGCTGTTCGTGCGCGACGGCTCGCCCGCGCGCGGCGTGGCGGACCTCAAGGGCAAGCGCATCGCGCTACAGAAGGGATCGAGTTCCAACTACCTGCTGGTGCAGTTGCTCAAGCGCGCCGGCCTGACGGTGCAGGACATCCAGCCGATCTACCTGCCGCCCGCCGAGGCGCGCGCCGCCTTCGAGAGCGGCGCGGTCGACGCCTGGGTGGTCTGGGACCCGTACTACGCGCTCGCGCAGACCGCGCTGAAGGTGCGCACGCTCGCCGACTACACCGGGCTGCCGTCGCCGTTCAACTTCTATGAGGCGACACCGGGCTTCGTGCAGGCGCATCCGCGCGCGGTCAACGCCATCCTCGCGCAGCTGCGCACCACCGGCCTGTGGGTCAACCGGCATCCGCGCGAAACCGCGGCCCTGCTGTCGCCCAAGCTGGGCATCGCGCCACCGGTGGTGGAAACCTGGCTGCGGCGCGTGCCTTACGGCGTCACGCCGATCACGCCCGAGGTGATTGCCGCCCAGCAGCAGGTGGCCGACCTGTTCCACCAGCAGAAGCTGATTCCCCGGCCGGTGAGCGTGCAGGGCGCGGTGTGGCGGGCGAGCTTTCCCGTGGCCGCGGCCGACTGAGCGTCCGGACGACGAGGCGCCGGTCAAGCGTACGGGCCGGGGCCGGGATGATGCGCGTGCAGGGCTTCGATCATGGCGACCGCCGTACCGTACCGGTTCCAGGCATCGCCCCGCGCCTCGCTCGGGCCCGGCTGGCTTGAGAGCCGGAATTCCAGCGCTCGGCCGGCCTCGGCAGCCAGCCGTTCCATGTGCGGGGGGTCCACGGTCGCGCGCGGTCCGGACGCCAGGCGCAAGCCGAGCTCCGCGTCCAGCTCCGTCTGCAGTTGCCCCGCCCAGGTCCGCGCCACGTCGGGCGGCAACCCAGCCGCGATGCGCGCGAACGCGCCTGCCTGGCCCGCAGCCTGCGCGGCCAGCCGTTCCATGACGAACGAGAACACCAGCGCGCGCGTGGGCGGGTCCACCGATGCCACCGCGTTTGTCAGCCCCGCCAGCACCCGTGCCTCATCGGCCAGGTTCAGGCTGCGCAGATGCTGCGCGGCAAGGGATGGCAGCGACGGCAGCTCGCCGCGCCGGAAGAACGCCGCCAGCGTGGATTCCAACTGCTCGCGCGGCACCGCGCCGAGGCATTGCCTGCCGATCGCTTCCATGAGAAGCGCCACGTTGTCCCGAAACGGGCTGGAAACCGCAGTCGCAGTCCACGCCAATGTCGCGGCCAGCGAAGCGACCACGGTCGTCCTTCGCTCGACGGGCGCGATGGACAGCGCATGGCGGATCGCGTCATACAGCAGGCCGGGCGATCCCACCAGGGTGTGCGCGATGGTGTCGGCAAAGGCCGTGCGCAATGGATCCTCGATGCCACGCAGCATGGCCCGGTGCTCATCGACCGTCACGGCGGCCAGCTGACCCAGGGCGAGCGGCAGCAGGCCGGGGACCCTGGTGACCGCAAATGCAAGTGCATCGGCACGCTGGACGGCCGGCAAGCGGGGCAGCAGGTGATGCCAGGCCTGCATCAGCCGTGGAGAGATGTCGTGCCACGCGGCGGCCTCGCGCGCGTCCAGATGCCACGCGGGCGGCTGAATGGCCCGCTCCAGCAGCTTGCGCAGCGGCCGGGCGATGCGCTCACCGGGCAGCGCCTCGAGCGCGCGCTCGACGATCGACAGCAGTTGCGGCCGGCTGCTCGCGGGCACGGGCAGCCTCGCCGCATCGGTCAGCAGGGATTCCAGCGCCGCGCCGGGAAAGCGACCGAGCCGGCCCGGCGCCAGCTGGTTGTCGAGCAGCTTCATCGCCTCCTCGCGCATGACGTGCTCGCCCATGTTGGCCAGCTGGCTGAAAACGGCCTGCATCAGCGCGTATTGCCCGGCGACATCCAGGTGCGACAACCGGTTCTCGGAAGGCGGGGTGCCGGGAGGGCGCCGCAGGATCCCGTTGAACAGGCGGAGCTGATCGCCGATCGCGGGGAGTTCCGGGAGCATCGCCATCAGCCTTGCGCCCCCGTCGGCGCGCGCATTGCCCTGGAGATGCGGCAGCAGGATGCTGAAGAGATCGAGCATCACCTGTTGCGTCGCCGGGGCCGGCATCGAGCGCCGGGCCATGTTGACGACCGACTGCATGAGAAGCTCCGCGGCGTCGGACGGCATCGGGCCGATCCGGCGAGCCGCGTCGAGCATCATGGGCAGGGTGCTCGCGAGCCCGTTCGTGTGCAGCCGCGCCAGCGTGCGTTCGTGCTCGGCCCACATGGCGAGATCGGTGAAGTCATCCAGCCGGTCCCACTCCATCGCTTCGGCGTTGTCGAGATGCTCGGCCAGCTCGGCCAGGGCATCCGCACGCTCGCCCGGCGGCAGGCTGTAGAAGCGCTGCTCGCCAAGCGCCTCCCGCGTCCAGCGCAGGGCGTCGGCCTGCGAGCCGGCATAGGCGCACGCCCCAATCAGCCGGCGCAGCGCCTCGGCCTGCGCTGCCGGCCCCGCGCGATCGAACGTCTGGAACAGCGTGACCCTGGCCTGCCTCACCGCGCGGCGCATCCTTCCGATCAACTGGACGTCCGGCAAGGCCGCGGCCCGCGTTCCCGCCAGCAGCAGCCAGCCGGCCCGGTCCAGGCGTGCATCGGCGCTGAGCGGCGCGCCGTGCGAATCGGTCTCCGCCAGCGCCAGCGCGAGCGCCTCTTCGTCGCGGTTCAGATACGCGCCGCCCATCTGCGGCGGCAGCAGGCGCGCATGCTCGTAGCGCGCCTCGGGCGAACGCGCCAGGGTCGCGTCGAGCCGATGCTGGTCTTGCGCGGGCAGATGCCGGGCAATTTCGGCGCCAAGCTCGCTTTGCAGCAAGCGCACGACCGGCTGCTTCGCCTCCAGCTTCTGCACGAGAAACGCGCGCTGATTGGTCTCGATCTGCCGGTTGATGTCGGCTTGCTCGGCATCGGTGGCGGAGTGCCTGGCCAGCGCCGGACGCCGGGGCGCCCCGTCCCGAAAGGACATGGCAAACTTGACCGAGCGCCGCGGCATCTTGCGCGGCGGCTCGCTGGAACTGCCGGCGCCGTCGTCGCCTGCGGGCCGCTTGACGCCCGCGCGGCGGGTCTGGCTCAGTTCCGCGAGCGAGGCCAACGGGCTGCCGGCCGCGTGCGCGCGGCTGGCGGAGGGCTCGGTAGCCGGCTGCGTGCCGGCGGCCTCCTGCACCGCGGACGGCGAAGAAACGGACGCGCCCGGCGAAGCGGGTGGATTGACTTTCATGGCCTGGATGGACCGGCTCACTCGGCGAAGATGGCAGGCATCATGCTCGGCGCCGCCGGGCCAGGGTCGTCCGGAAACGAAAATCTGCGGGCCCGCGCGAACCGCCTCCGCCGATCGGCGATCGTCGATCCCATGCGGCGGCGCAGCATTGGCGGCACCGCACACGGGGTGCCCCGACCCTGCACATTCCATACGTTTTGCCTTACCGCCCCCCGCCGCCTCGACGGCGCCCATGCGACAATACGCGGCCCGCGCGGCCATCGTCCGCGCAAGGGGCTCCGCACCACCGACCATAGGAGAACCGGACGCATGTTCGGCGACATCACGCGCTTTCTGCTCGACACCCTCTTCACCCTGTTCGGCGCCGCGCTGCTGCTGCGCGCGTGGACGCAGGCGGTGCGGCTGTCGCCGCGCAATCCGCTGTCGCAGTCCATCTTCCAGCTGACGGGCTGGCTGGTGCACCCGCTGCGGCGGATCATCCCGGCCACGGGCTACATCGACTGGTCATCGCTGGTGGCGGCCTACCTGACGGCGCTGGCCTACCTGGTGCTGCTGGTGGCAGCACTCGGAGCGAGCCCGCTGGGCCTGCTGCCGTTCGGTTTCCTGGCGGCGCTGTTCACGGTGCTGAAGTGGGGGTTCAACGTGCTGGTGTGGATCACCATCGTCTCGGCGATCCTGTCGTGGGTGGCGCCGCATGCGCCCATGGCCGCCGTGCTCAATACGCTGATCGACCCGCTGCTGCGCCCCATCCGCCGCGTGCTGCCGCCGATGGGCGGCCTGGACCTGTCGCCGCTGGTGCTGCTGGTGGTGGCGCAGGTGGTGGTGATCGCGCTGTCGCACGCCTATCCGCTGTTCATGTAAGCGAGCGGGCCCTTCCGCTCCCGGCGGTGCCCCGGCGCGGGCAGCGGCATGCCGCTTGCTCGACGGTAGGCACCCGCCGCGTGCGCGCCTGCCGCGCCGCAGCGATCCTCGGGAGCCCATCATGAAGCACTGGAAAACGATCCTGGCCGCCATCGCAGCCGCGCTGCTGCCGATGCTGACGGCCTGCACGCTCGGCGGCGCCGTGGCCGGCGGCGTGATCGGCCATGAAGTGACGCATAGCCCGGCCGGCACCATCGGCGGTGCGGTGGCCGGTGGCATCATCGGTCACGAGCTCGGCCAGTGATGCCCGGCATCACGTCTGCGCGAACAGCGCGCGATATGCGCTAGGCGAGGTGTGATACGCGCGGCTGACATGCCGCCGCAGCGACACCGCGCTGCCCAAGCCCGCGTGCTGCGCGATCACGTCGATCGGCGGACGCGTGGTCTCCAGCATGCCCTGCGCATGGGCCAGCCCCTGCCCGAGCAGCCATTGCCCGACGGTCGTGCCGGTCCATTCCTTGAAACGCCGCGTGAGGTTGCGCCGGCTCATCGCAGCGCGCGGCCGCACCGGAGGGGCGCGGCGCGCGTGATGGGCGTGGCCCGCTGCCAGGCTTCGGGCATGGCCGCTTGATTTCGCATCACCGGCTTGGCAACGGTCGGATGGCCCCTATATTGCAGCCCCGTTTCATCATCCTACAGGCCGCCCGCCGCCCGTCACTTCGCTGCACGATGCCTTCGATCCCAAGCCGTTCCGGCGCAACCGCGCGCCCCCTCTCCGCACCGGATGAACCCGCAGCCCGCGATGGCGCCGATGCCGCGCGCGCCCGCCCGCCACAACCGGCCCGGCCGGCGGCACGAACCGCGTCGCGGGCGATCGAGGCCTTGCGGCCACGCACCATGGCCCCCGCCGGCGAGGCCGCCCGCCCGGATCACCATGTCATCGACATCGACCCGCCCGGAGCGGATACGCACATCGCCCCACCCGCCGCCCCGGACTTGCGCAGGCGCGCCCCGCTGCACCGCGGCGCCGCCCCCGGCGCCATGCGTCCGGACCATCACGCCATCGACATCGACCCGCCCGCGCCCCAGGCTGAACCGCCCCGAGCGGGCGCCATTGCCGCGCCTCCCGTCGTGCCGGCCTGGCGCAGACCCGCCACGCTGCGGGCGCTATCCCACGTCCAGGCAACGGTGAGTGCCGTCGCCTCGGCCGGTTTCCTTGCTCACCGGCACCTCCCGGGTTACGGCCTCGACAAGGCGGCGCTGGGCCTCGCTCTCGCTAATGTGCCCTTGACCTGGGCGATTGTGCATGGGCAGTTGCAAGCCATCCGGGCCGGTGCCGAAGGACTGCGGCATCCCGAACTGCGAGGCCAGGCCCTCGATCAGGTGGTCAAGGGATTCTGCGCGCCGGACTCCGCGGCGGCGCGCTTCGACTGGAACGCCTCGGGCCTGTTCGTCAACACCATGGGCATGGACATGGCGGACGAGGTCTCGCACATCCTTGCACGCGCCTTTGCCGCTGCCCGGACGCCCGCGGGTTCCGCAATCGCGCCCGAGTTGCGCGTCTACGCCGACAACCTTGCCTCCAGCGCAACCCTGCGCACGGCACTGGCCCAGACCGCGTACGAAGCCAATGCCGCGTGCGACGACCGGGTCGGGGTGCGCCTGGGCGAGCTCATGCTGGCCGGCTGCCATGCGGTGCAGGCCGCCCTGGTGCGCAGAGGACTGGCGGTGCCGGAACTGTTCCCGGAACACCTCTTCGGCATGGATGATCTTCACGTGCACCGGAACGCTGTCATGGCCACCGCCGAGGCCATTGCCGAGGCCTGCCATCCATCGCGCGCGCCCGGGCAGCCCGCTGGCCACGCCATCGTTCGGTTCCTGGAGCGCCATGGCGGCGAAGCTGCGCAGGCAGTGCTCTCCGCCCGCCTGGCCCACTTGGCCAAGCCACTGCAAGCGACAGCGCAACGCGAGCTTGCAACGCTGGACGCGACATTGGAAACACTGAGCGACCAGCAATACCGCGACGACGCGGACAAGGTGAAGCAAGACTACGACACCGCGGTAGCGCAAATGCGTGCGCATGCGATCGACGGTGCGCTGGCCGGGGATGACGCCGACTGGGTGATCCCCGACGCGCCGGCCTCCACGTCAGAACCGGAACCGGCGCAAAGCCACGGTGCAACATCCGCAGATGCCGGAGCCGCGCCTGTTCCCGACGGCTACGACCCGACCAGGGGCAAATGGAAAACCGGCTGACCTCACCGGCCGCAGCCCCACTGGTCGAGGTGGTTCAGGTGGTGCAAGCGCTACTTGCACGTCGCGGCCGTTGAAGTGGCAGTATTGATGCATGGCCCGGACGCCCCACTTGTCCGGTCCGCCCACTGCCCGCGACACCATGAAGAACCCCGATTACGAGCCGTCCAAGCCCCACCACACCCCCGACGGCTTCCGCAACCGCTACCCCCACGCCCCCCGCGACAGCAACGGCAGCGCCTGGAAATGGATGCGCGAGCGCCGCCGCCTCGGCCTGCCCAAGCCGCCCACCGCCGATCTGTCCTGCGTGCCGCCCGATCTGGCGGCCATCCGCGGGCCGAGCGCCGTGCCGCAGGTGACCTGGATCGGCCACGAGACCCTGCTGCTGCAGATCGACGGCCTGAACGTGCTGACCGATCCGGTGTTCGGCGAGCGCGCCTCGCCGCTGCCGTTCGCCGGCCCGCGCCGGCACCAGCCGCCGGGGCTGTCGCTCGCGCAGCTGCCGCACATCGATCTGGTGCTGCTCTCGCACAACCACTACGACCACCTCTGCCGCGCCAGCGTGCGCGCGCTGATGCGGCAGCCGGGCGGCGCGCCGATGTTCTTCGTGCCGCTGGGCATCGACCGCTGGTTCAAGCGCCACGTGCGCGGCACGCGCCTGTCGGGCGAGCACGTCAACGTGCGCGCCTTCGACTGGGACACCGAAGCGCGCTTCGGCC
The DNA here is from genome assembly GCF_018243235.1 of Ralstonia nicotianae. NCBI lineage: Bacteria > Pseudomonadati > Pseudomonadota > Betaproteobacteria > Burkholderiales > Burkholderiaceae > Ralstonia > Ralstonia nicotianae. The sequence continues at coordinate 1,087,211 of NZ_CP046675.1, forward strand.
CGTTCAGCGTGCATTTCTGCGCCGTGCAGCACTGGTCCGCGCGTGGGCTGTACGACCGCAACCGCACGCTGTGGGGCAGCTGGGCGCTGCTGCATCCGCAGCTGCGCTTCTGGTTTTCCGGAGACCTCGGCTATTCGCAGGACACCCGCGACATCGGGGCCCGCTTCGGCCACTTCGACGTGGCGGCGATCGCCGTGGGTGCCTACGAGCCGCGCTGGTTCATGAAGACGCAGCACATCGACCCGGCCGAGGCGGTGCAGGTGATGCAGGATATCGGCGCTCGGCATGCGGTCGGCATCCACTGGGGCACCTTTCCCCTGACCGACGAGCCGCTCGACCAGCCCATCGCCGACCTGGCCAACGCGCTGCGCGCGCGCGACATCGACGCCGAGCGCTTCGTCCTGTTCCGCCACGGCGAGACGCGCGTGTGGGACGCCCAGGCAGCACGCCTGCTGACCCCGGCCGAGCAACAAAAAGCGCGGCCGCGAGTCGACTCGCTGGCCGCGCAGTAGACCACTGGCGGTGAGGCGCAAGGCGCCGGCTCAGCCCGGCGTCGGCAGCCAGGCCCGCTCGCGCAGGCGCGAGCGGATGCGGGCGATGGCCTGGCTGTGGATCTGGCACACGCGCGATTCCGACACGCCCATCACGGCGCCGATCTCGCGCAGGTTCAGGTCCTGCTCGTAGTACAGGCTCATCATCAGCTTCTCGCGCTCGGGCAGCGCCTCGATGGCGGCGACCACCGACTCGCGCAGATCGTGGTCGAGCAGTTGGTCCAGCGGCGTCGCGTCGTTCTCGGGGGCGCGGTTCTCGATGAAGGCGTCGGCGTCTTCGCGGTCGAAGTCTTCGTAGTACAGCAGTTGGCTGCCCTGCAGCTCCACCAGCAGCTTCTGGTAGTCGGCCAGCGACATGTTCAGGGCGGCGGCAATCTCGGTCTCGGTCGGCGCGCGGCCCTTCTGCTGCTGCAGCTTCTGGATCGCCTGCTCGATGGTGCGCGCGTTGCGGCGCAGCCCGCGCGGCAGCCAGTCCGAGCCGCGCAGCTCGTCCAGGATGGCGCCACGGATGCGCTGGGCGGCATAGAACTCGAACTGCACGCCCTGGGTTTCTTCGTAGCGCGACAGCGCGTCGAGCAACCCCATCATGCCAGCCTGGATCAGGTCGTCGAGCTCGACGCTGGCCGGCAGCTTCACCATCATCTGGTTGGCGATGCGGCGCACCAGCGGCGCGTACGCGGCCATCTCGTCGGACTTGGTCTTGCGACCGGTAGCGGTATACATGTCCATGCCTGCCTTTGGCGCGTCTTGCATGATGCGCCCTCAATAAACCATCTCGGCCGCGCACGCGGTGGCGTGGGGCGTAGGGATCGACGTTGTCTGCGCCGGCGCATGCGCCGGATCCTGCGCCGATATGGCCACCCCTGACGCCGGCGGTGCGTCGGAACCGGGCTGGGCCTCGACGCTGGCCCAGCTCAGCATCTCCTCGGCCAGCTGGCGGAAGGCCATGGCCGAAGGCGATGCGGGGAACGCGCTGACGACGGGCTTGCCGAGCGACAGCGCCAGCTCGATATGCCGGTCATCGGGGATGTAGCCGGCGAAATCGATGCGGGTATTCAGGTACTGGCCGACGGTGTTCGACAGGTTGCCGAACACGCGCACGGCGGAATCGACCGAACGCGCGCCGCTGACCACGGTGCGGATGCCGCTGCCGCCCTTGCTGCCCTGCAGCACCGCCGTCTTCTTGAGCAGCGTGTAGGCGGCCTTGATGCCCTCGGGCGCCTCCGGGAAGATCAGCAGGACGTCGTCGCAGGCCTGCGCCACGGTGCTCAGGGCGCGGATGCCGAAATGCGCGGCGACCAGCGTCACATCGGCCTCCGCGTCGTGCTGCTCGAGCACGCCGTCGAGCGCGAGGATGGTCGGCGCGCTCACCACGGCGGTATTGCGGCCCATGGTGGTGAGCGCGGCGCGCAGGTTGTCGACCACGTCGTCGACCTGCTCCTCGCCGGCGATCACGAGCACATGGCGGCACGACGACTGCCCGAGCAAGCGGCGCAGCCCATCGGCCTGGTCCTTGGCGAATGACGTCGTCATGCTCGCCCTCCCGCGTCAGGCAAAGTCGAACGCAGTCAGACCGGGTTCGCGGCTCCGCGCGGGGCCTTGGGCCACCAGCAGCGATTCATCCGAGTCCAGCGCGAACGACGACTGCTCGGCGCTGGTCCGGAACGTGCGATGGATCAGCATCTTCTTGTTGGGCACGGCGATGTCTTCCGGCACGCGCTGGCCGTACGACACGTAGTGCAGCGGCAGGCGGTGGCGGATCATCGCGTCCATCGCGTGGCCGACGGAAGCGGCCTCGTCGATCTTGGTGAGGATGCAGCCGGCGAGGTTGGCGTCGCGGTAGGCGCTCACCACTTCGTCCAGCGTCTTGCCGTTGCTGGTGGCGTTGAGCAGCAGCAGGCGCTTGATCGACGGGCCCACGGCATGCAGCATCGCCATCTGCTCGGAGACGGCGCGATCGCGCTGGCTCATGCCGATGGTGTCGATCAGCACCACGTGCTTCTCGCGCAGGTCGCCCAGCGCCAGGCTCAGGTCTTGCGCGTCCTTCACGGCGTGCACCGTGACGCCCAGGATCTTGCCGTAGATGCGCAGCTGCTCGTGGCCGCCGATCCGGTAGCTGTCGGTCGAGAGCAGCGCGACGCGCGAGGCGCCGTGGCGCAGCACGAAGCGCGCGGCCAGCTTGGCGGTGGTGGTGGTCTTGCCCACGCCGGTCGGGCCCATCAGGGCGAACACGCCGCCCTGGTCGAGCAGGCTGTTCTCGTTGGGCACCACCGTCAGGTTCTTCTCCAGGGCGCGCTGCACGAAGTCCAGCGCGCTGTCATACGTGCCGTGCTGCGGCATGTTGTCCAGCACATAGCGCGTGAGCTGCGCCGAGAAGCCGGCGTTCAGCATGGTCTGGAACAGGCGCGTGCGCACCGGGTCGCCCAGCTTGACGCCCAGCGAGGCCAGGCTCGACATCGCGTCGGTGAGCGTGCTCTTCAGGACTTCGATCTCGCCGACCATGCGGCGGGTCATGGCGTCGGTCTCTGCCTTGAAGTCAGCCTTGAAATCGGCCTTGAAATCGGCCTTGAAGCTGGCCTGGATTTCCGGGCGCGGCAGGCTCAGATCGTCGTACGGCGCGTCGGCGCGGGCCACCGGCTCCTCCATGCGCACGAAGACGTCGGAGGGCTTGCGGGTCTCGGGCTGCGCCGCCGCGACCGGCTGCTGCCGGGCCTGCTCGGCCGCGGCCTGTTCGGCGCGCGCGGCGCGGGCCTGGGCCTCGACGCGCTCGGCGAAGCTGCGCAGCGAGCGCGGCTCGCGGGCCGTGGCCGCGCGCTGCACGGGCGGCTCGCTCTCGTCGGCGGCCAGGGTGCGGCGTGCGATGAACTGGGCGGTGCTGGCCAGCGTCTGGGCCGCGTCGTCGTTGGCGTGGTCCATCAGCAGGCCGGCCAGCACGCGGGTGGATGCGGCCAGCGGCTCCTCGGCCGCGGCGTCGAGCGAGACGTCGTCGTCCACGCGGGTCTGCACCTTGCGGCCGGCTGCGGGCTTGGCGGCGTCCGCCTCTTCGTGCGCGGCGGTGCGGCGCGCGCCGGCAAAGCGGTTGCGCAGGCGGGCCAGCGCGTTGAGCGTCGGCGCATCGGCCGAGGCCTGTGCCGCCGTTGCGGCCGCGGCCACTTCGGGTGCGGCGCTGTCGGCGGCCGGGGCCGGCTCGGGAATCGGCGCGGGCATCACCGGCCGGCGCTGGGCCGCCCTGGGTGCCGTGGACTGCGTATCGATCAGCGCATCCAGATGCGAGTCGGAGGCTGCGATGACCTCGATGCCGCCGGGGATGGCGCGGTTCGAGAGAATCAGCGCGCCGTCGCCCAGCTGGTCGCGCACCTTGCGCAGGACATCGCGCGAGGTCAGTCCGGTGAATCGATGCATCTTCATGCGCGGCCTCCAAGCATGGCGACAACTTTAATCGTGCGGTGATCGGGAATTTCTGCGTGCGACAGCACGCGCAGGCTGGGTGCGGCACGCTTGAACAGGCGGGCCAGCATCGGCCGCAGCGCGGGCGGCACCAGCAGCACGCCGGTCTGGCCCTGCTGCTCGTACTGTCGCGACGAATCGGTGGCCGCCTGCAGCAGCGAGTCGGCGAGTTGCGGTTCGATCGGGCCGGCGTTTCCGCCAACGACGCTTTGCAGCAAGATGTTCTCCAGATTCGGTTCGAGCGTGACGACCTGCATTTCGGTCTTGTTCGGAAACAGATGCTGGGCGATGGCCCGGCCCAGCGCGATCCGCACGGCGGCGGTGAGTTCGGCGGGGTCCTGGGTCCGGCCTCCGTGCTCCGCCAGCGTCTCGACGATGGTGCGGATATCGCGGATGTGCAGGCCTTCGTCCAGCAGGTTCTGCAGCACCTTCTGCACGGTCGCGACGGGCAACAGCTTGGGGCAGACGTCTTCGACCAGCTTCGGTGCTTCCTTGGCCAGATGATCGAGCAACTGCTGCACTTCCAAACGGCCGAGAAGCTCGGTGCTATGGGTGTAAATCAACTGATTGACGTGGGTGGCGATGACCGTGCTGCAATCGACCACGGTGTAGCCCTCGGCCTGGGCGCGGTCGCGCACGTCGGCGCTGATCCACAGGGCCGGCAGGCCGAAGGTCGGGTCCACGGTAGGAATGCCCGGCAGCTGCGTGCCCGAATACCCCGCCTGCCCGCCCGGGTTGATGGCCAGGAACTTGCCCTGCTGCACCTCGCCCTGGCCGATCTCCACGCCCTTGAGCGTGATGCGGTACGACGACGGGCCCAGCTCCAGGTTGTCGCGGATATGCACCACCGGTGCCAGGAAGCCCATGTCCTGCGTGAACTTCTTGCGGATGCCCTTGATGCGGCGCAGCAGCTCGCCGTCCTGGCTCTTGTCGACCAGCGGGATCAGGCGGTAGCCGATCTCCAGGCCCAGCACGTCCACCCAGGCCACGTCGTCCCAGCTGGCTTCGGGCGTATCGACCGGGGCGATGGCCTGCAGCACCGGCTGAACCGCCGGCACCTCGCGCTTCTTCTTCAGATGCCAGCCGGTGTAGCCCAGCAGGCCGGCAAACAGGATGAACGGAAAATGCGGCATGCCCGGCACCAGGCCCAGCAGGCCGATCACGCCGGCGGTGGTCAGCAGCACGGCCGGCATGCCGAACAGCTCGGTGGAGAGCTGCTGGCCGATGTCCTTGTCGGTGGAGACGCGGCTGACCATGATGCCGGCCGCGGTGGAGATCACCAGCGCGGGAATCTGCGCGACCAGGCCGTCGCCGATGGTCAGCAGCGTGTAGTTGGTGGCCGCGTGGCCGACGTCCATGCCGTGCTGCAGCACGCCCACCGCCAGGCCGCCCACGATGTTGATCAGCAGGATGGCGATGCCGGCCACCGAATCGCCGCGCACGAACTTGCTGGCACCGTCCATGGAGCCGAAGAACTCCGCCTCCTGGGCGATGTTCTGGCGGCGGCGGCGGGCCTCGTCTTCGCGGATCAGGCCGGCGTTGAGGTCGGCATCGATGGCCATCTGCTTGCCGGGCATCGCATCGAGCGTGAAGCGCGCGCTGACTTCGGCGATGCGGCCCGCGCCCTTGCTGATCACCATGAAGTTGATGATGATCAGGATGACGAACAGCACGATGCCGACGGTGTAGTTGCCGCCCACCAGGAAGTGGCCGAAGGCCTCGATCACCTTGCCGGCGGCGTCCGGGCCGGTGTGGCCCTCCATCAGCACCACGCGGGTCGAGGCGACGTTGAGCGACAGGCGCATCAGCGTGGTGATCAGCAGGATGCTGGGGAACGACGAGAAATCGAGCGGCTTGAGCGTGTGCATGCTGATCAGCAGCACGATGATCGACAGCGCGATGTTGAAGGTGAACAGCAGGTCCAGCACCATCGGCGGCAGCGGCAGCACCATCATCGCCAGGATCAGCATGATCAGCACCGGGCCGGCGGCGGAGCGGTAATCGCCCTGGCGCAGGAAGTCTGAAACTCGGAGCAGTGCGGCGTTCATCGATCGGTTACGGGCGTCGGCTGGGGGATCTGTGGCGGCGCCGGTGGCGGCGCGGCTTTTCGATGGATGCCATCTTGCCGGGGAGTGCGCCTGATCGAAGGCGTGAGAAAGCCACCCAAAAGGTGGCTTTTCTGCGATATACCCCACAACTGGAGGGTACGGAAGCGGCCGTCGGTGCCGCCGCGACCGTCAGCGCCGCGCGCGGCTCAGGCCGTGTCCGGATCGTCGTCCGGGCCCGGCTGCGGCCCCGGGTCCATGTCGGCCGGCACCGGCAGGTCGGTGGGCCGCACCGGCGCGCGGCCGCCGTGGGTGCGCACGCGGCGCAGCTGGTAGACGTAGGCCAGCACCTCGGCCACGGCCGCATACAGCGCCGCCGGAATCTGGTGGCCGATCTCGGTGTGGCGGTACAGCGCACGCGCCAGGGGTGGCGCTTCGAGCATGGGAATCTTGTGCTCGGCGCCCAGCTCGCGGATCTTGGCGGCCACCATGTCGGCGCCCTTGGCCAGCACGCGCGGCGCGCCGCCCTCCTGCTCGGAGTAGCGCAGCGCCACCGCATAGTGCGTCGGGTTGGTGACGATCACGTCCGCCTTGGGCAGGTCGGCCATCATGCGGCGCTGGGCCGCCTGGCGCTGCATGGCGCGGATGCGGCCCTTGAGCTGCGGGTCGCCTTCGGACTCGCGGTGCTCCTTGCGCACCTCTTCCTTGGTCATGCGGTGCTTGCGGGCGTATTGCCACAGCGCCAGCGGCACATCCACCGCCGCCACCAGCAGCATCACGCCGGCCATGCACAGGAAGGCCACGCCGGCCACGTGCATGGTGTCGCGCATGCCGGCAACCAGGTCCTGGCGCGGCAGCTCCACGAAGTCATCGCGATAGTGCAGGATCAGCCACCAGCCGACGCCGCCCACCAGCACCAGCTTGGCCAGCAGGCGCGGCAGCTCCAGCAGCCCCTGCACGGAAAACATGCGCTTGAGACCGTGCATCCCGATCAGCCGGGTGATGTCGGGTGTCAGCGGCTTGAAGGAAACCGCCCCGCGCGTCAGCGCCAGCGGCGACAGCGCCGCCAGCACCAGCATCAGGATCAGCCCGGCCAGCACCATGGCGAGCGGGCCGAACTGGGCGCCGACGTACTGCCACTGCTCCTGCGCGCGGGTGTAGTCGTAGCGGTGGAACTCCAGGCAGCGCGCCAGGAACGACGACGCCGTCCGCACGATCGACTCGCCCATCACCCACAGCCCGAGCGCGCCGGTCGCCAGCAGGACGAACGAGACCAGCTCCCGCGATTGGGGAACGTCGCCTTCCTCGCGCGCCTGCTCGAGGCGCCTCGCTGAGGCGGGTTCGGTCTTTTCGAGATCGCTGTCTTCGGACATGCCGGGGCTGCGCGGGGCTAGGGAACGGGAACACGGAACAACGCGCCGGCCCACTGGCCGACGGTCGCATTATCGAACCCCCGCCGCCCCACCGAAGCGCGGAAAAAGCCCCTCCGGAGCCGGCTTATCGGCAAAAAGCCGGCATCGGCCAGGCCACCCCGGCAGCACCCTGGCGGATGCGGCCGTTATACTCGCCGGTTAGTTCCAATGCCACGCGGCTCCCGTACGATCCGACCCACCATGGCCCAACCCGCCGACACCGCGGCCCCCGCCCGCCCCAAGCGCAAGAACGATCCCGAACGCACCCGCGCCGACATCCTCGCCGTCGCCACCGAGGAGTTCGCCGAGCAGGGCTTCAGCGGCGCGCGCGTCGACATGATCGCCGAGCGCACGCGCACCACCAAGCGCATGATCTATTACTACTTCGGCAGCAAGGAAGGGCTGTACCTGGCCGTGCTGGAGAAGAAATACGAAGAGATCCGCGCGTTCGAGAGCTCGCTGCAGCTCTCCGACATGGACCCCGAGGCGGCCATGCGCGCGCTGATCGGCGCCACCTTCGACTACGAGGAAAGCCACCCGGAGTTCGTCCGGCTGGTGGCGGTGGAGAACATCCACAACGCGCGGCACCTGGCGCAATCGAAGACCATCGCCAACCTGAACGTGACCATCGTCGAGACCATCCAGTCGCTGCTGGAGCGCGGGCGCGCGGCGGGCCGGTTTCGCGCCGACGTGCAGGCGCTGGACCTGCACCTGCTGATCACGTCGTTCTGCTTCTTCCGGGTGTCCAACCGCGCCACGCTGGAGACGGCCTTCGGCCAGAAGCTGGGCACGCCCAAGACCCGGGCGCGCCACAAGCAGATGCTGTGCGATGCCGTCATCCGCTACCTGGAGGACGGCGGCCCCGCCACCGCCTGAGCGGCGGAGCGGTCCCGGGCACTCAGGCGTCCTGCTCCACCCGGCGCGGCGCCATGAAATGCAGCCACGTCAGCGCGATGAAGTACAGGCTGGGGATCATGATGAACAGCACTTCGTAGCGGTTGTGCGTGACGGTCAGCACATAGCCGACCAGCTGCGTCATGAACATCCCGCCGACGGCGCCCACCATGCCGCCGAAGCCGAACACCGAGCTGACCACCTGCTTGGGCGTGTAGTCCATCACCAGGCTCCAGATGTTGGCCGTCCAGGCCTGGTGCGCGCCCACCGCCAGCGCGATGGCGATCACCGCTTCCCACAGGCTGTCGGCCGACACCGCGAGCACCACCGGCACGATGCACAGCGCGCAGATCAGCATCGACAGCAGCCGGGCGCGCACCGCCGCCATGCCCCGCCCGATCATCCACGACGACAGCGCCCCGCCCGCGATGCTGCCGATGTCCGCCGTGAAGTAGATCACCAGCAGCGGCAGCCCGATCTGCGTGACGCTGATGCCCAGCTTGTACTGCTGGTTCAGGAACGGCGGCAGCCAGTACAGGTAGAACCAGAACACCGGCGCGGTGATCGCAAAGGCCAGCGCGAACGCCCAGGTGCCGCGCATGCGCAGGATGCGCGCATACGGCACCCGCTGCGCCGGCGGCTCGGCGGTTTCGCGGATGTAGGCCAGCTCCGCGGCGCCCACGCCCGGATGCGCATCCGGGTTGAAGTAGTTGCGCAGCCAGAACACCGCCCAGACGATGCCCAGCGCCGCCACCACGAAGAACACCGCGCGCCAGCCCCACACCTGCAGGATCAGCGGCAGCATCAGCGGCGTGAGCATGGCGCCGACGTTGGTGCCCGCGTTGAAGATGCCGGTGGCCATGGCGCGCTCGCCGGCCGGGAACCACAGCCGCGTGGCCTTCACGCACGCCGGGTAGTTGGCCGCCTCGGTCAGGCCCAGGAAGAAGCGGCAGACCATGAAGCCGACCGCCGACGATACCAGCCCGTGCGCGCCGGCCGCCACGCTCCACAGCAGCACCGCCAGCAGGAAGGCGCGCCGCACGCCCACCTTGTCGATGAAGCGGCCCTGCGCGGCAAACCCGATCGCATAGCCGACCTGGAACCAGAAGTTGATGTTGGCGTAGTCCTCCGCCGTCCAGTGCATGGCCTGGGAGAGGATGGGCTGCAGCACACCGAGCGCCGCCCGATCGATGTAGTTGAGCGTGGTGGCAAAGAACACCAGCGCCAGCATGCTCCAGCGCACGCGGCCGACGGCAAGCGCCGCGCGGATCTTGTCGCCGATGGACGTGCCGCATGCCGCCAGCGGCAGCGTTTCCTTGTTGATGGACATGGTTGTCTCCGTCCGTGCGGGGTGGGCCCCGTCGTTCTGTCGTTGAAGGGAAGCGTGGCGCGCCGGGCGCCGGGAATCAAGCCGCCTGACGCGGCGGCGCGACCAGCACCAGCGCGCGCAGCGCCAGCGCATAGCCCGCCACACCGAGCCCCGCCATCACCGCGCGGGCCGCCGGCGCGATCCACGAGTGGTGGCGAAAAGGCTCGCGCGCATGCACGTTCGAGATGTGGTACTCGATCACCGGCACGCTGGCGCCCTTGATGGCGTCGTGCAGCGCCAGCGAGGTGTGCGTCAGCGCCCCGGCGTTGAGCACGATGCCGAGCAGCTCGCCGCGCGCGCAGGCTTGGCCGGCTTCGTGGATCCAGTCGATCAGTTGGCCTTCGTGGTTGGACTGCCGGCAGGCGACGGCATGGCCGAGGCGCTCGCCCTCCTCGCGGCAGAGGCGCTCGACGTCGGCCAGCGTTTCGTGGCCGTAGATGGCGGGTTCACGGGTGCCGAGCAGGTTCAGGTTGGGGCCGTTCAATACCAGAATGGATGTCACTTCAGTCTCCTGTCGGGCCGGTGTCCGGCCTCTTGGCTTTTTTGGGTTCGGGTGCGGGGCCCGCGGCAAGCGGGCCTCACCCACGCCGAGGCCGGTTGGCCACGGCATTCGCGCGCAGCCGTCGGCGACGGCCGCGAACAAACTCAGCGTCCGAGCGCAACGGCAGCGAGACCGATGCCCGGTCGCGCGACGCCGTGAGGGTCTGTGGCGCCGGCATGCGCCGTTGCCTCGGCATCCTGCAGCGCGGCAAAGTGGGCCAGCATCCGGTGCGCATTCGGCGCGATGCCGGTGAACAGCTCGAACGCGCCCACCGCCTGGAACACGGCCATGCCGCCGCCGTCGAGCGTGCGGCAGCCGAGCGCGCGCGCGCGCCGCAGCAGTTCGGTCTCCAGCGGAAAGTAGACGATCTCGGCCACCCAGTGCCGCGACTGCAGCAGATCGGGCGGCAGCGGCAGGCCGGGGTGGCCGGCCATGCCGGTGGGCGTTGCGTGGACCATGCCGTCGGCCGCCGCCATCGCCGCGGCCAGGTCGGTGCCGGCCTGCACGCGGCCCGGGCCGAAGCGCCCGCACAGCGACGCGGCCAGTTGCCGCGCGCGCTCCGGCTCCACATCGAACAGCGTCAGCGACTGCGCGCCCAGCGTCAGCATCGCGTGCGCCACCGCCGCGCCGGCGCCGCCCGCGCCGAGCTGCACCACCTGCCCCATCGGCGCACCGGGCAGGCCGCGCTTGAAGCTCTCGGCAAAGCCCCACCAGTCGGTGTTGTGGCCGATGCGGCGGCCGTTGTCGAAGACCACGGTGTTGACGGCGCCCAGCGCGCGGGCATCGTCCGACAGGTCATCGAGATAGTGCAGCACACGCTGCTTGCACGGGTGCGTGATGTTGAGCCCGGCGAAGCCGAAGCGCTCGGCGGCCGTGAGCAGTTCCGGCAGCGCATCGGGCGTCAGGCCCAGCGCCTCCAGGTCGATGCGCTTGTACACGTAGCGCAGCCCCTGCGCGTCGCCTTCCTGCTGGTGCATGGCCGGCGACAGCGAGCGCTGGATGCCCGCGCCGATCAGCCCGGCCAGCAGCGAGGGGCGGAGGTCGTCATGCATGTCTGGTCTCCTGCGGATTGCTTGCTTGACTCATTTTGTACGAACTAGTACGTTTACGTTACCACAAGACGCCGGCCTGTCAATCGACAAATGCGGGCGCAATACAAGGAGGAGACGATGAAGCACTGGATGTGCGCCGCGGGCGCCCTGGCATTGGCGGGCACGGCCCACGCGCAGAGCAGCGTGACGCTGTACGGCCTGATCGACACCAGCGTGCGCTACACCACGCACGAAAACGCCAACGGCTCGGGCAAGCTGCAGATGGCCGAGGGCCTGCTGACCGGCAGCCGCTGGGGCCTGCGCGCCGATGAAGACCTGGGCGGCGGCCGCAAGGCCTTCGCGCAGCTGGAGTCCGGGTTCAGCCCCGACACCGGCACCAGCCTGCAGGGCGGACGGCTGTTCGGCCGCACCGCGCTGGTCGGCCTCAAGGGCGACTGGGGCACCCTCACGCTGGGCCGCCAGTACACCGTGGCACACGACGTGATGAGCAGCTACGAGGCCATGGCGCTGGCCAACGTCTCCATCGTCGGCTACCAGGGCGGCAACTACACCGGCCTGCGCCAGGACAACCTGCTCAAGTACACCTACACGCTGGGCCCGTGGCAGACCGAGCTCGCCTATACCTTCGGCGAAGTGCCGGGCTCCACGCGCGCCGGGTCGACGGCGGCCGCCGCGCTCATCTATGCGCAGGGGCCGCTGATGCTGGCCGGCGTGTTCCAGCAGTCGCGCGACGTCACCACCGGCTTCTTCGGCCTGTCGATCCCGGCCAGCCGGCAGAACGTGTGGTCGGCGGGCGGCACGTACCTGCTCGGCAAGTCGACGCTGTACTTCGGCTTCACCAGCAGCGCGCTCGACATGGCGGACTACCGCAACCGCGCCGTCTACATCGGCGCCAGGGTGCCGCTCACGCCGGCGCTGGCCTTCATCACCACGCTCACCGCCGACCGCGTCCGGCACCAGGGCGACAGCGGCAACCGCTTCACCGGCGCGGCCGCGCTCGACTACAGCCTCTCCAAACGCACCGACGTCTACGCCAGCGTCGACTACACCTCGGTGCGCGGTGCCTGGGCGACGCTCGCCTCAGTGCCCGGCTTCGCCACGCCCTTGTTCGGCTACAGCAGCCGGCTGGGTGTGATGGCGGGGCTGCGGCACAAATTCTGACGGAGCCTGTGCATGCCTTCCCCTGCCTTTCCCTTCCGCAAATCGATCGCCACCGTGTCGCTGTCGGGCACGCTGCCCGAGAAACTGGAAGCCGCCGCGGCCGCCGGCTTCGACGGCGTCGAACTGTTCGAGCATGATCTGCTGACCTTCGACGGCACCCCCGCAGACGTCCGCCGCATCGTGCGCGACCTGGGGCTGGAGATCACCCTCTTCCAGCCCTTCCGGGATTTCGAAGGCATGCCCGACGCGCTGCGCGAGCGCGCCCTGGCCCGCGCCGAGCGCAAGTTCGACCTGATGCAGGAACTGGGCACCGGCCTCGTGCTGGTGTGCAGCAACACGCAGGAACACGCGCTGCCCGACCCCGCGCGCGCCGCCGCCGACCTCGCCGAGATGGCCGAGCGCGCGGCGCGGCGCGGGCTGCGGGTCGGCTTCGAGGCGCTGGCGTGGGGCCGCCACGTCAACCGCTGGCGGCAGGCGTGGGAGATCGTCCGCCGGGCGGACCACCCGGCGCTGGGGCTGATCCTCGACAGCTTCCACACGCTATCGGTGGGCGACACGCTCGACGGGCTGGAAGACGTGAGCGCCGACAAGCTCGCCTTCGTGCAGCTGGCCGACGCGCCGCGCCTGTCGATGGATGCGCTGTCGTGGAGCCGCCACTACCGCAACTTCCCCGGCCAGGGTGAACTGCCGGTCGTCGCCTTCACGCGCAAGGTCATCGACTGCGGCTATCGCGGGCCGCTGTCGCTGGAGGTCTTCAACGACGAATTCCGCGCCGCGCCGGCCCGCCAGACCGCGATGGACGGCCTGCGCTCGCTGATCTGGCTGGAGGCCGAATGCGGCGCCGACACCCTGCCGGCGCCGCCGCGCTTCGGCGGCGTGGAGTTCCTCGAGTTTGCGGTGGACTACCGCACCGGGCTGGCGCTGGCCGCGCAGGTCAAGGCGCTCGGCTTCCGCCACGCCGGCCGGCACCGCTCCAAGGCGGTAGACCTGTACCGGCAGGGCAGCGTCAACCTGATCCTCAACAGCGAGCAGGACAGCGCCGCCGCCGAGCATTTCGCGCTGCACGGCCCGTCGGTGTGCGCGATCGGACTGCGCGTGGACGATGCCCGGCGCGCCCTGGCCCGCGCCCGCGCGCTGCTGTGCCGCGAGTGGCAGGAGCGCATCGGCGCCAACGAGCGGCGCATCCCCGCGCTGCGCACGCCCGACGGCATGCTGATGTACCTGGTGGACGGCGACGGCCCGCGCACCATCTACGACGACGATTTCCTCCTCAAGCCGCCGCCCGCAGCCGGCGAGTCCGGCAACGAGCCGCCCTACCGCCTCGACCACATCGCCCAGGCGCTGCCCGCGCACCGCATGGACACCTTCGTGCTGTTCTACCGCGCCGTGCTGGGCCTGCAACCGCTGGCCCTGCAGGAGATTCCCGATCCCTACGGCCTGGTGCGCAGCCGCGCCATGGTCAGCGCCGACGGCGCGCTGCGCCTGCCGCTCTCGGTGAGCGAAAGCGGGCGGACGTCGACGGGGCGGCTGGTGTCGGCCTATGCCGGCGCGGGCATCCAGCACATCGCGCTGGGCACGCCGCGCATCCTGGAAACGCTGGCCGATGTGGTGCAGGGCGGCGCGCGGCTGCTGCACATTCCCGAGAACTACTACGACGACCTCGAAGCGCGCCACCCGCTGTCCGCCGAACAGGTCGAGGCGCTGCGCGACGCGGCGGTGCTGTACGACCGCGACCCCCACGGCGAATTCCTGCACGCCTACACCGTGCCCTTCCACGACCGCTTCTTCTTCGAGCTGGTGCAGCGCGACGGCTACGCCGGCTTCGGCGCGGCCAACGCGGCGGTACGCATGGCCGCCCAGGCAGCGATGACGCCGTACCGGCAGGAGGCGTGAGCCTGGGCCCGGAAACGACAACGCCCGCCGGGTAGGCGGGCGTCGGGCGGCACGGCAAGCCGGGCAGCAGCCGGATCAGAAGCCGAGGCTCGCCAGCAGATCGTCGACCTGCTCCTGGTTGGCGACCACATCCGGATGATCAGGATTGATCTGCGGGCCATTGAGCAGGGACGACCCCACCTCCACGCGCAGATGCTCGGGCGCGTTGTCGAGCAGGATGCCCACCAGTTGGCTCTCGATCAGTTGGACGACATCCAGCACCTTCTTGATCACCTGGCCGGTCAGGTCCTGGAAATCCTGGGCCATCAGGATCTCCATCAGTTGATGGTTGGTGTCGCGCGTTTTTTGCGGGACGCTGCGCAGGAAGCCATTGGTGATCTCGACCAGGCTGCGGATCTCATCATCGCCCAGCTGGCGGTCCATCCAGGATTGCCAGCGCGTGACGAGCTCCTCGGCCTCGCCTTCGAGCTGGTCCTGCACCGGGCGCGCCGCGTCGATGGCGTTGAGCACGCGGGTGGCCGCCTGCTCGGTCATGTTGGCGATGTAGTTCAGGCGGTCGCGCGCGTCGGGAATGGCCGAGGCCGCCTTCTCCACGCCCTTGTCCAGGCCCAGCTCGCGCATGCTCTCGTGCAGCATGCGGGTCAGGTGCCCGATCCGCTGCAGCATGTCGGGCATCCCTTCCGGTGCAGCAGCCGTCTTGTCGGCGCCTGCGCGGGCGCCGTCGCTCATCTCGCTCATTACGCCCCCTTTTCGATCTTCTCGAAGATCTTGCCCAGCTTTTCGTCCAGCGTGGCCGCGGTGAACGGCTTCACCACGTAGCCGTTGGCGCCGGCCTGGGCGGCCGCGATGATGTTCTCCTTCTTGGCCTCGGCCGTCACCATCAGCACCGGCAGCTTGTTGATGCCGGGGTTGGGATCGGCACGGATGCCCTGCAGCATCTGCAGGCCATCCATGTTGGGCATGTTCCAGTCCGAAATCACAAAATCGAACCGGCCTTCCTTGACCTTGGCCAGGCCGGCGGCACCGTCCTCGGCCTCGTCGACGTTGGCGAAACCGAGCTCTTTGAGCAGGTTACGCACGATCCGGCGCATCGTCGGGAAATCATCGACGACGAGGAATCGGTACTGGCTCTTGTCCATGGACACAATCTCCGCAAACTAACTGAAATGGGGGGTTTTCGGCATACCTGGCAGTCTTATCGGCCCACAGCCCCGATTCTTGAGCGCGGCCCGCCTGGCGTGTGCCACCGGGTGCGCGCGGGGCCATCCGGGCGCCCGACCGCTGCGCCCGCGACCACGCTGTCGGCAACGCGCTTACACGCGGGTCACCCGGCCATGCGCCGACAGCCTGGCCAGCACGTGCGGCCCGATCTGGTGCAGCGGCAGGATTTCATGCACGCCGCCATGGGCCACGGCTTCCTTGGGCATGCCGTAGACCACGCAGGAGGCCTCGTCCTGGGCCACGTTGTAGGCGCCGGCGTTGCGCATCTCCAGCATGCCGGCGGCGCCGTCCTTGCCCATGCCGGTCAGGATCACGCCCAGCGCGTTGGCGCCGGCATTGCGCGCCGCCGAGCGGAACAGCACATCCACCGCCGGGCGGTGGCGGTTGACCGGCGGGTTCTGGTCCAGCTCGGTCACATAGTTGGCGCCGCTGCGGCCCAGCGACAGGTGCATGTCGCCCGGGGCGATGTAGGCGTGGCCCGGCAGCACGCGCTCGCCGTGCACGGCCTCCTTGACGCGGATGCGGCACAGGCCGTCCAGCCGCTTGGCGAACGACGTGGTGAAGCCGGCCGGCATGTGCTGCACGATCAGGATGCCGGGACAGTCGGGCGGCATCTCCAGCAGGAAATCCTTGATGGCCTCGGTGCCGCCGGTGGACGCGCCGACGATGATCAGCTTCTCCGTCGACGAGAAATGGGTACGGGCCGGCGCCGGCACCGCCGCCGCGTCGTGCTCGGGACGCGCATGAGCAGCGTGGGCGGTATGGACGACATGCGCCGGCGACGCCGCGGCCGGGGCCGGGGCCGGCGACGCCGTGCGCGGACGCAGCCGGGCCCGGGCCGCCGCGCGGATCTTGTCGGCGATCTGGTCGGCGTATTCGTTCATGCCGTCGCGCATGCCCAGCTTGGGCTTGGCGACGAAATCGACCGCGCCCAGCTCCAGCGCGCGCAGCGTGGCCTCGGAGCCGCGCTCGGTCAGCGACGAGATCATCACCACCGGCGTCGGGCGCAGGCGCATGAGCTTTTCCAGGAAGTCGAGGCCGTCCATCTTCGGCATTTCGACATCGAGGGTCAGCACGTCAGGGTTGGTCTGCTTGATCAGGTCGCGCGCGATGATCGGGTCCGGCGCGACGCCGACCACCTCCATGTCCGGCTGGGCGTTGATGATCTCCTTCAGAATGCTGCGGATCAGTGCGGAATCGTCGATGCACAGCACCTGGATCTTGCGTTTTTCGTTCATATCGGGGGCAAGTACAGGGATTACGTAAACAGTTGCAGGCGCGAAGCCGGCTTGTCCGCGATGGACCTGGACAGCTTGCTCGCGTATTGCGCTTCGCTGTCCAGCTCGGCCGCCGACCCTTGCGAGCGCAGCTTGCGCACCATGATCTGGCCGGTGGACGGCACGAAATAGACCTTGCGCGGATGCACGTCGAAGAGATCCTTGGCCGCCACCGGCAGCCCTTCGCTGCGCAGGAATTCGAGCACGAACTTGCCGTTGCGCTCGCCCACGTCCAGCGTGCTCATGCCGGCCAGCACGGCCGCGCCGCCGAACACCTTGATCTCCAGGTGCTCGCGCCGGGCGCCGGCCCGGTACAGCTGGTTGAGCAGCACTTCCATGGCGTGCGTGCCGTAGCGCATCGACGGCGACAGGATCGACTCCGACTCGTTGCGCGAGGGCAGCATGAAATGGTTCATGCCGCCGATGCCGAGGAGCTTGTCGCGCACGCAGGCCGAGACGCACGAGCCGAGCACTGTCACCAGCATCAGGTCTTCGGTGGTGACGTAGTACTCGCCGGGCAGCACCTTCATGGCGCGGCGGCTGAAGGTGGTGTCGTAATAGGCGTGGGTGCTGGCGGCCGACTGCGCCAGCGTCGCCATGGCGCCGGCGGTCATGCCGCTGTCGCTGCGCACGGTATCGGGCATGGCCGCGCGCGGCACCGCCTTCTTGCCGAACTCGATCATCGTGCCCCCAGCTTCGCGCGGATCTCCGGCGCGATTTCGTAGACCGTCTTGCCGCGCAGCGACCACGCCTTGGTCACCTGCAGGAAGCTCTCCGAATGGCCGGCGAACAGCAGGCCGTCCGGCTTCATCACGTCGACGAAGTGCTCCAGGATCTTGGCCTGGGTCGGCTTGTCGAAATAGATCATCACGTTGCGGCAGAAGATCACGTCGAACTTCTGCGTGAGCGGCCAGTCGCGGTCGAGCAGGTTGATCTGGCGGAAGTCGATCATCGCCTGCAGCTCGGGCCGCACGCGGGCATAGCCTTCCTGCTTGCCGGTGCCGCGCAGGAAATACTTCTTGAGCCGGTCGGCGGACAGCGCCGACACGCGCTCCATCGGGTAGATGCCGGCGCGGGCGCGCGCCAGGGCATTGGTATCCACATCGGAGGCGACCACGCTCACCTGCCCCGGCGACATCGAGCCGAAGGTCTCCGCCAGCGTGATCGCAATCGAATAAGGCTCCTCCCCCGTCGAGGAGGCCGAGCACCAGACAGAGAACGGCGTGCGCTTGGCCTTGGCGTGCTCGGCCAGGATCGGGAAATGATGCTGCTCGCGGAAGAACGCGGTCAGGTTGGTGGTGAGCGCATTGGTGAAGGCCTCCCACTCGTCTGGCAGGTGACCGTTCTCCAGCGCGTCCAGGTAATCGCGGAACGAAGCGATGTTGACGATGCGCAGCCGCCGCGCCAGGCGGCTGTAGACCATCTCGCTCTTGCGGTCGGACAGCGAAATGCCGACGCGGCGATAGATCAGGCTGCGGATGCGGGCGAAATCTTCCGCCGTGAACGAAAACTCGCGCGACGCGAGCGTCGGCGAAACTGGCGCCAATGTCTGTGCCATGGTGAACTACCCCGTAATTGCGCGAGTCCCGGCGCCCGCAGGTATCCGACCGGCGGGCCACCTTGCTACCGGGGCCGCGCCGTCTCCGGGCGCGCCCCTCAGAAAGTGCTTCAAGCCTCTTCATCGGCAGAAGGCAGCGCCAGCTTGAGAGCTGGCGCTGCTCCCATCGCCGAAACTGCGGCCAACACCCCTGGTGGGCCGCAGAATGTGATTCCATATCCCCTTTCTTTTCCGCAACCGCGTTCGGAACAGGCGCCACTGCACCGGACGCGCCACCGGCCTTGGCCAGGCGACGCGGCGATAGCGCGCGCCACCGCGCGAACCGGGCCGACCACCTTCTCCGGCCGCACGACGCCGCGCACGGCCAGGGCAACCGACGCCACGGCCACCGCCTCTTCTCTCTTTTTTCATGCCCCGGTGCTTGCGCCAACGCGCACCGGGAGCGGCCCCTGTATGGACCGCCTCAGCGCCGCGCCGCCGGGGAGGGGGATCGCCCCGGTTCCCGGCGGCGCGGCCGGCTCAGGCAAAAAAAAACCTGCCCCGAAGGGCAGGCTGCACACCACAAACACACACGAGAGAGCTTTCGCGAGCAGCGGAGATCCCGTGCATACATGGTTAAAAGGTTTCCCAGTCGCTTTCGTCGCCTCCTGCCGCGACGAGCTTGGGCGCTTGCTTCTTCGGCGCCGGTACAACGGCCTTGGCCGCTGCCTGACGCGTACGCTGTTGTTCGTTTGAACTCGCTGTGGCCGGCGGCCGCGCCACGGCGGCCTTCGGTGCCGGCCGCCGCGCGAGTGCGGTAGCCCGCGCCGGCGCCTTCACCGGGGCGGCGGCGGGCCGCGCGGGGCGCGCCACGGTCTGCGCCGGCGCATCCGCGCGGGTGCGGAAAGCCGCCACCGTACCGCGCAGGCCATCGGCCTGCTCCTGCAGCGACATGGCCGCCGCAGCCGCCTGCTCCACCAGTGCCGCGTTCTGCTGCGTGGCCTCGTCCATCTGGGTCACGGCCTGGTTGACCTGGGCGATACCCTCGCTCTGTGCGTCCGACGCGGCGGAGATCTCGCCCATGATGCCGGTCACGCGCTTCACGGCCACGACCACTTCATCGATGACGGTGCCGGCCTCGGCCACCAGCGTGGTGCCGCTCTCGACCCGGCCGACCGAGTCCGAGATCAGCATCTTGATCTCCTTGGCCGCGCCCGCCGAGCGCTGCGCCAGGCTGCGCACCTCGCCCGCCACCACCGCAAACCCCCGGCCCTGCTCGCCGGCCCGGGCCGCTTCCACCGCCGCGTTCAGCGCCAGGATGTTGGTCTGGAATGCAATCCCTTCGATCACGCCGATGATGTCGGCGATCTTCCTGCTGCTGTCGTGGATGCCGGCCATGGTCTCAACCACGCGACCGACCACTTCGCCGCCCTTGACCGCGATGTCCGAGGCATTGACCGCCAGCGTGCTCGCCTGCCGCGCGCTGTCGGCGTTCTGCTTCACCATGCCGGTCAGCTGCTCCATGCTCGACGCCGTTTCCTCGAGCGACGAGGCCTGCTGTTCGGTGCGCTGCGACAGGTCGGCATTGCCCGCCGCAATCTGCTGCGTGGCGCTGGCGATCGCATCCGATCCGGTCCGCACCTGGCCGACCATGCCCTGCAGGCTCTCCTGCATCCGCTGCAGGGCCAGCAGCATGCGACCGGTCTCATCGGCGCGATCGACGTGGATCGCGTGCGTCAGGTCGCCCCGGGTGATGTGTTCGGCCTGCTCGATGGCGCGGTTCAGCGGCACCGTGATCGAGCGCCGCAGCGACCAGGTCAGCAGCCCGCCCCCCACGATGCCGACCAGCAGCAGCGCGGCGGTCAGGGCGCTCAGGCCATCGTGCTCGCGCTGGCCGGCTTCGTAGCTGGCGCGGGCAATCTCCATCTGCATGCGCGACAGCGCTGTCACCTTGTCGCCCAGCGGCCGATACAGGGCCGGCATCGCCTCCATCACCGTCTGGCTGGTGCGCCCGGCATCGCCGGCCTGGATGGCCTGCATCAGCGCCTGGGCGCCGTCGCGCAGGAACACCGTGCGCAGCGCGTCGGCCTCGTCGGCCAGCTTGCGTTCGTCGGGCGTGGACGGCAGGGCGCGGTAGCGCTTCCAGGATGCGTCGGACTTGGCGAGAAACATCCGGGCGCGCTCGAGGGTCTTGCCCAGGCTCGGCGCCTTGATATCCATGGCGGCCCGGTCGAGCACGAGGCGAAAGCTCAGCATGCTCGCATCGGACTCGGCCAGCGCCACGGCGCCCGCCAATTGCATTTCATAGGTCGCCTGCACACGCGTGTTGGCGTGGCGCATGCCGAGCAGACCGGTCGTCCCGATGACAACGGCGAGCACGGCAACACCCGCCATCATCAGCGCCAGTCGGAGCCGGATGGTCATTCCGCGGAACATGATTCCCTCCCCCTGCGAGCGAATGCACCGTATATCGTCCCGGCACCTCGCTCGGCGCCGGCCTGGTGTCTGGCCGCTCTCCGGATCGCGGGCATGCCGCTGTCCGGAACTATGCAGGCCGGCGCGATATTGCGGACGCCCCGGCCGTTCGTTGTGTCGATCGGTGCGTCAGGCCGCTTCGGCTTCGTCGCACAGCGCCATGTCGGCCGACATCAGCAGCTTCTCGATGTCCACCAGGATCAGCATGCGCTCATCGATCGAACCCAGGCCACGGATGTATTCCGTGTCCAGCGCGCCCGAGAACTCCGGCGCCGGCTTGATCTGCTGGCTCTGCAGCGTCAGCACGTCCGACACGCCGTCCACCACGATGCCGACCACGCGATCGGTCAGGTTCAGGATGATGACGACGGTGTACTGGTTGTACTCGACGCGCTCCAGCTCGAACTTGATGCGCAGGTCGACGATCGGCACGATGATCCCGCGCAGGTTGATCACGCCCTTGATGAACTCGGGCGCGTTGGCGATGCGCGTCACGGTCTCGTAGCCGCGGATCTCCTGGACCTTCAGGATGTCGATGCCGTATTCCTCGCGACCCAGGGTGAAGGCCAGGTATTCTTCCCCGCCGGTCTCTTCACCGATCGCGTGTTTCTTGACTTCCATTGCGGCTCCCTCGGCTCGTTGCCGTCACTAGATTGAGTAGGTGATGTTCCGTTCAGGCGAGGCGTCCGCTCACGCGGCGGCCATCGCCTCGGTCGAGAACCGGCCGTCCGCTGGCGCGCTTGTCATCTCCGGCTTCTCGGCACTAACGGCGCGCACGGCGCTTTCTGAATGGCCCGCGCGGGTCTCGCGCATCAGCGCCGACACGTCGATGATCAGCGCCACGCTGCCGTCGCCCAGGATGGTCGCGCCCGAGATGCCCGACACCTTGCGGTAATTGGTTTCCAGGTTCTTGACCACCACCTGCTGCTGGCCGACCAGCTCGTCGATCTGCAAGGCGATCTTCTTGCCTTCGGAATCCAGGATCACCACGATGCCCTCGGACGGATCGGCAATCGACGGCGTGATGCGGAAGCGCTCGTACAGCGGCACCAGCGTCAGGTATTCGTTGCGCACCTTGAGCAGGCGCCCGCCGCCGGGCACCGCCTTGATGTCTTCCGGACGCGGCTGCAGCGATTCGGCCACGCACGACAGCGGCAGGATGAACACCTCGTCGCCGGTCTTGACCGACATGCCGTCCAGGATCGCCAGCGTCAGCGGCAGCACGATGCGGATCGTGGTGCCACGGCCAGCGTGCGACTGGATCTCGACATAGCCGCCCATCGACTGGATGTTCTGCTTGACCACGTCCATGCCGACACCGCGGCCCGACACGTCGGTCACCTGGTCGGCGGTGGAGAAGCCCGGCGCAAAGATCAGCTGGTTGATCTCGTCGTCGGTCATGTTGTCCGACACCGGCAGGCCGCGCTCGCGCGCCTTCTTGAGAATCTTGTCGCGGTTCAGGCCCTGGCCGTCGTCGCTCACCTCGATCACGATGTTGCCGCCCTGGTGCGCGGCGGACAGCAGCAGCTGGCCGGTGGCGTCCTTGCCATTGGCCACGCGGGCCTCCGGCTTCTCGATGCCGTGATCCAGGCTGTTGCGCACCAGGTGCGTAAGCGGATCGATGATGCGCTCGATCAGGCCCTTGTCCAGCTCGGTCGATTTACCGAAGGTCGACAGCTCGACCTGCTTGCCCAGCTTGTGCGCAAGGTCGCGCACCAGGCGCGGGAAGCGGTTGAACACATAGTCCATCGGCATCATGCGGATGGACATGGCGGCTTCCTGCAGGTCGCGCGCATTGCGCGTGAGCTGCGACAGCCCCGAAAACAGCCGCTCGTTGAGCACCGGGTCGAATGCCGACGCGGTCTGCGCCAGCATCGCCTGCGTGATGACGAGCTCGCCCACCAGGTTGATGAGCTGATCGACCTTCTCCACGCCCACGCGAATCGACGTCTCGGCCGCGACCGCCGGCTTCTCGGCGGCGGCCGGACGCGACGGCGCCGGCGCGGCGGACGCGGGTGGACGCGCGGCTTCGTTGGCCGCCGGCGCATGGGCGGTGGTCTGCGCGGCGGCCGGCGCCGGCGCGGCCACGGCGGCTTCGGCCACGGCCGCCGGAGCGGCCGGCGCAACGGCCGCCGACGCCGGGTCCGCCACATGCGGCGCGATGACGATCTGGTCGGCGTCGATGATGAAGCAGCTCACGGCGATGATGTCGTCGGGCGTGCAGGTGCTCTGCAGCACGATGTCGCTGTTGCGGCCGCTGCGCGCGTGGCGCAGCACCGTGCCGAGATGCTTGAGCTCGGTGACGATCAGCTCGCAATCCTCGTCGGATACGTTGACCAGCTTGACGTCCAGCCCGCCATCGATCGCGCCGATCGGCGGCTCGGTGGCGGCCGGTGCCGGCGCTTGCGGCTCGGCGGCAGCGGCGGCCGGTGCGGCAGCGGGTGCCGCGGCGGCCGGCGCCGCAGCCGTTGCCGGCGCGCCGTCCTCGGCGGTCAGGCTGTTGAGCTTCGCCACCATGTATTCGAGCGTGGCGGTATCGATCGGGTGCTCGTGCCGGTAGGCTTCAAGTTGGCTTTTCAACACGTCTTTCGTTTCCAGGAAGGCGTCCACCATGTTCTCGCGCAGCTGCAGCGTGCCCGTGCGTGCGCGATCCAGAATCGATTCGAGCACATGCGTCAATTCCGTCATGTGCGTGAATCCGAACGTTGCCGCGCCGCCCTTGATGGAGTGCGCGCAACGGAAGATGGCGTTCAGGTCGTCAGAGGATGGGTTGGCGACGTCGAGATCGAGCAGCAGCCGCTCCATGTCGACGAGCAGCTCTTCCGCTTCTTCAAAGAAGGCGCCGAAAAACTGGCTGAGATCGAGATTCATGTCGGTTGTCCCGGTCGGTTAATGCGTGGACGCGGACCCGTGGGTCTGCGCGTGCCATTCGAGCAATTGCATCACGGAGTCCGTCAGACCGTCCGGATCGAAAGGCTTGGGCAAGAAGCCCGTCGCGCCGGCGGCGCGCGCCTGGTCGCGAATGGTGCTGTCGGCCTCGGTGGTCAGCATCAGGATCGGCGTGTCGGCATAGGCCGGCAGCGTGCGCAGCGCGCGGATCAGCGTCAGGCCGTCCATCGCCGGCATCACCTGATCGGTGATCACGAGGTGGTGGCTGCCGTCGGCCTGCCGCTGCACGGCTTCCAGCGCGGCGGCGCCATCGGTGGCCTCCGTCACGGCAAAGCCGCACGCGCGCAGGCAGGTGGCGATCATGCGGCGGATCGACGTGGAATCGTCCACGACCAGGATGTGTTTTTCGCTCATGGGCTGCTCTCTCCCTCGGCTCTGGCGGCTCTCTACGTCTCGTGTCACGGCTTCGCGCCCACCGCTTCGGCCACGCCGGTGGCACGCGCGGCGGCGTCGGTCAGGGTGTCCTTGCCATCGTTGTGCAGCTCGGCGGTCGGCTCGATGCCGCCGGCGCGCACCGCGTTGGCCGTGCGGTTGTTGAGCACGACGATGCTGATGCGGCGGTTGATCGGGTTGAACGCATCGGTCTTGTCCAGCGGCACCGACGCTTCCAGGCCCACCACGCGGGCCACCTTCTCCGGCTTCATGCCGCCGGCGATCAGTTCGCGGCGCGAGGCATTGGCGCGGTCGGCCGACAGTTCCCAGTTGCTGTAGCCGTTCTGCGTGGCGTACTGCGTGGCGTCGGTGTGGCCCGACAGGCTGATCGGGTTGGGCACGTCATTCAGCGCCACGCCCAGCTCGCGCAGGATGGTGCGCATGTAGGGCTGCACCTCGGCACTGGCGTTGGCGAACATCGGGCGGTTCTGCTGGTCGACGATCTGGATGCGCAAACCCTCGCTGGTCATGTCGATCAGCAGCTGGTGCTTGAACTGGTTCATCACCGGGTTCGACTCGATCATTTCCATGATGTGCTGCTTGAGCTTGTTGAGCGCCGCGTCATCGCTTTCGTCGCGGATATTGCGCTGGCGCTGCACCGTCTGCGACGGGCTCGGGTTCGGCTGCGGCATGTTCTGCTTGATGGCTGGACTGCCCTGCAGAATGCTCGACTGATCGCCCGAACCCGCACCGCCGAACAGCGCCACCTTCAGCGGCGTGCGGAAATACGTCTCGACCGACGAGAGCTCGGCCTTGGTCACCGAACTCAGCAGCCACATCAGCAGGAAGAACGCCATCATGGCGGTCACGAAATCGGCGTAGGCGATCTTCCACGCGCCACCGTGGTGGCCGTGCCCGCCCTTCTTGTTGCGCCGGATCACAATGAAGGTCGGCGTGCTGGACTTGCTCATGGTCCGTCCCGTCGGTCTGGTACTGCGTCAGAAACGGCGCGGCTCGTAGGCTGCGCGCTCTTGGTTGGTCTGCGTTGCCGTGCGCTACGCGGTCTTGGCGCCGCGCACGTGGTCTTCGAGTTCGGCAAACGAGGGGCGCTCGGTCGAGAACAGCACCTTGCGGCCGAACTCCACGGCAATCGCCGGGGCGTAGCCGTTCATGCTGGCCAGCAGCGTCACCTTGATGCACTGGAACAGCTTGGTCGACTCCTCGGCGCGCTGCTCCAGCAGCGAACCCAGCGGGCCGATGAAGCCATACGCCAGCAGAATGCCGAGGAAGGTCCCGACCAGCGCCGAGGCGATCAGCTTGCCCAGCTCGGCCGGCGGCAGGCCGACCGAACCCATGGTGTGCACCACGCCCATCACCGCGGCGACGATGCCGAAGGCCGGCATGGCGTCGCCCACCTTGGTGATGATCCGCGCGGGCTGCTCGGCCTCGTGGTGGTGCGTGTCGATTTCCTGGTCCATCAGCGCTTCGATCTGGAACGGATTCAGGTTGCCGCCCACCATCAGGCGCAGGTAATCGCAGATGAAATCGAGCGCGTGGTGGTCGGCCTGGATGGCGGGATAGTTGGAAAACAGGGCGCTCTCATGCGGGGACTCGATGTCGGCTTCGATCGACATCATCCCTTCGCGGCGGATCTTGGACAGCATCACGTACAGCAATGCCATCACTTCCATGTAGAGCGCCTTGGTGTACTTGGAGCCCTTGAACAGGCCCGGCAGCGACTTGACCGTCGCGTTGATCGCCTTCTTGTCGTTGCCGACCACGAAGGCACCCACGCCGGCGCCGAAGATGATCAGCAGCTCGGTCGGCTGGAACAGGGGACCAAGGTGTCCTCCGGCCAGCATGTAGCCGCCGAACACCGAGGCGAGAATCACGATGTAACCGATGGCGACTAGCACGGGGCAAACTCCTGAATGGGCGATCCTGCATCAATACAGGGGGAATTAACGGCACACACCCGGTTTACTGAAGGCTTCGGGCACCGTTTTTGGTCCGGCGCAGCACATGGGAAGCGCCTCGCCTGCTTTCAAGAACGGCAATAAACCGGGCGGCTTGAGCACCACCCGCCTCCCGGCGCCTCCGAGGCAAGGCGGATCGAAAGAAAAAAGGGACGGAAATCACTTTCCGTCCCTTCGGCATGTGCGGCGGCAAAAAAAAAAACGCCGGTCGGCCACGATACGTGCGGCGAACCGGCTATCCCCCTTCCCCTTTTGTGCTGTCTGAGCCCCTGTGCTTTCTGCTGTCCTTTTTCAGGATCTGGATCGTGTTGCTGCTTGCGGACTGCGGGGCTTCCCGTCCTGGCCCCCGCGCCCGCTATTCCCGTCGTCCCCGGCGGTCCTGCTCAAAGCCGTTCAGGCGTCGATCGTCTTGTCCGCGACCGCATCGACCTGGCCAGCTACGCGCTTTTTCTTGCCTGCGCGTGACGGCGGCTGGCATACGCCGCACACGAAATCGTGGTGCAGGTCGTCCGCATGGGCCACGAAATGGCCGGTACAGCGCTTGCACTTCACGGTGTGCAACATCTTCCCCTCGAAGAACTTCAGCATCATCCACGCGCGAGTGATCGACAGCACCTCTTCCTGCTCGTGGACGTGGATATGCTCCAGATACAGCTTGTAGGCCGAGATCAGGCGCCGCACACCGGTGCTGCGGCTGTTCTCGCCCAGGAAACGGTAGATGTTCAGGAAGATCGACGAATGGATGTTCGGCGACCAGGTGAGGAACCAGTCCGCGGAGAACGGCAGCATGCCCTTGGGCGGCGACTCACCACGAATTTCCTTGTACAGCTTGACCAGGCGCTCACGGCTGAGCGTGGTTTCCTGTTCCAGCAACTGCAGACGCGCACCGAGCGAAATCAATTCCGCTGCGAGGTGGATCTGCCCGACTTCGTTCATGACGCTGGTATGACGCATGGCACTGCTCCCGCTTGCTTCCTGCTACCCATCCGAATCCCTGAACCGGGCGGAAAGACCCGCCCGCAATCGGCTCAGTTGATCTGCTCAACCGCCTGACGCGCGAGCAGAATCGACATTTGCGATTGCTGCAGGCCCTTGTCACGGTGCGGCTGGGTCACCAGACCCAGGATGGCGTGATCGTCGAAGCGGAAACGGCACAGCAGCATGTTGGTGCTGGCCAGCTTCACGATCTGCGCGGGCGACATCGTCAGCAGGATGTCAGCCAGTTCTTCCGAGATGCCGAGACGAAAAAGGGCGGCATCGCGATCCTTGGCCAGCATCTGCTGGGCAAGCATCAGATAAGTGAGATTCAGTTCACTGATCTCGGAAACAATGTCTTGCGTGTCCATGTTTGTCCCGTCGTGTGCAGTAAAAGTACATCCCGCATCCGATTCCTAGCGGTGACGTCCGGCAGCGGCTGCACCGCTTTCCCTCGCCGGGCTTCGCCGAGCCCCACAAATCGGATGTTCCTGACAGTCGACACCGTTGCCGGCCCCTTCCGTCTACTTCTACTCACGTCGCAAAAGACATGGCGAAGTTGTTTTCTGTTGAACACATTGTGGATTTCGAAACGGGGTAAGTAAAGAAGGGCGCCCCCCTACCGTGGAGGGGTGGAAGGTCAACTATTCTTGTAGGCAATCATCCTACAAAAACATTAAGAAACGCGAAGAAATCAGCGTTGGGCGGTGTAAACGAACGGGATAGACCGTGCGCTAAAGCGGGCGTTTGACACGGTTTTCCCCCAAGGTTTCGACAAAGAAAGCAATTTAATTGCCTAAATTTTCGACAAGTCGCTTGGGAAAGCGTCGCACAATCGCGACTCTGAGCATGGGATGCCGGGGAATCAATCCGTAGGACACTTCCTACCCTGTCCTACAAGTTTTGTAGGACAACTCCGACGGTAGAACACACAATTTGTAGGAGTCACTCCGACAGGCCGGCGGCCACTTTGTAGGACTGCACCTACCATGTCGTCCACTATAAAGAGACGCGTATCTCTTATAGATACAGAATTCAGTCGCGCAGCAAGGCGTATCGCTGAGAGAGGCGAATCATAAGTCACCAAATTGGACTTGTTGCGTGTCGACGTGCAATACACATCTCATTTTTTCTCATCAATCGCCTGACGAGCATCGAGCATGAAGCCAATTGCAGCATCGCCGGGGCGGCGACCGGTGTACTCGATGGGAAACCGGCGGAACATCGCAGGCGCGCAGCGCGGTGCGCGCGGCCGATTCGGCGGCGGCGCGCGTCCATCCGGCCGGCACCAGCGCGACGTTGTGGCAGACCGCTCGCGGCACGACGCGATGCGCGCGAGCTGCGCCGCGGGCGATGGCACCGCCACCGTCCATCGACGTCGATCGGAATCGGCCGGCCCTTGCTCGACGGCCGCAATCCACGCATGGCATCGAAAGAACATCGCGCGATTCGACAGCACCCGGCGAGAGATTTTTCGCGGCACATCTCAAGTTCTCCGCCCCACCGCCGATAACAGGCGTACCGAACAGCGAGATAGCCATGCAACTGACTTCCTCCTCCGCATCGACGACCGCAACCACCGGCGCCACAGGTGGAAGCGGCTCGGCAACCGAAATCGAACGGCTGCAGCGCCAACTCAAGAACCTGCAGAAATCGCTCGCTGACCTGTCCACCCAGGGATTGCCGGCGACGCAGCTCAAGGAACAGCAGCAGCTGCTGAGCCAGCAGATCCAGATCGTGCAGGCCCAGATTGCCCGCCTGCAGTCCCAGAAGGGGCTCGAGCAGGCCGAGAAGCGGATCGAGAACAAGCAGTCGAGCGCCTCCGGCGGCAACTCGGCAACCACCAAGGCGCAGGTCACCGACAAGGTGACCGGCTCGTCCGGCACGGCCGACGTGCGGCACCAGGCACGACAGCAGTCGAGCCATCCGGCCAGCACGACCACGATCGAGCCCGCCGACCCGCCGCAGGTCTCGATCCTGGCCTGATCCCTCCGACGAGGGGAAGCGATCTGCGCGGCCAGACAGCGACAATGGCCGCGCCGCACACTGGTACGCGGCTCCAAGCTTCAACATGACTTCCGCCGCGACCCACGTCTGCCCGCCCGCTTGTCCCGCCGATCCACAGCCGGCGGCGCGCCCCTCACGCAATGTCTTCGCGCGGCACTGGCGCGGCGACTACAGCCTCGCCCGCTCCTACTGGCTGCATACCGCCCTGATGCAGTTCGGCACGGTGACGCTCAGCGCGGGCATCACCCATGCGCTGGCGCACAATGCGCCGGCGCGCGCCGCGTCATCGGCGCTGCTGCTGATCTATGCGCTCGGGCTGGTCTTGTGGATGTGGGCCATCGTCGGCACCTGGCGTGCGGCGGAGCGCGAACAGGCGGAGAAGCGGAGCGCCGGACTGTCGGGCGTGTGGTGCAAGGTGGCCAAGCTGATGATCCTGCTGGGCGCGATCGGCACCGGATCGCGCGTCGTCAATGACCTGCCGCGCCTGGGCGCGCATGTGCGCACCGCGCTGGGCGAGCAGGCGGCTTCGCCATTTGCCGTCACGCCGCAGCGCGACGGGCGCGCCGTGCTCTTCACCGGCGGCATCAACGACGGCGCCGCCGACGCCCTGGAGCAGGCCTTGCGCAAGACGCCCGGCGCCACCACCGTGGTGCTGCGCTCCGAGGGCGGCTGGCTGCGCGAGGGGACGCTGGTCGCCGCGGTGATCCGACGCCATCGCCTGCACACCTATGTGGAACGCACCTGCGCATCGGCGTGCACCATCGCCTTCCTGGCCGGCGACGACCGCGCGGCCGCGCCCGGGGCGCGCATCGGCTTTCATCGGCCGCGCGCGATCGGCGCCGACCAGGACCAGGCACCCGGCGCCACCGACAGCGCGCTCTGGAGCGCCTATGCCGCGGCCGGCCTGCCGGATGCCTTCGTGCGCCATGTCCAGGCAACGCCATTCGACGCGATATGGTTTCCGACCGACCGGGAATTGCTGGACAACGGCGTCGTCACGCGCGCCTCGTCCGGCGGCGAATACGCGACCATGGCCACGCTGCTCACCACGCGCGAAGCCCTCTCCGCCGAACTGCGCGCCGCGCCGCTCTACGCAACGCTCGAACGTAAATACCCCGCCCACTTCAAGAGCCTGCTCGACAACATCTGGCCCGCCCTGCAGCGCAATGCCAGCGATGCCGAGATCATCGCCCAGCTGCGCGCGCAATCATCCAGGCTCTACCGCGTCCTGCTCCCGACCGCGCCCGATGCGCTGCTGCTCGCCAACGCCCGCCTGACGATCGATCAGGCGCAGACCCTGCAGCGCATCAGTCCGGAGGCTTGCGTGGGCTACCTGGACGGCACCGCCGGCCCCGGCACGATCGCCGCCCGTCTGCCGGGCACTCTGCTGACGCGCGAGCAGGCCCTGTTCTCCGACCTCGTGCAGGCAGCCGATCCCGAGCACGCCCCCATGGTGACCCGCGCCCAGGCCATGCCGGCGCTGCAGCTGGCGATCGCCGCGCTGCCCGCGCAGGAGCAGCGCGTGCTGACCTTCCCGACACTGCGTCACACCGCGCCGGCCGCCGAGCGCTGCCGCGCCTTGATCGACTTTGCCCAGGCCATCCTGTCGCTGCCCGACGCCGATCGCGTGCTCGCCCTGCGCGGCATCTACGCCCCGACGTCCGCGCCGGATGCGTGAGCCCCCATGTCGGGGAATGGCCCCAGGCTTGTGGCCATGCGGCGCGCGATAACCGGGACCGATTTTCGGCGCTCATGGCGAGGGCAAGCGGCTTATATGAGTGGATGGCACCCTACGACACCAACGCGGAATCGCAGGCGCTCAACATTCCGCCGCACCCGCCTCCGGCCAATGCACGTCGGAATGTATCCGCCTGGTCATCGCGTTGCCCTCTCACAGATTGGCCGACTGCGCTGCGGTCGCGGCGCGATGCGTTGGTTGCCACGTTGCCGAGAGGACAGCCGCCATTGACAGGACGGCACAAACGCCCATCACATGCGCGAATCCCTCGCTGAAATCTTTCTCCGAACCCAGATTTCCCCAGATCGAAAATGCGACGACCGCAATGGCAATGCCGGTTGCGCCGCCGAGAATCCGGAACATGTTGAAAACCCCGGACGCCTTGCCGATGTCTTGTACCGTGACGGCCCCCAGCACCGCTTTCTGTGCCGCAGGTCCAGCCATCGATATACCGGCCCCGGAAATCACCAGCGGAGCAACCAGGTTCAGGTACGACGTCCCTGGCGATGCAGCCCACGCAATCCAGGCAAATCCGATGGCCTGCAGGAGCAGGCCGGTGACCATCACCGAGCGCTCACCGATCCGATCCACCATGCTGCCGGCGAGCGGCGCAATGAAGAACAAGGTGACCGTCCATGGAAGCAGGCGCAGGCCGGCGGCAAACGGGTCATGCCCCTGGGCCGACTGGAAAAATTGCGGGAGGAAGAACACGACCCCGTACATCCCGGCATAGAAGAGAAAACAAGCGGCAATGCCCGACGAGAATACTCGCGAAGCAAACAGTCGCATAGGGATCATGGGATGTTTGGCGCGCCGCTCCCACAAGACGAAACAGATCATAAAAGCGGCACCGACAACCAGCGCCAATGGCGCCTCGCTGTCAGACCACCCCTTGCTGCTGCCCCGCATGAGCCCCCAGACAAGACCGATGGACGCTCCCATGACGAGCAGCGCGCCCGGAATATCAAGCGCGGCAGCCGGCCCCTTGCTGTCTGGGATGCGCCGTACGGCTAGCACGATCAGCGGCAGTCCAATGGGCACATTCAGCCAGAAAATCCACTGCCAGGGCAGGTTGCCGGCAATGACACCACCCAGAACCGGTCCCAGGATCAGCGCCAGTCCCGTGATGCCGCCGAATAAACCCAGTGCTTTCCCGCGGCGTTCGGGTGGAAACGCGGCACTCAGCAACGCCATTGACAAGGGGGTGACGAGGGCACCCCCAGCCCCCTGAACCACTCTCGCGGCGATCAGCCATTCCGCGCTTCTCGCGAGGGCACACGCGATGGAGGCCGCCACAAACACGCAGAGCCCGGTGACGAATACCCTCCGCCGACCGAAGCGATCGCCCAATGCTGCTCCTGTCATCAACAGGGCCGCCAGACTCAGGTTGTAGGCGTTCATGGTCCATTGCAACGCGCTGAGCGAAGCACCGAGGTCCGCGCGAATGGCACTCGTCGCAGTCGCGACGACCATTGCATCCAGCATTGCCATCAACGTCGCGATCGAAGTCAATATCAATACCCATTTCTGGGTGCGATCAAATTCAGATGCTTTCATGATCCAATTGGTTTTCCAAGAAAGTCGGTAGCGGCGGGTGGTCTCCACGGCATCCCGACAGGGTGTTCCCAGTTTTAGGCGACCGCCAACGCAGAAAGATGGTCGAGTAACGCCTGATTGAAGCGCGTGGGCGTCAGCACTGGCGACGCATGCATCGCGTCGGGAATGACCGCCAAGCGCGACGCCGGAATGCAGCCATGCGCCACGTCCGTTGCGATGCGATACAACGGCCGGGTCAACCCGCCCCGTGCCATCACGACGGGGACTTTGATATGCGCCAGATCGGCCCGGTTGATGGATAAAGGCTCTGCTGCGCCGAACATCAGGGGGACGGTGCGCGCGTTATCGAGGAAGATCGAACGCGCCGTATCGGATAACGCCTCGAAAAGGCCCGTGCTTCCGTTTGCGTGATCGAATACCGCGCCGACCGCCCCGGCGGAGTCTCCCCGGCTTTTCAGGGCCAGGGCTGCGCCAACCATGTCGTGACGGTCTTCGGTCACGATCCTGACCTCCTCGGGATCCTCGACAAATGTGGTGACGCCCGGCTCGTAAGCAAACAGGGAGCCCACGCAGTCCGGATGCCGCACGGCAAGGGCAAGCGCGAGTGCCGCGCCATACGACCATCCGACGATATGCGCTGGAGCCACGCCAAGTTTGCGTATCAGGGCGGCGAGGTCATCCACATGTGTGGACGGCGAAAACCGCTCGCCACGGTCCCGCCACTGCCGCGTTCCGAAGTAACGCTGCGACGGTGCGATGACCTTGTGGTGCCTGGAAAAGAGGCGTATCTGATCATCCCAGACACGGTGATCGGAGATGTAGCCATGCACGAACACGAGAGGCGGCCCCTCTCCCTGCTCCACGTACTCAATATCCACGCCATTCACGTGCGCCAGGTTGACGGCCGCCGTCATCGGCCCCTCCGTCCGGCTCACGCGGCATCTCCCAACACCCGATCCAGTTCAGCGCGCAGCACCGCCTGGAAGCTCGCCACATGTCGCGGGTCCAGCATCGTGTGGTGTTCGCCGGCCACTTCGATGTACCGGTTCGGCGAGCGCGTAAGCTGATCCCAGCGCTTCAGTTCATGCTCGAGATACGCCTGCTTCGAACCCCAGAGCGGATCGGCATAGAACACAGTGATGGAGTCAACGCTACCGGACGGGGTGTATGCCTGCCCAATGTCGGACAAGGACAGCGCCAGTGCTGCCCAGGCCTTGAACCGTGGAAGATCCAGATCCAGTTCTTTCAAACGTTCTTTGGGGGCGATCTCGAACAGGTAGTCGCACGGGTCCTTGTGCGGCTGCATGGCGCGTAACCGTTCCGGCAGCGCATCAATCTGCGATCGATCGATCAATGACAAGAAGAACGCGAGCATAAGCGCGCTTTCGACGGCATCCACCTTGCCGCGCGGATGCTTGATGACGGGCGGGGCATCGATGCTGCCGAGGAACGCGACCTGCTCCCCTTGAGCTTCCAGCATCTGGGCAACGGGCAGTGCAACCGGCCCGCCGTAAGAGTACCCAACGATCGCATAGGGACCCTGGGGCTGACGCTTTCGGATAGCCGTGACGTAAGTCCGGACCAGTTCATCGAACGATTGAAAATGGGTCTCGCCCGGGTTGAACCCACGTGCACGCAGCGCATAAAACGGACGGTCATTCACGAAATAGTTCGCAAGATTCACGAACACCAGAACCTCCCCCACGCCCGGGTGGATACAGAACAGCGGCGTCTTGCTGCCGCTGGTCTGTAGCGGGACAACAGGGTCGTATTCGGCGTGCGCGCGTCGTGCCGGATCGATACGTGCGGCGAGCGCGCGCGGGCTCGGATTCTGCAGGATCACTGCAAGCGAAACGCCAGCCTGCGCGCCAAACTGGCGATGGAGCCGTTGCTGCAGTTTGATGATGTCCAGTGACGTTCCGCCAAGATCGAAAAAGCTTGTGGTCGCACCGATCGTCGCGCCGGCGATTCCGAACAGGTCCGCATAGAGATCGATGATCGCGCTCTCGATCGCATCTGCTGCCGGCGTATAACCGCCCATCTGACGTTCGGTCATCTTCTCGATGTACGCGATCGTCTCGGAAAATTCGCCATTTTCAAGGCGTTTGCGCAGTGTCGCCCGCTGGATCTTGCCCAGACTGGTCTTGGGAAAGTCTGTCTTGGGCAACGGCAATATCAGGGCTGGCCGGAATCCCCACAGGAGAATCGTCGTGTTGCGTATGGCGACATTCAGTTGATGCAGGCGGGCTTCGTCGTTCAGCGGTATCGTCGTCGCGAATATCACGACCAACAGTTCAGTATCGACCCCTTTGGGGCGGGTTGGAAATGCGGCAACGAACGAACGCTCAATACCGTCGAGCTGCTCAAGCGCGACTTCCAGTTCGTGGCTGAAGTAGTTTGCTCCGCTGACCACAATGCTGTCCTTGCTGCGCCCGACCAAACGGAGTTGTCCCCCGCGAATCTGGCCGAGATCACCACTGCGAAACCAGCCATCTTCCGTAAAGGCTTGACGGGTTGCCTCCTCGTTTTTGTGGTAATGGCCAAAGACCATCGGCCCGCGAAGCTGCAATTCTCCTGTTTCGCCATCCGGAAGCGGTGCGCCACTCTCGTCGACGACGCGTATCTGCAAGCCTGCGACCGGATATCCGAGGCTCGCGAACTCCCGACGCTGGTCGCCGTCGGGAAAGTTGCGCGAATAGATTGATCCGGCACAAGTCTCGCTCATCCCAAACGCAGGCCAGAGTGCCGAGGCCACGAGTCCATAGGGCGCAAGCAGCTCGATAAACCGGTGCCCCGTCTCCACCACCACGGCTTCGCCGCCCGAAATAATGTGCCGCAGACGGGACAGGTTGAAACTGTGCTTTGCCTGGGCTTGAGCATCTTTGGCTTGCAGCGCAGCGTTGATTTGGCCGAACAGGAAGTTCGGCGCGAAGGTCATTGAAACGCGATGGTCCGAGATGAGCCGCAGAAACAGGAGCGGGTCAGACAGGATCGGGGCAGAATCGACATGAATCTGCGCGGCGCCAACCGACAGCGGTAGCAAGTGCGCTTCCAGCAGGGCCGCGACATGGTCGAATGAAATCCAATTCAACGTGACGTCATCGGAGCCGAGCCGCTGATATCCGTTCTTGCCTGCCATTGATGCGAGCAGGTTCCCGTGCGTCAGAACAACCGCTTTGGAGTTTCCGGTCGAACCCGACGTCAGTACGAAAACAGCGGGATCATTCACACGAGCAGGGTGGACGGGGACCAGCGGTGAGACCGAGTGCGCATGACGAAGCGCGTCCAGTGTCACGACCTCCATGGTGTCCGGCAGACCCGCCTTGAGCGTATGCGTTGTGATGAAAAGCGGGCTGTCCAGCAACGCGTCGATGTGCTCCAGTGTCTTTTGCCAGCGCATCGGATCATGCCGAATCGGCGCGACAGGACAGGGAATCACGCCACCAAGCACGCACGCCCAGAATGCCGGCACAAAATCCCGCGCTCGCTCAAGCAGCAGTACAACCTTATCCCCAGGCCTGCGTCCGAGGACTCGGAGTTCGGCAAGGATGCACTTGGCCTCCTGAAGCAGCTTGAAGTAGCTCAGGCAATCCACTTCGCCGGCGCCATGATCATCAACAAAGCGCAGGCCGGACTCGGGATATCGATACGCTGCCTGCAACAGCAGGTCGCTGGTGGTCAGCGACGGGAAGTGGTCTGCTTCCTGTACATGGAATGTCGAACTTTCAACAGCTACGGTCGTCACGGATCGTTCCTAGAAATATTGTTGAACGGAGGACTTTTGTAAAAGCTATACCCCTGCGACTTGAAATGGAAATTCAAATCATGGAACCAGCATCACTGCGAAGCTAATTCGATGGCAAGGCGGCTTGTTTTTTTGGCGGGCGATTACTTCCAAATCGACACAAGAATCCAGAACGGAAACGTTGATTCCGAAATACTTCGTTGGCGGACGCGCCCTGGTTCCCATGCTCGCCTGATTTGCAAGTGATTCACGACCAATTCACGCAATGATGCGGAATTGCATGGCCGACATAATGAATAGGCGCAATGCGACCCGCCTGCAAATCGATACAGCACCGTTATTCTCAATTTTTCTCACATAAGCCGCCGCAACAAACTGCTGATCTGGCGCACCTTGTCTCCAGTACCGCCTGGTTTCCAAGCCGGGGCTTCGGCCACTTGATCAAAGAGTGAGGAGCATGTTGGCCGATGCTGGATGAGCCTGCCCTCAAGAGGTGCAGGCTGCTGACCAAGATTCGCCGCCAACGGCGAACACGATAGCGATCAAGCCGACGCCGACGCTTTTCGCGAGCGCACGGTTCAACGCAACGGCTCGGCCAAACCATGCCTAACGCATAGCCAAACAACTTCGGCCGGCCAAAAAGCGATTTCAAAATGAGGCGCAGTAGTTCTGGCCAGGCGTGCGGCCGCAGACCGTACTGGATGACGGCGAGGCCGCACAACGACGCCAGAATCATTTTGATAGCGCTTTTAAGTGCTGCATGGGTCGATCCGCGTTGGATTCCGCGGTACACGCTGGAGAAACGGTACGCCGCCAACTATGCTCGGCTGCCTATTGCAACCCACCCGAGAAACGGAATATGTTGTGCGTTTGGATCGTATGCAGTGACGGGTTCGCTGTCAGCATGCGTGGCAAGCCAATGCCGCCGGACGCGTTTGCCTCAGCCTGTCGCACACCAGCGGATGGGCGCTGATCGCGATTTCGAGCTCAGGTGCCGAGCGGGCAGATCAAACCGGTCCGCTCACTGGATGAAGATGCTGTCACCGGAAAACGCAAGAGTGCAATATCGACACCGACGGCACACACTGCATGACACAACGCGCGGAACAATCACCGGCCGCGATATCGCCAAGCCGCCCGGGACGTTTCCGTGGTTTCATCTCCAACCGCTTTTTCAGCCTGACGAACATGCATCACGACAATGAATCCCTGCCGCTTGCCGGCATCCGCGTGCTCGAATTCACCCATCTGGTCATGGGGCCCACGTGCGGCATGATCCTGGCTGACCTCGGCGCCGAGGTCATCAAGATCGAGCCGCCCGGCGGCGACAAGACGCGCAGCCTGCCCGGACCGGGCATCGGCCTGTTCCGGGCCTTCAACCGCAACAAGAAAAGCGTGGTGCTCGACATCACCACCGATGAGGGCCGCGCCGCCGCCCGCGAGCTGGCCGGCCAGTGCGACGTGGTGCTGGAGAACTTCCGCCCCGGGCTGATGGAGCAGTTCGGGCTGGACTATGCCGCGCTGTCGGCGGACTACCCGCACCTGATCTACGTGTCGCACAAGGGCTTCCTGCCGGGGCCTTACGAGAACCGCCTGGCGCTGGACGAAGTCGTGCAGATGATGGGCGGGCTGTCTTACATGACCGGTCCGGCCGGGCGCCCTCTGCGTGCCGGCACGTCGGTCAACGACATCATGGGCGGCATGTTCGGCGCGATCGGGGTGCTGGCGGCGCTGCGCGAGCGCGATCGTACCGGCCGCGGGCAGGAAATCCAGAGCGCGCTGTTCGAGAACTGCGTGTTCCTGGCCTCGCAGCACATGCAGCAGTACGCCATGACCGGCGAGCCGCCGCCGCCCATGCCGGCGCGCGCCCTGGCCTGGAGCGTGTATGACGTCTTCACGCTGGCCGGCGGCGAGCAGCTGTTCATCGGGGCGGTGAGCGACAAGCAGTTCGCCACGCTGTGCAACGTGCTCGGCCATCCGGAGCTGCTCGACAACCCGCAGTACGCCAGCAATGCGCTGCGCGTGGCCGCGCGGCCGCAGCTGCTGCAGGCCTTGGGCGACATTCTCGCGCGCCACGACGCGGCAACGCTGGCGCCCCGGCTGGAAGCGGCCGGCATTCCCTACGCGCCGATCGTGCGCCCGGACCAGTTGCTCGACGATCCGCACCTGAAGGCCAGCGGCGGGCTGGCGCCGATGCAGATGGACGACGGCTCCACCGGGCCGGCCGTGCTGCTGCCGCTGTTGATGGGCGGCCGGCGGCCGGGCGTGCGCGGCCCGCTGCCCAAGCCGGGCGAGCATACCGAGGAGGTGCTTGCCACCCTCCGCGCGCGCACCGCCTGAGGCGGCCACGACAGAAAGCGGAGCGGCCCCCCCCGCCCCGCCCCGCCCCACACCCGGCCCCGGGCACCGGGCACCGGGCCTTGCCGCCCCCGGCTCAGCCCGCCGTCAACGCACCAGGCCGCGCGCGCATCGGCCCGAGCGGAAGCCCGCGGCACGCACGATCACCGGCCGCGCGCGGCAATCGAAACGGCGGCGGGCCCCGCCAAGGGTCCGCCTGCAAGAGGATGGGGATCGGAGCCGCCCGGCCGCATCGAGGCCAGCCGGATCGCGCAGCCAAGCAGCACGACATGCCCCCGGGCGCTTGCGTGAACACCTGCCGGCGATGGCGCGGCAACGGGGCGGATCACGCCCGCCCGTGAGCCATGACGTGTCCGGCAAGCGCAGGGGCCGCCTTGAGCATCGAAAAGTGATCGGCGTCCAGACGCGCGACGGCAACCGTATCCGCCCACGCGCGCAGCGAGTCGACGATCGCATCGTGCGCATGCGCGCCGATCAGCCCGTGCTCCGCATAGACCATCTGCACCCGCGTCGCGCGCAGCCGCCGCGCGGGGCGGTAGCGCCGGCTGGCGAGCATCTGGTCATCGACGAGCGCGAGCGCGTCGTGCACGTCCAGGTCGCCGTAGATCTGCAGGCGCGCGAGCGATGCGACGGCATCCTCGCCGGGCTCGGCCGGCACGTCCCCGTTCTGCATCGCGCCGAGCAACCATCCGGCAAGCTCGCGCGGCGTCTGGCCCACGCGCCACCGGCTCATGTCGACCAGATCGTTGCCGGGCAGCGCATCGAGCATCGTCAGCGCGACCGTGCCGCCCGCTTCTTCGAGCGCGAGCGCGACGTCGAACGCCACGCGCGCGCCGAACGAGTGCCCGATCAACTGGTAGGGCCCGCGCGGCGTGCGGCGCCGGATCGCGTCAACCACGTGCTGCACGTAGGCCGACAGGCGCGCGTCGATCGGCAGCGTACGATCGGCGTGCCACCCCGGCGAATCGAAGGCCACCAGCTCGATGCCGTGCCGGCGCAATTCCGTGCCGAGCGGCGCGAATGCCGCGGCCAGCCCGCCGACGCCGGGGATCGCGAAGACGGCGGGCCGGGCGCGATCGCGCGGCGCGGCATCGCGGGCGGCGAGAAATGCCGTCAGCGCGCGCAGCGTCGGGTGGTCGTACAGCGCCGCGACCGGAACCTCCCGCCCCCACGCCTTGCCCAGCTCCGCGGCCACCCGGATCGAACGGAGCGAATCGCCGCCGACATCGAAGAAATCCGAATCCGGCCGCAGCGCCTGCGGCCCCAGCACGCGCGTCCAGACCTGCGCGACCCGGCTTTCGTCGGGCGACATCGCCGTCTGCGCCTCGGGCTGCGGCGCCTGGGCCTCGGCCAGCGCGAGCAGCTTGCGCCGGTCGACCTTGCCGCTCACATTGGCGGGCAGCGCATCGACAAAGCACCAGCGCCCCGGCACCGCGTAAGCGGGCAGGCGGGTGCCGAGCCACGCGCGCAGGCCTGCCGCGTCGCGCTCGCCGCCCGCGACGACGAACGCCGCCAGCGTCTTGCTCTGTGCGTCGTCGCCGAGCACCAGCACGGCGGCCGCACTGACGGCGGGATGCTCGTGCAGAGACCGCTCGATCTCCTCCAGCTCGATCCGATAGCCGCGGATCTTCACCTGCGCATCGCCGCGGCCGAGGTAGTCGATCACGCCGTCGTGCCGCATCCGGACGATGTCGCCCGTGCGATACCAGCGCCCGCCGTCATCGACGAACCGGGCGCGCGTCGCCTCGGGCGCGCGGTGGTAGCCGTCCGCCAG
Organism: Ralstonia nicotianae; assembly: GCF_018243235.1. NCBI lineage: Bacteria > Pseudomonadati > Pseudomonadota > Betaproteobacteria > Burkholderiales > Burkholderiaceae > Ralstonia > Ralstonia nicotianae. The sequence goes on from NZ_CP046675.1 coordinate 1,127,537, forward strand.
CCCCTCGCCGCCGGTCCAGAGCTCGCCCGGTTCACCGATGCCGCAGCGGAATCCGCCGGTGCCGACGATCTTCACGCTGGTTCCCGAAATCGGCGTGCCGATCGGCAGCGCACGCTCCGCATCGACCGGGCGCTCGATGGTGTGGCAGCAGGTGAACGTCGTGTTTTCCGTGGGGCCGTAGCCGTTGATGACGGTCAGCTGCGGCTCGCGCGCCTGCAGGCGCGCGACCGCCGACGGCGGCACCACGTCGCCGCCGGTCAGCAGCCAGCGCAGATGGGGCAGGCGCGTTTCGATCGCCGCGAACTCGCTGAGCAGGCCGGCCGTGAGCCACATCGTGTTGACCCCCTGCGCGGCAACGACCTCGACCAGCTCACGCGGATCCACGACGGACGACGCGTAGCAGACCAGCGTGCCGCCGTTGAGCAGCGCGCCCCAGATCTCGAACGTCGACGCATCGAAGCCGGGCGACGAGGCATGCAGCATGACCGTCTCGTTCGACAGCGGCACGAACCGGGCGCTGTCGGCGTCCGGACACGCCAGGCGCACGACACCGCGCTGCGGGATGCGCACCCCCTTGGGGTTGCCGGTGGAGCCCGACGTGTACATCAGATAGGCGGGCGCGTCGCCGCGCTGGCGGCGCGGCAGCCGTTGGGCCGGTTCGGCGGGCGCCTCCGACGGCGCCCGCCAGTCGTAGGCAACGATGGGGAGGTTCCCGGGCGGCGCCGCGCAGGCATCGCCGGCCGTCTTGACGAAGAGGCAGGCGCCGCTGTCTTCAAGCACGAACGCGACCCGCTGCGGCGGATACGAGCGGTCGATCGGCACATAGGCCCCGCCCGCCTTGAGAATCGCCAGTTCCACGATGATCGTGGCCGGATCGCGGCTCGCAAAGAACGCCACGGGCTCGCCGTCGAGCGTCTCGACACCGCGCGCCGCGAGCAGGCGCATCGCCAGCGCCTCGGACGCCCGCGCCAGGGCCGAGTAGGTCATGACCCCATCACGATGGACGATGGCCGCCGCCGCCGGCCGGCGCCCGGCTACGTCGTCGAAGCGGGACACGATGCTCGCGCCGCCCGTGACCTCGCGCGCGCGGGCTAGGCGGGCAAGCAGCGCGCCCTCGGGCGAGTCGGCATCGACCGGATCGAGCCGGTGCAGCGGCGCATCGGGGGTCGCGGCCCGCAGCAGCCCGAGGTAATGCGCCGCGAGCGCTTCGATCGTCGCCGGCAGAAACAGGCTGCTGTCGTACTCCCAGTCGATCCGCGCGGTTTCGCCCGTGAAGGCAACGTTGATGGTCAGGTCGAACTTCGCGCGCCGATTGGCGACGGGCAGCGGCCTCGCGTGTAGGCCGGACAGCAGCTCGCCGGGTTCGGGCGAATTCTGGAACGCGAACGCGATCTGGAAGATCGGGTTGTGCGCACTGCTGCGCGACGGCGACAGCGCGTCGACGACAAACGCGAACGGCGTCTGGTGATGCGCGAAGGTGCGCTGGACGTTTTCCGCCACCGCGCGGACGAAGGTGTCGAACGATTGTGCGAAATCGACCTGGGTCCGCAGCACGACGTTGTTCGCGAAGAACCCGACGACGTCAAGGCAATCGCTGTCGGTGCGGTTCGCGGTGGGCACGCCGACCACGACATCCTGCCGGCCGGTATGGCGCGCGAGCGCGATGCCCAGCACCGCGTAGAAGACGCAGAACAGCGTGGTCTCGGCACCGCGGGCAAGCGTTTTCAGGGCGTCCAGCAGCGCCGGGGGCACGGTCCGGCTCAGCGTCGCCGCGACGGCGGTGCCCGCCACCGCACGGCGCGGCCGATCGACCGGCAAGGCGTTGAGCGCCTCGATACCGTCGAGATAGTCGGCGAAGTACGCAACGCCGGCGGCATGGCTGCCCTGCGCGGCACGGCGTTGCGAGCGCTGCGCGAACCGCCGGTAGGGCACCGGCGGCGCGCGCCGATCCGTCGCGGCCAGCGTATCCACATCGCGCATCGCGTGTGCGCCGCTGCCAAGCGCGAGCCGATAGGCGGCCGACAGCTCGGCAAAGAAGGGCTTCATCGAAAAGCCGTCGAACGCGATGTGATGAACGCAGATCGCCAGCACGCGCCGTTGCGGCGCGATGCGCAGCAGCAGCACGGCCAGGGGCATGTCGCGCCCGAGGTCGAATTCGGTGCCGGCAAACGCCTCGACGCGCGCGGCCACGGCGGTGGCCGAGTCTTCGACGGCCTCGACCCGCCACGGCAGCGGCAACGCCGGGTGGAGGGTCTGGAACGGCTCGCCCTCGCCCTGCCCGTACGTCGTGCGGAGAATCTCGTTGCGCCGGGCGGTGAGTTCGAATGCAAGCTTGAGCGCCGCCTCGTCCAGTTCGCCGTCCAGCGCGTACGCCAGCGGGATGTTGTATTGCGCGCTGCTGCCGGCCAGGCGGCTGATCGACCACAGCTGCGCCTGCTGAAACGAAAGCGGCCAGGCCTGCGCCGTGGCGTCCCCCTCATCGTCGTCCGGGTCCGCTTCCGCCGCCTGCGCCCCGCTTGCCGGGTCATCGGCGTGGGGCGCCTCGACGGCGGCCTGCGCCACCGCTTCGCAGAAGTCACGAAACACCGGGTGCTCGAACAGCACCGCCGGGAGCAGCTGCAGGCCGGTCTGCTCGGCGAGCTGCGCGAGGATCAGGACGGCGCTCAACGACTGACCGCCGAGGTCGAAGAAGTTGTCGGTGTCCGCGATCGCGTCCGGCGCCGCGTCCGGCATCAGGACGGTCGCCCACATTTCGCGCAGCGCCGTCTGCGAGACCGGCGCCGCGCGCTCACCCTTGAATCGATCGTTCATGTCGGAATATCAGCTCAATTCGGAGGCCCGTTCCGGCGGATGCGCATGGGCCGTTGCCGCCCGCTGCGACCGGACGTGGGCGGAGAAATAGGCGCGCTGGAACGCCTGCGGCGTGATCAGGCGTCCGGTCAGCGCCAGGTAGTCGCGCTGCAGCGCCGGGTCGGCGATGACCGCGCGGTAGAGCGCGGCCTGCGCGGCCGGCTGCTTCGCGATCAGCGAGTCGGCGACGATGCCCCGCGCGTGCGCGGCAAAGTGCGTATCGAAACGCGATGCGTACGCATCGAGGGCCGGACCGATCGCGCTGTTGCCCTGTGCTTGCAGCGCGGGGCCGAGATGTTCGTCGAGCAGCGCCGCGGCCTCCATCGCAAACCCGCACCCCACGCCGCTCATCGGGTCTAGCGACAGCGCGGCATCGCCGATGAACGGCACCGCGCCGCAGACCGGCTGCCGGAACTGCGACGGATAGTCGGCGTAGCCGAGCACCGGCGTCAGCAGGCGGGCGCCGGCCAGATCCAGCCCGGGGGCGAGCCTGGCGAAGAAGTCGAGCAGGGGCGCTCCCGCATCGGCGCTGTGGCGCCATTGCGCGGCGCGATCCTTTTCCACGTAGGCGGAGAGCAGCGTGCGCCCACCCGTCAGCGGGTAGACGAAGCCCATCTCCCGCTCGGCGAGGATGAACAGCGAGCGATTGCCCCCGGGCGCGGCAATGCCCTCGAATTGCGCGAAGACGGCCGCGCGCTGGTTGTCGTGCTGCACGGCGGCGTTGTTCAGCCACTGCGCCATCTGCGAGCGCCGGCCATCGGCCGCGATCACCACGCGCGCGCGCAGCACGCGGGGGTGCCGCGCGCCATCGGTATCGGCATCGGCCTCCACCCGCCACAGTCCGTCCGCCTGCAAGCGGCAGGCCGTGACAGTTGCCTCGTCCAGCAGATCGACCCCTTCGCTGCGGGCGCGGGCACGCAGCGCCGGATCGAGCACGCGCCGTTCGAGGTTGTACGCATACGCGGTGGCGACATCGTCGGTGTAGCCGCCGGGGGTGTCGATGACGCCCTCCGAGGTGACGAAGCTCGCCTTCGTGCGCGTGCTGGCCTCGGGCTCCAGCACGTGATCGAGCCCGACCCGCCGCAGGATCGGGACGGCCGACGGCTGGATGAAGTGCGTGCACAGCGCCTTGTAGTAATCGAGCGGCCGCTTCTCCAGCAGGGCCACGGAACAGCCGCGCTGCCGAAGCAGCAGGGCCGCCGTGCCACCCGCGACCCCACCGCCGACGATGACGGCGTCGTACACCGTTTCGGATTGCATCGTTGCGCTCATGCCAGGGCCACCGGTTGGTTCGCGCTGCCCTTCGCGGCGGCGGCCGCGCCGGACTCCCGTTGCCGCGCCAGCTCGCCGAAGGCCTGCCGGATGATCTGCAGCCCCTGCTGGAACACATCCGCGTCGATGGTCAGTGCCGGCATGATCTTCAGCACCTGGTCCTCCGCTCCACAACGCTCGATCAGCAGACCTTGCGCAAAGCAGGCTTCCGCGACCGTGCGCGCGTGCCCGGGATCATGAAACTCGATGCCCTGGAACAGGCCGCGCCCGCGGATCGCCTTGATCAGTGCGCCGTGCTCCGCCACGAGCGCCGTCGCGCAGCCCGCGAACTGCTGCTCGCGCTCGCCGATCGCCCGTTGCAGCGCATCGTCGCGCCAGAACTGCTCGATGGCGGCGGTCGCGGAAACGAACGCGAGGCTGTTGCCGCGGAACGTGCCGTTGTCTTCCGCCGGCGCCCAGATGTCGTGCCGGGGCGCCAGCAGCAGGACGGACAGCGGCAGCCCGTAGCCGCTCAGCGATTTGGACAGGCACACGAGGTCGGGCTCGATCTCGGCGAATTCAAAGCTGAAGAACGTGCCGGTGCGCCCGCAGCCGGCCTGGATGTCATCGACGATCAGCAGGATGCCGAACGCGCGGGTCAGCTCACGCAGACTGCGCAGCCACTGCCGCGACGCCACGTTGACGCCGCCCTCGCCCTGAATGGTTTCGACCACGACCGCGGCCGGCAGATCGACCCCCGAGCTCGCATCCTCGAGCAGGCGGCGGAAATACGCCATGCCGTCCAGCCCCGGCATATAGCCGTCGTACGGCAGGCGCACGACATGCGGGTCCTGCGTGGCCTGGCGGTGGTAGCGCGCCCCCGTCAGCCCGAGCGACACGCCCGACATGCCGTGAAAGCCGTTCGTGAAGGCCGCCACGGTTTGCCGCCCCGTCACCTTGCGCGCCAGCTTGACCGCCGACTCGACGACGCTGGTTCCGGTCGGGCCGGTGAACTGCATTTTGTAGCCCAGGCCGCGCGGCGCCAGGATGTGCCGCGTGAACGCCTCGATGAACGCGCGCTTGGCCTCGGTGTGCAGATCGAGCGCCCCCTGGATGCCGTCGTCCGCCAGATAGGCGAGCAGCGCCGCTTTCAGGCCCGCCGGGTTGTGGCCGTAGTTGAGCGCCCCCGCGCAACTGAGGAAATCGAGATAGCGCTTGCCTGCGTTACCGTAGATATAGCTGCCCTTGGCCTTGTCGAAAGTCGCGTTGAACCGGCGGCAATACGATCGAGCTTCCGACTCGAATTCGGAAAAGACGTCCATCTGGATCTCCCGGGTTGTGCTGTGATGTGGCCCCCGGCGCGCGGCCCGGCCGATCGGGTCGGCCGGGCCGCGCGCCGGGGCAGGCGTATCAGGCCGGCGTCAGTGCGGCGGGGGCTGCCGGCTCGGCATGTCGGGCGGCGGGCCCGGCCGCTTCCAGGTGAGCGCTCAGCGAGCGCTGGATCTCGGCCGCGCGCAGCGCGAGCAGGCTGAACGATCCGGCGTCGCCGTAGCCGTGCGACGACTCGCACAGACCGTTCAGGTACAGCGGCGCGAGCGCCGAGCCGGGCCGCGGCAGCAGCGCGTAGTCGCGCTCGATGTGCAGGCAGCCGTCGTCGTCCATCGCCAGGTCGTCGGCCAGGCCGGCGAGCAGCGGCGGCACGCGCTCTTCGTTCTCGCCCAGCCCGAGATTGCGGAAGCCCGTCGCGAGCACCACCGCGTCGACCTTGCCGAGCGTCGTCCGCTCGCCGGTATTGACCTCGCGCAGGTCGATCGACACATGGGTGCCGTCGTCCCGGGCGGCCACGACCTCGCTCAGGCTGAGCATGTCGATCCGGTTCTCGTTGCGCAGGCGGTCTTCGTAGAGCGTCAGGTACAGTTCGCGGATCACATCGCCATCGACCGCCGAATAGTTCGTGTAATGCAGGTGGCGGTTCAGCTGCCGCTTCGCGTCCTTCGAGATCCCGTAGTAGTAGTCGACGAACTCGGGGAAGTAGACGTGCTCGCTGAACTGGCTCGTATCCTTGAGCCGGTAGCCGTAGCCGCGCATGATGTTGCCGATCCGCGCCTGCGGATATTTCGCGCGCAGATGCACCACGATCTCCGCCGCGCTCTGGCTGCCGCCGAGTACGGCGATGTGCCGGATCTCGCGCGTCTGCTCGAGCTGCTCCAACCGCGACGCCAGTTCGGTCAGATGGAAGGCGCGCGCGTTCGGCAGCGACTGGAACGCCTGCGGAATGAGCGGCGTGCGCCCGGGCGCCACCACGACGCTGCGCGCCGTATAGCGCTGGCCATCCGCCGTTTCGATGCGGTAGCCGCTGTCGCCGGGCAGCCGGCTGAGCTGCGTCACCGGCGTGTCGTAGCGCACGCGATCGGCGAAGAACCCCGCCGCCCACGACACGTACTGCGCATACTCGACGCGCAGCGGAAACTCGATCCCCAGGTTGAGATGCTCGAAGAGCCGACCGTTCTCGAACAGGAAGTTCATGAAGGTGTAGCGGCTGCGCGGGTTGCGCGGCGTCACCAGGTCCCGGCACGGGTGGTTCTGGATATCGGAGCGCGGCAGCAGCATTTCCGGCTGCCATTGCGGCGACGGCCGCCGCTCGAGGAACAGGCACGATCCGGCGAAACCCGCCTCCTCGAGCGCAATGGCAAGCGCCAGGTTGGCCGGACCGAATCCGATCCCGACTACGTCATAGGATTTGCTCATATCGACTGAAAGCGCTTGGCTTGAAACGGTAATTGATCAGGGAAACCCGTCCTACCTGGCGGCGGGCACGGGGCTGGTGTTGCCGACGTAATCCCACCGGCTGATCAGGTCGTCGCGGAACTGCAGAAACTCGAACAGGCGTGTCCGGTACCGGCTGCCGTCGGCCCCCTCGGAGGCGAGGCGATACTGCGCCTCGCCCTCGATGCCGACCCAGGCCCCCTGCTCCATGCGGATGCGCTTGCTCAGCCGGTAGTCGACGAGGTCTGCGTAGCGCGGCGCGATGAACGCCCGCAACGCCTCGCGGCCGCGCAGCAGCGGACGGTCCGCATAGGTGACCACGACGTCTTCGCTGAAGAGCGCGACGATCGCGTCGATGTCGAGCGTGTTGAACACCTCGACGATGTGGTCGACGCGGCGCTGCGTCAGCGCGTCGATCGGATGGTTTTCGATAGCGACCTCGGTCATCGCGTTGCCACTCCTGTCTTCGAACCGGCCGTCACGCGCGCGAGCTCGTCCTTGCGCCGAGCCAGCAGCACCGAGACGTACATCATTGCCGCGCATTGCAGGCCCAGCAGCAGCCCGGCGCGCAGGTTGAACTCGAACCCCTCGCGCAGCTCCAGCGCCATGGCAAGCACGGGCACGAACGGCACGAGCACCGACGTCCGGACCCCGCCCAGCCGGATGATCGACTGCTGCAGCATGTAAGAGGGAATCATCACCGCCGTGGCGGACAGCAGAACGGCCTTCTGCAGGAAATCGGCCGACCCGAACTTGTGCCACTCCGGCGCCGACAGCGCCGCCGTGGCGAGCAGCAGGAGCGGCAGGCGGATGCAGATCAGGTCGTTCGCGGTCAGCGCGTGCTTGCGCTGCGCGCGGCTCGACGCGACGATGTACACCCCGCCGCACGCCCCCGCGCCCAGCGCGAGCAGCACGCCTACCATCTGGCCGTCCGCCGCGATCTCGTGCATCGACGGGTTCTGGTAGGCAACCAACAGCGCCGCAACCGCGATCGTCAGCACACCCACGCGCCCAGCCGGCCCCGCATCGCCCCACTGTCGCCCGACGATCATGGAAACCAGCGGAATGATCGACATGTAGATCAGCGACTCGACGGACGCGCTCACGAACTTCAGGCACCAGAACATCCCAAGCCACGACAGCAGCGTCGAAAGATTGATCGCGAACACGTTGCCGGGCGAGGCCCTCACGACGCTGAGCAGCACGCCGAGCCGCCGCCTGTTCAGCGCCAGAAACACGCCCCAGCAGACGAGGAACGTCGAGAACGTGATCAGATTCGCCGACGCATCGTGAAACTTCACGTTCACGAACACCGCCGAGTAGGCGGTGGCCAGGACATAGAGCGCGATGAACAGGTAGTCGACCATGGAAGCCTCGCTCAGCCCTCGCAGCCGCATTCCACCATCGTGCCCTCGCGGTGCTGCGCGCCGAGCGTCGCGTAGCCGTCGCGCTTCCACCAGTCGAGCCCGCCCAGCATTTCCTTCACGCGGAAGCCGAGCGACAGCATCTTGAGCGCCGTCTTGGTCGACGCATTGCAGCCGATGCCGTCGCAGTAGGTGACATAGAGCGGGGCCTTGTCCAGCTTGGCCAGCGCGTTCTCGCAGATGGTCCGGTGCGGGATGTTGATGGCGCCCGGAATGTGCTCGCGCTCAAAGGCCTCGGCGCTGCGGCCGTCAACCACGACGAGGTTCTCGCCGTTCTTCAGCGCGATGTACAGATCCCACGAATCGATTTCCCAATCGAGCTTTTCCTTGTAGAAGGCGAGTTGCTGTGCGGACATGACGAATCTCCTTTGGACGAAAAGTTGGACTACGAAAACAATGCATTGCCGATGCGGTCCGCCGCCTGCCGCGCGCAGGGCAGCTTGCCGGCGTACAGGCAGAAGTCGTGCCCCATGCCCTCGTGATCGACCAGGTCGATCGACGCGCCGCGCGCCCGCATGCGCGACGTCCACGCCAGCGCCTCGTCGCGCAGCACGTCGCAGCCCGCGACATGGAGCCGGCATGGCGGCAGGGCGTCGCCCGACAGCGCGAACGGGTCGAAGCCGGCTGAGGTGGCGGCGGGCACGAACAGCGATGCGAACCAGCGCATGTCGTCGGCATCGAGAAAGAAGCCGGTGCCGAAGGCATCGTACGAAGGCCAGTCGGCATGCAGCGACAGCACCGGATAGATGAGCGTCGCGTGCCGGAAGCGGCCGGCAAGCGCGTGCGCCGCCAGGTACAGCGCGAGCAGGCCGCCGACGCTGTCGCCGGCGATCGACGGCGCCGCTCCGCCCTCGCCTTCGCTGTCGATCAGGTGCAGCGCACGCGCCACCGCATCGCGCACGTGGCCGAAGATCGCATCGACAGCGTGCTCGGGCGCCTTCGGATACTCGAAGACGAACACCCGCGCCCGGTGCGCGCGCGCCCACTCGGCCAGCAGCGGCACGAACGTCCGCGCCGAGTAGTGGACAAAGCCGCCGCCGTGCAGATAGAACAGCGTGCGCGCGGGTGCGCCGGCTTCGCGCGCGTCGATGGTCCACCACCCGCGCGCATCGTCGGGCGGCCGGAGCACCGGGCCGTTGCCGGCCGCATCGGGCGCGGGGTCGGCAACGCGGTACTGGTCGATCCACTTCGTGACCAGCGCCCGGCTCTGCTCGGGGCGTTGCCTGTCTTTGCCGCGCGTGAAGATGCGGCGCACCGCCGCCACCTGCGCGAGCGAACGGGAGAGTCGCGCGTCATGCATCGGCCAGCCCCTCCGTCGGTACCGAACAGCCCGCCGGCAGATGGCGGAACGCCGAGAACGCCCGCGGCCGCGATTCCCGATCCGGGCCGAAGCGCACCTCGCCGAGCACAGTCGGCCAGGCGCGGGACGCCAGGTCAGCCGGCGCGTCGGCCGCCAGCCGCGCGGCCTGCACGGCGATCTGGATCGCCGCGACCGTCTCCCAGAAGTAGACACCCGGCTCGCCGCCGAAGCGCCGCTGCCATTCGCTGCGCAGCAGCCCGGCGACCTCGCCTTCGGGCCGCGGCATGAAGCCGATCACGTGAACTTCGCGCCCGCCGATGGCCGGCTCGCGCAGCAGCGCCGGCGTATACGCATCGTCGGTCAGGACGAGCGGCATGCGGTCCGCCGGATCGAGGCCGGTTGCGTACGCCACCGAGTTCGCGTACGTCCCGGCGTAAAGCCGTGCCGGCCGCCCGCCGACCGCCGACGCGCAACGCCCCCCGAGGCGCGCAACCGTGTCGACCACGCTGCGGCCGTGCAGCGACCCGTCGTGCTCGAGCACGGCGGGCTGCAGGTCCTCGCGAGCGCAATAGTCGAGCAGCCACGCGCAGTACGCATCGTCCGGATCGCACACGCGCCAGGTCGTCCCGTGGCGCGTCAGGTCCGACGCGGTCGCCGCCGGCAGGAGCAGCGGAATGCCCGCGCGCGCATAGCACGGCGCGGCGGCATCCGCGGCGGCCGACGCAAAATGCCCGACGACCGCGCGCGGCCGCCGCGCGACGATCTCCAGTGCCACCCGGGCGGCCACATCCGCGCGCATGGCATCGTCGAACCGTTCGAGCGTGACGGCCGGCGCCCGGTCACCACCGCACACGTACTGTTCGCACAGTTCTACGGCGCGCAGAAAGGTGGCGGTATGAATCGACCGGTTCGGCTCGAGGCACGCCACGCATGCAATCATGGCCGCGCTCAATTGAGGTGCCTCACCCGGTGGACGATGTCGCCGGCGAAATCCGACATCAGCGCCGGAATGTATTTCGCCCCCCGGCCCGAGAATCCGAACGCAACAGCCACGCGCGAGCGGTCATCGGTGAACCCGACGATCGGCAGCAGGTCCGGCGTGTAGGCGTCGTAGCCGCCGCGCATGTCGATCAGGCGCGCGCGCTCGGTGCCGAGCAGCCGATCAGCGAGCGTGGCCGTCCGTTCGTACTGGTCTTGCGCCAGCGCCGGCAAGGCATCGACCTCCTGAACATCGGATTGCCTCGCCCCGCCGACGAACGCGAGCGCGTCGCTCTCAGGCCGCAGGTATCCGCCCGAAGGCTCGTCGATCAGGCAATACTCCGGCACGCCGGCATCCGGATCGTGCACGCAGCCGAGCGGGATCGATCGCACGAACGCGGCGGCGACGCGGTCGGCATGCTGCCCGGCGTCTACCGGCGCCTGCGCGCCCACCAGCCGCCGCGTCAGCGCGCCCGCCGCGACGACGACGGTGCGCGCATGCACGGCCCCGGCCCCGGTATGCACGACCGCGGCATCCGGCGTGGCTTCGATCCGCTGCACCGGGCTGCCCTCGATCACCGTCGCGGCGCGCCGCCGGGCGCTTTCGGCAAAGAGCTGCGCCGCGAGCCGCGGATTGATGCACCCGCCCAGCGGCTCGTGCAGCACCACGGCCCCCTCATGGACGTGCGACGGCAAGCGGCCGGCGACCTGGCGGACTTCCGCGCGGCCGAGGATGCGGATCGGGTAGCTCGCCTGGTCATGAGACCGCAGGCGCGCCTCGATCTGCGGCAGGCTGGCGGGCGGCGCGACGTACAGCACCCCGCACGGCCGGAACGGGTTGATCTCGCCCAGGTCCCAGCCCCGCCAGAATGCCGTGCCCCGCTGCCCAAGCGCCATCAGCGCTTCGCTCGGATCGTAGACGCGCACGATGCCCCGCGAATGCGCCGTCGCGCCGCCCGCGCCCGCCGACGCCGCCTCGACCAGCGCCACGCGCAGCCCGCGCTGCGCGCAGAAGTGCGCGGCCGCGGCACCGGCCAGGCCCGCGCCGACGATGGCGACATCGAACGCAGGCTGCGCCGGTCCGAACACGTGCGAAGGCATCGCCATCACGCGTACTCGCCGATGGCCCGCTGCTTCGCTTCCACGTCCAGGTACGCTTCGGCGCCCGCCGAATTCCACCAGACCGTGAAGAAGACGAACGGTGCGTCCCCGTCGTTGTCGACGTAATGGTTGAGGCCTCGCGGAATGAAGATCTGGTCGCCCTGCGCCATCTCGATGCGCGCCTCGCCGACGATCACCGACGCCCGGCCGGCAATGCAGACGAAGAGCTCGTCCTCGTCCGCGGGCTGGTTGACGTGCGCGAGCGACGAGGTGCCCGGCGCGACCACGCAATACGCCGACCCGAACGGACTGTTCATCCCGTCCCACGGCAATGTCCGCATGCCCGCCAGACCGTACTCGTGCACGAGCGTCTGCTCAGTTGCCTTCCTGATGAATGACACGACCATCCTCCATGAACAAGGTTGCGACTCGCTGCAGATCCGGGATCGTGCGCGGGGGCTCCAGCGCATCGACGTAAGCCGACAGGTCGGCGTTGAAATGCTCCGCCAGCGCGACCAGCAGATTGACCGTCGACAGCGAGTCGATGCCCAGCGCGCTGAGCTCCGGCTGCGCCGACAGGGTCGCCTCGGTCACCGGCGGCGTGACGACGGCGTTGATGAACGGGACCAGTTCGGCCACGGTGAACGTGCTCATGCGACCTCCGACGCGCTGGAGGCCGGCTCGAAGATCTGCTTCGCGGACAGCGCGAAGTACCGCCCGTCGCTACGCTTGAGCGCGTCTTTCAGGCGCTCGATGATCGACTTCTCGTCGGTCTTGCCGGTCGAGGTCATCTGGGGCTGCGGCGACCACGCCAGCACGCCCGGCCGCATGTACTCGGGCAACTGCTCGGCCAGGTGCTGCTCGATCTGCGCGAGGATGCCGACATCCGCCGCCATCGCGACCGCGCCGATCTGGTCGCGGCCGTTGCGCGTGACCACCGCGACGGCGGCGCGCGACACGCCCGGCAATGCCAGGATCAATTGGCGGATTTCCCCCAGGTGGATGCGGCGTCCCGAGATCTTGGCCTCGTCGTCGGCGCGGCCGTGGAAGACGATTTCGCCGCAGGCGTCGTAGCTGCAGATGTCGCCGGTGCGGTAGTAGCGCACGCCGTCGCGCTCGACGATCACCTTCGCGGTTTCCTCCGGCTGGTCGAAATACCGGTTCATCACCTGCGGGCCGCCGATCCACAGTTCGCCCGGCACGCCCTGCGCCGAGACGCGCTCGCCGCTGTCGTGGTCCACCACCATGGCCTCGACGCCGTCGAGCGGCCGGCCGATCGGATAGGCGTTCGCGCGTGCCGTGTCGACCGCCTCGATCTCATAGTTCATGCAGACGATGGTGGTCTCGGTCGGGCCGTAGGCGTTGAACAGCCGCACGCCCGGCAGGCTGTCCTTCCAGGCGTTGATGATGGCCGGGTCGCAGACCTCCGCGCCCGTCATCACCGCGCGCAGCGCGGGGAAACGATTGCGGTTCAGATCGCCGGGCGCGCCGGTGATCAACGTCAGCAGCGTCGATACGGCAATCAGGTGCGTCACCTTCTCGCGGCTGAGCGCCTCGCGCATGATCGCCCCGGCGGGCACGCCGCGAAACTGGAACACGTACGCCCCCACCGAGAGCGGCAGCAGCGTGTCTTCGATCGACACATCGAAGTGGAACGGCGCCAGGCTGAAGACGCGCGACGCGGCATCGAAGCGCAGCACCCGGTTGTGGTTCCTGAAGTAGGCGCGCAGGCTGCCGACGGCGATCTCCACGCCCTTGGGCGTACCGGTCGACCCCGACGTGAAGATGATGTACGCCGGCGCGTGCGCGTCCGCCGGCAGCCCGTGCGGCAGGGGCTCGACGGGCGACCGATCGGTCAGCATCCCGAGCAGGTCAGGCTGGCTGAGCCGGGGGATGCGCGCATCGGCGCAGTACGCCCCGACGTCCACGGTCCCGTCGAGCGAGATGACCGCCCGGGGCTGGATCCGGTCGAGCAGCGCCCGGGCCCGCGCGATCGGCATCGAGCCGTCGAGCGGCACGTAGACCGCGTTCAGCTTCCACGCCGCGACCGCCGTGACCGGCATGACCGCGAGCTTCGCGCCGAAGACCACGACGCGCGCGCCGCGCTCGACGCCGGCCGCCGCGAGCCGATGCGCCAGGCGCGTCGCCCCATGCTCGAGTTCGCGAAACGTGAATGCCGATTTGCCATCGGCGACGGCCGGTTCGTCCGGATGCAGCGCGCAGCCGATGGCGAACAGGTCACCGAGGCCGCCTTCGAGCGGCAGCCGGTGATCGTCTTGCAGAGAAGGAATGGAGCGTGCGTTCATGGTCGGGATCCATGCATGGGTTGGACGCGCAGCGGCGGATGGCCGTGTCCGGCACCGTTGAAAATGCGATCGATGATCCAGCGGAAATACGGGTACTGCAGGTCGTGGACGTAGTGCCCGGCCCCCGTCACCACGTGCAGCCCCAGCGCGCGCGTGCAGCGCCGCAGATACGCTTCGGTATGGGCATTGCTGACCACGGCATCGGAATCGCCGCAGATCAGGTGCACGTCGGCATCGGCGGGCAGCATGGCCGGCGCGCGGCTGAGCGCTTCGTCCGCCGAAGTGCGGGCGGCGTAGTTGCACAGGTTGTCGGCGCCGGTCATCGGCGCGAGCAGGCCGGCGACGCGATCGCGCGCCGGCAGCCCGAAGAACAGCCGTGCGCGCCGATCGCTCCCGGCCTCGTCCGCGGGCAGGCCCGCCCAGTCCGGAGCGGCGGTCAGCTGCGCGAGCATGCCGGCCACGTAGCCCGCGGCTTTCGGGTTGCGGCGCACCACGGAAAACACCTGTTCGAGCTTGTTTTCGTACTCGCTGGGCGCGCCCGGCGCATCGTCCGCCCCCCGGAAGGTCGGAGACAGGAAGATCAGCTTGCCGATGCGGTCCTTCGCCAGCGCGGCGAGCTCGATCGCGATCCGGCCGCCGTTGCACCAGGCGATCACGTCGAACGCGCCGATGCCGGCCGCGCGCAGCAGCGCGTCGATGTGCTGCGCGTGCTCGCGCGCGGATTGGACACTGCGCATGCCGCCGAGAAACAGATCGCTGCACAGCATCTCGGGGACGACGATCCGATAGTCGTGGCCATCGAGCAGGAACGACGACCAGATCGACAGCGGAATGCCCAGCGCGCTGATCAGCAGCACCGTGCGCTGCCCGCGGTTGCGCACCAGACACCGCCCGGCCGCCGTCTGCACTTCCGCGTAGTCGGCGCGCATGGCCTGCGCGAACGCCTCGGCATCGAGCCGTGGCCCCGGCTCGAGCGCCATGCGGCCCCGCTGCACGAGGATCGCCTCGGCGCACGTGCTGGCGAGCTGTTCCGCGACGGCATCGCATGCCGCCTTGCGGCCTTCGTCGGCACCCGCGGCGCTGGCCGCGCGCAGCGCCTGCGCGCAGTAGTCGGCGGCGGCGCGCACGGAGTCGGCGCGCTCCGGGTCGCTCAGCGCCCGCCGCTCCGGATCGCAGCGCAGGATCGACGCTTCGATCGCGTCCGCCGACACGGTCACGTCGTGCCAGGACAGGAACGCCGGATCCCGCCGCCGCAGCTCGTCGACGGACCGGTCGATCAGACTGGCCAGGGCCTCGCCGTGGGGGTTCTGTACCGTGCTCATACGTTCAGGAAGTAACGCAGTTTGGGCTTGTTGACGGCGCCGATCCCGTCGTAGAACCGGATGCCCAGTTCGTTCGACGGCGGCGTCTGCCACTGGATGAGGTCGCAGTCGCGCTGCCGGGCGAAGTCGCGCAGGCTGGCGATCAGCGCACGGCCGGCGCCCTTGCCGCGCGCCTCGGGGCGCAGGTACAGGCAATCCATGTGGACGAAGGAGCGGGCCGTCCACGTCGCAAAATCGATGGTGGCCGTCATGAAGCCGCACGCGGCGCCGCTCTGCAGCACGAACCACCCGTGCAGCGACGGCGCGGCGCCGAACAGGGCGTCCGCCAGCCGGTCCGCCTGCCCGGTCTCCTCGTAGATGGCGCCCTCGTAGACCGCGTGCTCGCGGCACAGGTCGATCAGCTCGGGAATATCCGCCCGCGCGAGCCGGCGGATCTCGAACCGCGCCGATTCGCGGTGTTCCGCGCCGGCTGCGTCCGGGCGGGACGCGCGTTCAACATTGGCTGTCATGGCTGTCTCGGAATGGGTTCGCTCGCGCGGGCAATCAGACGGCGCCCGCAAACGCGGCACCCAGGTAGCGTTCCAGCGCCTCGGCGCCCGGCGCGCCGGAGGCGTCGCGCATCGCGGTGCGCACCCACTGATCGCGCTCGAACTTGATGACTTCGAGTTCCCACACGCACGCGATGATGTCGGGCATCGACAGCGGCGCGAGCTCGATCGCCGCGGGGCTGTCCTTCCACGCGAACGTGAACACCCGGTGGCGCAGCATGTTCAAGCCGCACCAACGGCTCGCGAGCAGGTAGTTGCCGTCGCGGGCATAGTGCGCGATGACGAAGCCGGCCCCGTGCCCGAACTGCTCGGACCCTGAACGGAACAGATCGCCCGCGTCGCGCAGGTGGCTCGCGAATGCCGAGGGCTCCGGACGCACGTCGTCGTCGCGGCCCGGCGCGAAAATTTCATAGGCCTTCAGCGCGACGTCGTTGACCGTGAACTGCCCGCGCGTGCGGACTTCCCGCGACTCATACGCCTGCAATTTCCACCTCCGGCGTCGGCGCGGCACGGTTCGGCCCGTGCGCGGCCATCAGGGCATCGATTTCCGCCGCGGTCGAAGGCGCGACGCTCGCCACCATTTCGCTGAAGATCCGCCAGCCCAGGTGCCGCTGCCCCGGCTCGCATTCGGTCATCGTCAACTGCGCCATGTCGAGGGCCGCCTTTGCCAGCCCGGCAATCGAGAAGGCGCCGAGGCTCGCGGCACGCGCCCATTGCCCGCGGATGCCGGCGATGCGCTGTTCCAGCTGGGCAGGCAACGCGGCGGCGCTCGGCGCGGCGCCGGCCGAGAGATCGCGCGTGTAGGCCGCGACGATGCCGTCGAAGGTCGCCTTCCGCCAGGCCTCGAACGCGGCGCGGTCGAAGTCTCGCGTTTCGTTTTCCGGCGCGCACAGCGCCGTATAGAGGCGGATCGCGTCGACCGGATGCTGGGCCGTGATTTCGCGAATCCACACCGCGTGGCCCCGGCTCGTCGAGAAATCCTGACCGTCGAGCTTGAGGAACTGATTGGTCAGATAGACGCCCGGACGGGGCCCGTCGGGCCGCGCGAGCAGCTGCGCGGTGTAGCCCACCGCGTGGCTGTACGAGCAGTCGTAGCCGAGGAAATGGACGAGCTGGGTATCGGGCGTCCACCAGTCATCGAACGCGCCCCGCTCGGGATGCGCGGCGAGGTAGTCCGCGAGCGCGGCCTGGTAGCCCGCCAGCCCCATGAACCACGTGTTGACGGGCTGATCCGGATAGCCGTCGAGCTCAAGGCCGGCGTCGCCCGGCCGCGTCACCGGCCACGCGTCGGACGTGTTGCGCAGGACATCCGCCAGGTAGGTCTCCAGCGCGGCCCGCTTCGGCAGTGCCTTCAGTGCCTCGGCAATCGCCGCGTACTGCGCGCCGATCTTCCACACATAGCGCGTCACCGGCACGCGGTGCATGTCGCCGCCGCACAGAATGCAGTGCATCCCCTGCATGTGCGCGACATCGGGCACACGGGCGCACGCTTCGCACTGGCTCGCGTCCGACGAGGCGCCGCACCAGTTGCAGTGGCCCCGCCCGAGGCCCTCGTAGCCGTAGACCGCGCACGCATCGCAGCGGAATACCGGTGTGGCCTTCAGCTCCCGGAGGCCGAGCCGGCCGATGTCGTCGAACCGCTCACCGGCGAACCGGGCGAACGTGTCGCTGTCCGCCGCCTGGAGGAAGCAGTCGATGTCGATCTCCGCCGCCTGCATCGCCAGCTCGATCTGCCGGGCGTTGTAGCGCGCGAGGCCGAAGGTCTCCTTGCGCAGCTGCCGTGCCTTGCGCGGCATGTAGCTCTGGTAGTCGTCCGAGTAGCTCAGGAGAATCGTGTCCTCGCCGGCCTGCCGCAGCAGCCTGCGGCAGATATCGGCCGCGAGAAACGGGCCGGAGAGGTGCCCCAGGTGCAGATCGCCATTCGGTGTCGGTGGGGTGATCGTTACGATATAGCGCGTCACAAGCAGCCTCGCAGGAAAAAATGGATCTCGCGCGCGCAGACCGTCTGCGCGCGATCGCCTTGCAGAAAATCAACCGAGGAAAACAGGACTGGGACTGCCGGCGACGCCCGCCGCCGCAAGCACGGGCTGGAACTCGGCATCGGGCTTGCGCTCCCTGGCCTTGCCCTTTGCCGGCACACCGACCGCGACCGAGTTGTCCGGCACGTCCGCCAGGACCACCGCGCCGGCGCCGATGATGGAATCCTTCCCGATCCGGATGTTGCCGATGATGGATGCGTGCGCGCCGATGAACGTGCCGGCGCCGATCTTGGGATGACGATCGCAGCGATGCTGCCCGTTCCCGCCGAGCGTGACGCCATGAAGCAGCGTGGCTTCGTCGCCGATTTCGGCGGTTTCGCCGATGACGATTCCGCTGGCGTGGTCGAACATCACGGCCGCGCCGATCTTCGCGGCCGGATGGATATCGACGCCCAGCAAACAGGAACATGCGTGCGACAGCGACAGCGCCGTGCCCTGACGCCCGGCGCACCAGTAATGGTGCGCGACCCGATACGCCTCGAGCGCATGAAAGCCCTTGGAGAAGAGGAATACGGTGCTCAGGCAATCCGTGGCGGGATCGCGCTCCATGGTCGCCCGCATGTCCGACACCGCGAGGCGGCTCAGTTCGGCGTGATCCCGATAGGCCTGCTCGATCACCGGCAACAGTTGCGCCGCGCTTGCCCGCGCACTCGCCAATTGATCGGCAAGCAGAATGGACAAGGCGCCCTCAAACCGAGGCTGATTCAGAAACCGATCCACCACGCTCTTTAAAAGCGTGCCCTCGGAGGCCATTCGCTCAAGCGCTCCGCGCAGCTCGAACCACTCTGGTAATTGATCTTGGCTCACGTTTTCCTATTTCCAAATAACCAACAACAAATGGCTTTGTTGCGTGATTCAGGCTTTAGGACAAAACGGTGCCCCGCCAAAGCGATGGCTTGGCGCTTGCGGGGCGGCTGTTTTGTTGTGGCAACCCGTTTGTTATCAACAGGTTACAAACCTCTTGAAACTGGAGAAACCAGAAAAACTATAGAAACCGAATAAGTCGCGCGCGTGAAATCCGTTATGGCCGCCGCCTTGCTATCAGCGACCGAGCACGCCCAAAAAACGATGCAAATGGTAAATACTGCAAAAGTACTTCCCAGGCAATCACAAAAAATACGGATGCCGGCGATCTCGTTTATGACTGCGATCAAGCGAAGGGCATCTTACACTCCCATTTCGGACCATACAAGGTAATCATTCAAGATATTCAATATAAAAAATATTTACGTCTGGAGTAAGTCTCCCTGGTTAATAGATTACGAATTATTAACATTGCCCAATACAATTGCCTGGGCAGAATTGAATCCGCGCCCGATGGCCTCTCGGAGCAGAACGGCTGGCGGGCCGAGACGGATCGCCTCATCGCCCTGACCGTTGAAGTACCGGCGCAAACGCCCGGGCACGATGGCCCCCCGGGCGGATTGAGCATTATTGAGCATCGGGCGACGCCCGGTTCCGCGCCTCGGGACGCCGCGCGCTTGCCGTGGCAGCAGACGGCCACGGGCGGGGCCGATCCGGCGCCGAGGCGCACCGGGCGGTCAGCCAGCGTCGGGCGACGCCTCTGCGACCACCCGATCGCCGCCGACGGGCCGGCCTGCCACGCGGTTTTCCGGCCGGAAAACCGCCCGCCCCGATCCGGCAGCGGCGGCACGCTCCCGAAGCCCCCTCGCTATAATCGACGCGCGCTGCGGGGCACCATCCAACCGGTGGGTTCCTGCCTCGGCGCAACCCTGTCTCCGATTCGATCCGACGCTGTTCCGCAGACGTCATGCACCCCTCCCGGATTCTCATGTTCCGTGTCAGGCTTTCGCTCGCATTTGCCCTGATGGTGGCGCTCGTCTGCGTCCAGGCCGGCTTCGTCTATTGGGGCGCCAATCGCGTCAACGACTACGCGACGCACAGCCGGCTCGCCAGCGACATCCTCTCCGAGTTGCTCGAGCTCTCGGCCAACAAGCAGCGCCTGCGGGTGTGGGCCTCCCAGCGCCTGATGAACGCCGACGCCTCGCCGGAGGTGCGCGACCGCCTGCTGGCCAGCATGCAGGCCAGCGCCGCCACGCTGCGCTACCTGGCCCGGCGCGACATCGACCTGTGGGGCGAGATTTCCGCGCGCGACGGTGTTCCCATCCCGCCCGAAGTCAACCAGCTCACCACCACGACCGACCTCCTCGGCGACAACATCGCCGCGGTCCAGGCGCGGCTGGTGGCGCTGGTGCCGCTGCAGCGCGATGCCGATTTCGCCGGCGTCTGGCATGAACTGAACGAAGTGTTCGACATGGCGCGCGGCCGCGACCTGCGCGAACTGATCAACGGCGCCATCGAACGCCAGCGGCGGGCGGTGCCGATCGCCCGCGCGGCCACCGAGGGCGGTCTGGACCGCGTGCGCACGCAGGCGCTCAGCATGGTGGTCCTGGTGCTGCTGGCCGCCTTGACGCTGGCCCTGCACCTGAACCGCCGCCTGCAGCGGCCGCTCGACCGCCTGCTCGAAGGCGCCCGGGCGCTGCGCGCCGGCGCGCTCGACCACCGGGTGCCGATCGGGTCGGGCGATGAATTCGACCGCGTGGCCGAGGGCTTCAACGCCATGGCCGCCGAACTCCAGCAGCACCGCAACGATGCCGACGCCGCCCGCCGGCGCCTGGAAGACGCGGTCCAGGCGCGCACCGGCGAGCTGCGCACCGCGCACGACGCGCTGCAGCGCATCGACCAGCGCCGTCGCCAGCTGTTCGCCGACCTGGGCCATGAACTGCGCACGCCGACCACCGCCATCCGCGGCGAAGCCGAGATCGCGCTGCGCGGCGGCGACAAGCCCGCGCACGAATACCGCATGGCGCTGGAGCGCATCGTCGGCGGCGCCAAGCAGCTGACCGGGCGAATCAACGATCTGCTGCTGATCGCCAAGGCCGAGGCCGACCAGCTCGCCATGCGGCCGCAACTGATCGACCTGCCCTCCGTGCTGCACGACGCCGCGGACCTCGCCGATGCGCTGGGCGCCGAACACGACGTGAAGATCCAGCTCGACCTGCCGCAGGATGCCGACGCGCTGACCCTGCCGGCCGACCCCGACCGCCTGCGCCAGGCCATCGTGATCGTGCTGGACAACGCCGTCCGCTATTCGCCGCGCGGCGGCACGGTGCAGCTGTGCTGCCGCATCCAGCCCGACACGGTGCGCATCGAAGTCCAGGACCACGGCATCGGCATCGATGCCGACGAGCTGCCGATGGTCTTCGAGCGCTTCGTCCGCGGCCGGCGCGCGCGCGCGCATCGCGCCGACGGCACCGGGATCGGCCTGTCGATCGCGCAGGCCATCGTGCAGGCCCATCGCGGCCACATCACCTTGCAGAGCGCGCCCCAGCAAGGCACCCGCGTCTGCATCGAACTGCCGCGCCGCCTCGCCGCCGGCGCGAACGACGCCCCCACACTGCCATGAACATTCTCGTCATTGAAGACGACGCCCGCGTCTCGGATTTCCTCTCGCGCGGCCTGCGGGCCGAAGGCTATCGCGTGCTGCTCGCGCGCACCGGGCCCGAAGGCCTGCAGCTGGCCCGCACCGGCGAGCCCGCGCTGCTGCTGCTCGACCTGATGCTGCCCGGCATGAGCGGCCTGGAGCTGTGCCAGACCCTGCGCGCGGAACGCAACCACGTGCCGATCCTGATGCTCACCTCGCTGACCGATATCGACGATCGGGTCACCGGCCTGCGGCTGGGCGCGGACGACTACATGACCAAGCCCTTCGCGTTCGAAGAGCTGCTCGCGCGCATCGAGGCGCTGCTGCGCCGCGGGCGCGAGCAGCGGCCGAAGGTCAACGTATTGCAGGTGGCGGACCTGGTGCTCGACCGCGAGCGCATGCAGGTCACCCGCGCCGGCAAGCCCATCGCGCTCACCGCCAAGGAGCTGGCCTTCCTGGAGCTGCTGATGAGCGCGCCCGGCCGCATCTACAGCCGCGAGCGCATCCTGTCGAACGTCTGGGGCGCCAACGAGGATCCGCTGACCAACATCGTCGACGTCTACGTGCGCCGCCTGCGCAGCAAGATCGACGAGGGCCAGCCGGTGCCCCTGCTCAAGACCGTGCGCGGACTCGGCTATCGGCTCGACAGCGAGCCCTGAGCCGCGCCGCGCCGAAGCGCAGCGGCCGCGTGCCGTTCATCTAATTTTCATCTAAGCCTGCGTTCGCCGTTCATGTTGGTCTCCAACAATAGACCTGTGCCGCTTCTGCGGTACGGCACCGACAAGGTGCCCTGACAAACAGAACGAGAGGAAACTTCGATGAAACACGCTGGTGTCGTATCCCTGATGGCTGCCGCCGCAACGGTTCTCCTGGTGTCGAGCCCGGCCAGCGCGCAAACGGCCCCGGCCGCATCGTGCACACCGACCACCGATCAGCAGATTGCTGCCCTGTTCGATCGCTGGAACGATACGCTGCGCACGGGCGACCCGGACAAGGTCACCGCCAACTACGCGACGGACGGCGTGCTGCTGCCGACCGTCTCGAATACGCCGCGCACGAGCCCCGGCGCCATCCGGGACTATTTCGTCAAGTTCCTGAAGGGCAAGCCGCAAGGCACGATCGATAGCCGCGTCATCAAGATCGGCTGCAACATCGCGCAGGACATCGGTACCTACACGTTCAAGTTCGCCGATGGCAAGGCCGTGCACGCGCGCTATACGTATGTGTACGAGTGGCAGAACGGCCAGTGGCTGATCGCCCACCATCACTCGTCGGCCATGCCGGAGCGTGATTGACGGCTGCGCCGTCCGTCCCGGCGCCAACACCGGCCGGGACGCCGGCAACTGCACGTGCAGGTACGCGGACGGCAAGGCTGTCCGCGTACGGAACGCAGGCCTGATGCGCGGCGGAATGGCGGGCAGAGGATCGTCCGTCACCGCTTGCGGGCCATGACATCCTTGCGGCCCGACAGTGTGGATGCAACCGCCTGATCTGCCGCGGTGGAGATTCATCCGTAGAAACCCTCGGTTGGCGAGCCTCATGCATGACATGCAAGGCCAGGCCATCCGGCCACGCCGTGCCGAGAGAGCCCCCCGGTTGCACATGCCGGGCCGGTCCGGCGATCCGGCCCGAAGCGTCCATTCGCAAATGGCACCCGCCCCCGGTTTGCGGAACCGCGTTCGCGGTGCGCTAAAGCTCTTTTCCGCGTTGCCGAAGAGAGTTGGGATATCCTCGCCTCCCACTCCGTATGGTGCTTGGTAGGGCACATGAGACATTTCCCCACACTCCATAGCGTTGCCCCCATTCCGAGTGGCGCCGCCATCACCCGAGCGGCCGTGACCGGACGTGCCAGGCACCCGCGCGCGCCGGTGCGCAATGCGTTGGGGGGCACCGTCCTGCTTGGCACCTTCGCCGCCGCCATGCCCGCGTTCGCTGCGCCGGCCGGCGGCACGGTGACCTCCGGTTCCGGCAGCATCGGACAAAACGGCACCACCACCACCGTCACCCAGACGTCTTCCCGGCTGGCCATCGATTGGTCCGCCTTCGGCATCCAGGCCGGTGAAACGGTCAACTTCATCCAGCCCGGTGCGGGGGCGATCGCACTGAATCGCGTCACCGGCCATGAAGCCACCAGCATCTTCGGCAGCCTCAACGCCAACGGTACGGTCTTCATCCTCAATCCGAACGGCGTGCTGTTCGGCGGCGGCGCGCAGGTCAATGTCGGCGGCCTCGTCGCCAGCACGCTGGGACTGAGCAACGCGGATTTCGAGGCGGGCCGCTATGCCCTGTCGGGCGGCAGCACCGCCGGCGTCACCAACCAGGGCACGATCACCGTCCCCAGCGGCGGCAAGGTCGCGCTGATCGCCAACAGCGTCGACAACGCCGGCAACATCAGCGCCCCGAGGGGCAGCGTACTGCTGGCGGGAGCCGGCAACGTCACGCTCACGCTCGCCGATGGCAGCCCACTCGGCTACACCATCAGCGCGGGGGCGGCCCGCACCCTCGTCAACAACGGCGGCATGATCGTCGCGGATGGCGGCCGCGTGGTGCTCACGGCCCGCGGACTCGACAGCCTGAGCGAATCCGTCGTCAACACGACCGGCGTAGTGCTGGCGAGAACGGTGGGGAACAACCAGGGCACGATCGAGCTGATCGGCGATCCGGTGGCGGGCCTGACCCAGGTAAGCGGCCAGATCGACGCGAGCGCGCCCGACGGCGGCGGCAACGGCGGAAGCGTCAAGGTGCTGGGCACCAAGGTCGGTGTATTCGATGGCGCGCGGATCGACGTCAGCGGCATGGCGGGCGGCGGTACCGCGCTGATCGGCGGCAATGCCCAAGGGGCGGGCCCCGAGCCCAATGCCACTGCCACGTATGTCGCCCCGACCGCCGCGATCGATGCCAGCGCCATCCGGCAAGGCAACGGCGGCAGGCTGATCGTCTGGGGAACGGATGTCGCCAATGTGCACGGATCGCTGTCGGCCAACGGCGGCGCGCAGGGCGGCAACGGCGGC
The DNA here is from genome assembly GCF_018243235.1 of Ralstonia nicotianae. Lineage (NCBI taxonomy): Bacteria > Pseudomonadati > Pseudomonadota > Betaproteobacteria > Burkholderiales > Burkholderiaceae > Ralstonia > Ralstonia nicotianae. The sequence continues at coordinate 1,151,878 of NZ_CP046675.1, forward strand.
CATGTTGAAACCTCGGGCCATGCGCTGGATACGGACGGCATCGCCGTCAGCGTGGCCGGCGGCGGCGGCGGCACGGGCGGCCTGTGGCTGCTGGATCCGTACAACGTCACCCTCTCCGCGGGCACGCAGACCGGCGGTGCGTTCTCCGGCAACGTGTGGACACCCAGCGCCAGCGGCTCGCTGGTGAACACCTCCAGCATCCAGAGCCTTCTCAACAGCGGCGGCAATGTCACCATCACCACGACGGGTGCCGGCACGCAGGAAGGCAACATCGCGATCAACGGCAGCATCAGCAAGACAGCCGGCGGCAATGCCAGCCTGACACTGATCGCCGACGGACGCATCACCACCAACGCATCCAGCGGCACGCACCGCACCATCACCAGTACGAGCGGCACCCTCGACGTATCGATGACGGCGCGCGCGACCACCAGCGCGGCCAGCACCAGCGGCATCAATCTGCGCTACGTGGACATCAACGCCAACGGCGGCAACATTTCAGCGACGGCCAGCGGGGCCCAGTCCGGCACCGCGGCGGCACTCAGTCTCCAGAACAGCAGTTGGAGCACAACCGGCGCCGGCAACATCAGCCTCTCTGGCACCCTGCCCGACAACGGCAACAGCCAGGGCGTCTTTCTGAATGCGAACACGCTCACCACGGCGTCCGGCTCGATCACGGTATCCGGCACCAGCGGCGGCATCGCCACCATCACGGGCACCAACAGCAACGGGGCACCGCTGTTTTCCACCAGCAACATCGGGGTGTACCTGGCCGGCGGCAATACCCTGCGGAGCACCGGTGGCGGCGCGATCGCGCTCACGGGCACGGCAACCGGCGCCACCGCCACCTGGGCAGGCAGCGGCGTAACGCTGAGCGCGCTGGACTCGCTGTCCACCAGCGGCGCCGTGACGATCAGCGGCACGGCCAGCAATCCGGTCTCCAGCACGTACCGGAACCAACTGTCCACCGTGAACATCGCGGGCACCGGCTCGAACGCCGCCAGCCTGACCGGGGGCACGGTCACCATCACCGGCACCAACAGTGTGGTGGGCAATGCAAGCAGCACCAGCAACGGCAACGCGGCCGTCAAGCTCGACGGCAAGGTCAATCTCACGGCCACGGCCGGCCCCATCAACATCGCCGGATCGAATGCGGGCGGCGACGGTGTCTGGGGCTCGGGCAGCGGCGCGGTCACGATGAGTGCGCCGGCTTCATCGTCGATCACGATCAGCGCGCGCTCCCTCGATTCGGTCAGCGGCTACAGCGGGTTCTATATCGGCGGCGGCGGCGCGACCCTGACGTTTGCAACGGCGGCGCCGGTCAGCATTGCGGCGGAAAGCCTGGTCGGTGCCCGCAAAGCGTTCTGGAACAAGGGCGGGCTGACCGTCCCTGGCAACCTGAGCATCGTCACGACCGGCGGCGCCATTGCCGACGACACGACCCATGGCGGATATTTCCACGTCACCGGCAGCACCTCGATCGACAGCAGCGGCGCCGGCAACACCGTCAGCCTGACCAACAGCGGCAACACGTTCGCCGGAGCGATCTCGCTCAACGCGGGCGACACCACGCTGGCCAGCAGCACATCGCTAACGCTGGACAGCTCGACCGTGAACGGCGCCCTGAACCTGACCGCGCCCGGCATCACGCAAAGCGGCGCGGTGTCGGCGGCCGGCACCGCCACGCTCAATGGCGGCAACGCGGCCATCACGCTGACCAACGACGGCAACGCTTTCAATGCCCTGGCCGTGACCGGCGCCGCAGGGGTGAACGTGGTGAACGCCAACGCACTGAGCGTGACGGGCGTCACGTCGACGGGAGCGGTGCGCTTCACCACCTTGAGCGGCGACCTGGCCACGCGAGGCAACTGGTCGATATCGGGCGGCGACCTCACCCTGTCGGCCGGGGCAGGCAACACGCGCGGCACGGCGAGCGGCGGCAACGTGGACAGCCAGGCCACCCTGGCGGTCGACGCCGGCCGCACCATCACGGTGTACAGCGGCGCGGTCGGCTCGACCGTGCTTGGCGGCACGCTGGCCGGGCGGGCCGCCGCCGGCAGCGGCAACTTCCGCTACAACCGGCAGGATGGCGATGCCCCCGGCGCCGACGGCATCGGCGATGGAGCGACCTACGTGATGTACCGCGAACGGCCCACCGTGACCGTGACGCCCACGGACGCCGCCAACACCAAGGTGTACGACGGCGGCGGCGCGAGCGACCCCGCACTCGCCTACACCATCGTCGGCCAGGTCAACGGCGACAGCGCCACGCAGATCCTCTCCGGCAGCCTGGCCCGGGCGGCTGGCCAGAATGCAGGACGCTATGCCATCTCGCAAGGCACGCTTGCCGACCAGCTCGGCTACCAGACCGTCCTGGATGTCGGCCACGCCTTCAGCATCACGCCGGCGCCACTGCTGATCACCGCCAATGGCGCGAGCCGCACGGCCGGCCAGGACAACCCCGCCTTCAGCGCCACCTTTGCCGGCTTCGTGGGCGGCCAGACCGCACAGACCGCCGACCTGCGGGGCACGCTGCGCTTGCTCACCAGCGCCGATGCCGGCTCGCCGGCGGGCAGCTATGCCATCGTGCCGGATGGCATCTCGAGCAACAACTACAGCATCCGCTACGCCGCCGGCACGCTGTCGGTGCTGCCGGCCAGCCCCGCCCCGATGGTCGCGGTGCCCGGCGAGCCGTCCTACATGAATGCCGTGATCGACATGCAGGCCAGGATTCGCGCGGCAGGGCTGGCCTCGGCGCCGGAGCCGGCGGAGCGCAGCGCAACGGGATGGCGCACCACGACAGCCACGTTCCGACAGGACGATACCGCCAGCGACAACGTGCCAGGGAATCGCCTGGCCGCGCAAGAATGACGGCCCCCCCGCGGGCACGCGCGCGCAGGCGCCGCCAGCCCGCGCGCACCTATGCCCGCCTGACCCTGGAGAGTGCGCTGCTGCTTCTGATGGCACCCGCCGTCTGCGCGGAGCTTCGGCCCGACGCGGGCGACGTCGCACGCGATACGGCGCCTGCGCAGCTCCTGGGCATGCCCGCCGGAGGGACGACCCTGCCCGGCACCGCTGGCGATCAGGGTGACGGCAGCGTGCCGCAGGATGCCACCCCCATCCCCGTGCGCCACGTGCGCGTGACAGGGGCACGGCTGTATCCGACCGCAGTGCTGGAGGCGCTGGTCGCCGACCTGAACGGCGGCACGCGCACGCTGGCGGACCTGTCGCGCGGCGCGGCGCGCATCACCCGCTTCTATCGCGCGCAGGGCTGGCCGCTGGCAAGCGCCTATCTGCCGGCCCAGTCGATCCGGGACGGCCAGGTCGAGATTCGCGTCATGGAGGGCACGTTGTCCGGCGTGCGCATCCAGGCCGATCCGCAAAGCCGGCTGCGCGCCAGCGTCATCGACGCCCATCTGGCGGCGCTCGAGCACGATGCGCCGCTCAACCAGGCGCAGGTCGACCGCGCATTGCTGTTGCTGTCCGATCTGGCCGGCGCCAGCCTGAACGCCAGTCTGGCTGCCGGCGCGCGTCCTGGCCAGACCGAACTCGTGATCGGCAGCCGGGCCGCCCCGCTGACAAGCGGCCGCCTGGAGGCCGACAACTACGGTTCGCTCTACACGGGACGGACCCGCGTTGGCGGAACACTCAACGTCAACAGCCCCACGGGCCATGGCGAGCAGATCAGCGCGCGCATGCTGGCGAGCGACGACCACCTCTATTACGGCAGACTGTCCGTGCAGATGCCGCTGGGGAGTCGCGGCCTGAGCACTGGCGCCGGTTTTACGCACACGCAGTACGTACTGGGCTCGGCCTTCACGCAGCTCGATGCGCGCGGGCAGGCGGACATCGCCGAATGGAACCTGACCTACCCTTTCGTCCGTAGCGTTGCGCACAACGTGTTTGGACAGTTCAGCGCGGAACACCGTCGCATCTCCGACCAGGTGGGTGCCTCCGGCACCGAGACCGGCAAGCGGGCCGACCACTACAGCGCCAACCTGCTGTACAGCGGCCGCGATGGCGTGGGCGCCGGAGCCGATACCCAGGCGGCGCTGCGCATCGGAACAGGCACGCTGGGCATCGATTCGCCCACCGCCGCGCGCATCGATGCATTGGGCGCGCAGACGGCCGGCCGCTACAGCACGCTCAATCTCGATCTGCAGCGCAACCAGAGGCTGGGCGGCCCGTGGGGCCTGCTGCTTGTCCTGCGCGGCCAAGCGGCATCGCGCAACCTGGACTCCTACCAGAAGTTCGTGCTGGGCGGTGCCAATGGCGTGCGTGCCTACCCGGCCGGCGAGGCAGCCGGCGACGAAGGCTGGCTGGCCAGCGGCGAACTGTATTACGCGGCAAACCCGTTGTGCATCCCCAGCGTGTTCTATGACGCCGGTGGCATCGGGATCAACAGGCATCCCTATCTGACCACCGCCAACCGGCGTGTGCTGCACGGCTATGGCATTGGCCTGCGAGGCAGTCACCGGACATTCGACTGGAGTGCCAGTCTCGCCTTCCGGGGTTCCGAACCCACGCAGACGGAACCGGATCGACGTACGCGCCTTTGGGTACGGCTCGGATGGGCGTTCTAGCCACCCGGGAAAAAACACCTCGCGAAACCGCGCCGCGGAAAGCCCAGGCAGCCGGGCAGCCGGGCAATCGCGCGACGGCCACGGCCTGACCGCCACCGCCCCGCGATCAGCTCACCAAGCGGCCATTGCTACCGATCGTCGTAACGTCGACATCGTCCAGCCTGGCATGGCTGGCGCGATCGTGATGCGAAAGTCCGCCATCACGTGCGAGGCCTGCCCTCGCGCATGCACGAGCACGTACACCAGCGCGGCCGACGCTTTTGCACCGGCGATCGATAAGCCTGCCCGGCGGCGCGGCTCGCATGCGGCCGCTGCCGCCCGGCCCAGGCGCGGGTGTCGGCACGAGCGCGCAACCTATCCGCACCATTAAGAAATTCAATTTTTTTGCGCGCTCGGGTTCCGCTTAGCATCGGCTCAACCGTCAGCCGACGGCCTGTCGCAGATAGCCGCCATGCATGGCGCGACCGATCGCCTGCGCTCGGTGCCGAACCTGACCAGGCGCTGCCCGATTGAGGCCGTTGACGCAAACCACCACCGAAGCGGTCGAGGATGCACTGTCCATGAGCACTACCGAAAGTCTGGTTCCATCGCAGGGATCGCACAGGGATGACAGTGCACGGCGCTATATCGAGCAACTGCTGGCCCAGGCCGATGTGCGGATCGACGGCACCCGACCGTGGGACATCCGGCTGCACGATCCCGGCGTGCCGGCCCGCGTGCTCGCACTCGGCAGCCTCGGGCTCGGCGAAGCCTACATGGACGGCCATTGGGATTGCGCTCACCTCGACCAGCTGTTCGACCGGCTGCTGCGCGCGCGGCTGGACCGCACGGTGCGCGGCATGTCGGCCGTGCTGCATCATCTGCGGGCGCGGCTGTTCAACCGGCAGACGGTGCGGCGCGCATGGCAGGTCGGACACACGCACTACGACCTGGGCAACGACTTCTACGCGGCGATGCTCGATGCGCGCATGACCTACACCTGCGGCTTCTGGGAAGGCTGCGGCACCCTGGACGAAGCGCAGGCGCACAAGCTGGACCTGGTCTGCCGCAAGCTCGGGCTCCAGCCGGGCATGCGCGTGCTGGACATCGGCTGCGGATGGGGCAGCTTCATGCGGTTCGCGGCCAAGCGCTACGGCGTGCAGTGCACCGGCGTCACCATCTCGGCGGAGCAGGCCGGCTTCGTGCGCGCACAGTGCGCCGGCCTGCCGATCGAGACCCGGCTGGCGGACTACCGCGACCTCGACGGCCGCTTCGACCGCATCGTGAGCCTCGGCATGTTCGAGCACGTGGGCCGCAAGAACCACGCGGCCTACATGCGCGTGGCCGAGCGCTGCCTGGCCGACGACGGCCTGTTCCTGCTGCACACCATCGGGCGCAACGAGAGCGGGCACGGCACCGATCCGTGGATCGACCGCTACATCTTCCCCAACGGCGAGCTGCCCACCCTCGCCGACATCGGGCTCGCCTGCGAAGACCGCTTCGTGGTCGAAGACCTGCACAACTTCGGCGCCGATTACGACCGCACGCTGATGGCCTGGCACGCGAACTTCGAGGCCGCATGGCCGGCCTTCTCCCGTACGCTGGGGCCGCGCTTCCACCGCATGTGGCGGTATTACCTGCTGTCGTGCGCCGGCGCGTTCCGCGCGCGCGACCTGCAGCTGTGGCAGTGGGTGCTGTCCAAGCCGGGACGCTCCGGCGTATACCGGCGGGTGTCCACGACACGATAAGACCCGCCGGCCCCTACCCGCCGCCGCCGGCTCCCGGCTCAGCAGGGCGGACTCCACTCCGCGCGTCAGCGGATCACCTGCCCCCGCGCGCTCACGATCGTCATTTCGACAAAGCTCGAGCCGAGGTGATTGCTTGGCGAGAAGTTGAGCACGAAACCGCCCATGTCGTGGTTGCCCAGGGCTTCGAGGGCCCGGATGAACTTGTCGCGCGTGAGATCGCGGCCCGCCCCTCTGAGCCCATCAACGAGCGCGCGTGCAGCGATATAGCCCTCCAGGCTGCAATAGTCGAAGTCGGTGATGCCATTGGCCTTGAGCAGCTTCTGGTATTCGCGCACGATCGGCGTCGATACGCTGCGCGGATAAGGCATGACCTGGGAGATCACAACACCGCTTCCGGTCGTGCCCAGTTCCTTTGTCTGCATCTTGGAGCCGACCAGCGACAGGTTGTAGAACTGGCCGGCATAGCCTTGAACCTGTGCCTCGCTCACCAGCGCCACCACCGTCTGATAGCCGCAGACAACGGCGATGACCTCCGGCTTCTGCGCCAACACGCTACTGAGCACTGCCTTGATATCGGTGGTGTAGCGCGCCACGCTCGCCTGGCCGACCAGCGCCAGACCTGCATTGGCCGGAAGGGCCAGCGCATGCCGGAGGCCGTCCAGTCCGGCCCTGCCATACGCGTCGTCGTTGTAGATCACGGCGATGCGTTTCTGGCCCACGGCCCTGATCTGTTGAATGATCGCCGCGGTTTCGTCGTTGAACCCGGCACGCACGTGGAAGACGTTGCGGGCGAAGGGCTCGCGCAAGGACTGCGCGCCGGCGTACGGCGCAAAGAACGGCACGCCCGCCGGATTGGCAACCTTGAGCGCCGCCATGCTGCTCTGCGTGCCGACATAGCCGAACAGCGCGAACGCCTTGGCGTCGTTGATGAGCGTCCTGGTATTGCGGGCGCTCGTGTCGGCATCGAACCCATCGTCCAATACCTTGAAATCGATCTTGCGGCCGTGGATTCCGCCCGCCGCATTGACAGCGTTGAAATACAGCCGGGCACCCAGGCTCAGCTGCTGGCCCAGCTGTGCGGCCGCCCCGCTCAATGGGGCCGACTGGCCGATGATGATGCTGTCGGCCGTGACACCGTTCTGCGCATGCGCGTGGCACCCCGTCCAGAACAGTACAACAGCAGCCAGTTTCGCCAGCCAGCGCTTCAACAACCGGTCTTGTGCCATCTTTCCACTCTCCCCAGAGACATATGCGCAGGCGCTCGTCCCGATTGACGTGCGCCCTCGATACTCGGACCTGCGTTCGAATGTGCGGTGCGCGCCGGAAGACCGTATCGATCCGGGCGTGCCGGCCCACGATGCGGGAAGCGGTTGCGGCGCGTGATTCAGCTGCATGAAGCCACGCAGCACCGGTCATGGTGCTGGCTGATCTCACCGACAACGTCTTCAGTAACGCCGACACATCGCGTACGGCATGCCTCGTGCCGACACGCGGATCACGCTGCACGCAGGCATCCCGGGCCAGGCATATCGCGCCGCGCGGACCTACCCCGCTCGAGCGCCATGGCGCCCGGCAGGCCAGCATCACGGCGGCAACGACCCGCATGCTTCAAGCGCATGCAGACCGCCGCAACCCAGGAACCTCGAGGAAATTGTAGGCAGCCCCTTGCCGCAAGGTTTTCAACTTTGCTCAGCGCCGACAGCCCCGTGGCGAGGATGTCATTCCACCTGCGCGATGCGCAGCAGGTTGGTCGATCCCGGCGTGCCGAATGGCAGGCCCGCCGCGATGACGAGGGTCTGCCCCGCTTGCGCGAACCGCCGCTGCACGGCCGTCTGCCGCGCCACGTCGGTCATCGCCTCGACGTCGAGCACGCCGTCGCAGATCACCGGATGGACGCCCCACACCAGCGCCAGCCGGCGCGCGGTTTCCGGGCGCGGCGTCATGCCCAGGATGGCGGCGCGGGGCCGCTCGCGCGCCATGCGCAGCGCCGAGGCGCCCGAGCTCGTGTAGGCAACCATGGCCGCCACGTCCAGCAGGCCGGCCACCGAGTGCGCGGCGCAGCCGATCGCATCCGGCGTATTGGCGCCGGGCGGCGTGTGCGAGGCGTCGATGGCGGCGCGATAGTGCGGGTCGGCTTCGGTCTGCGCGATGATCCGCCGCATCATGGCGACGGCTTCGACCGGGAACTGGCCGGAGGCGGTCTCGGCGGACAGCATGACCGCATCGGCGCCGTCGTAGACGGCAGTGGCCACGTCCGAGGCCTCGGCGCGGGTGGGCACCGGCGCGCCGATCATCGACTCCAGCATCTGCGTGGCCACGATGACCGGCTTGCCCAGCCGGCGGCAGGCCCGCACGATGCGCTTCTGGATGGCGGGCACCTGCTCGGCCGGCAGCTCGACGCCCAGGTCGCCCCGCGCGACCATCACCGCGTCCGTCTCGGCCAGGATGGCGTCCAGGCTGTCGATGGCGGCCGGCTTTTCCAGCTTGGCGACAATGCCCGCGCGGCCGTGCACGAGCTGCCGGATCTCGGCGATGTCGGCGGCGCGCTGCACGAACGACAGCGCGATCCAGTCGACACCGAGTGCCAGGCCGAAGGCCAGGTCGGCGCGGTCCTTCTCCGTCAGCGCCGACAGGGGCAGCACCACGCCCGGCACGTTGACGCCCTTGCGGTCGGACAGCATGCCGCCGTTGACGACGCGCGTCTCGGCGTGGTCCGGGCCGCAGGCCACGACTTCGAGCCGCAGCTTGCCGTCGTCCAGCAGCAGCGCCACGCCGGGCCGGATGGCCGCGAAGATTTCCGGATGCGGCAGCGCGACGCGCGTCGCGTCGCCGGGGCGGCCGGTCTCCAGGTCGAGCCGGAACAGTGCGCCGTCGTCCAGCCGCACCCGGCCCTCGGCGAAGGTGCCCACGCGCAGCTTGGGGCCTTGCAGATCGAGCAGCACGCCGAGGGGTCGGCCGAGCGCGGCCTCCACCGCGCGAATCCGTTCGAGCCGCCGTTGATGATCGGCATGCGCGCCGTGGCTGAAATTCAGGCGGAAGACATCCGCGCCCGCACGCGCGAGCGCTTCGATCGTGGCGTGGTCGTCGCTGGCCGGACCCAGCGTGGCGACGATCTTGGCATGGCTGGAACGTTGCATGGCTCAACCTCCGTTGGCAGGGCCATCGATGACGATGGCGCGAAAATCGTTGACGTTGGTCAGCGTCGGACCGGTGATGACCGCGTCGCCCAGGGCCTGGAAGAAGCCGTGGCCGTCGTTGTTGTCGAGGCACGCGCGCGGGTGAAGGCCGAGTGCCCGCGCCCGAGCGATCGTGTCGGGCGCGATGCAGGCGCCGGCGATCTCTTCGACGCCGTCCACACCATCGGTATCGCCCGCGATGGCGTGCACGCCGGGCAGCCCGTCGAGCGCCACCGCCAGCGACAGCAGGAACTCGACGTTGCGGCCGCCCCGGCCGTTGCCCCTGAGCGTGACGGTGGTCTCGCCGCCAGACAGCAGCACGCACGGCGCCGCGAACGGCTGGCCGCGCCGCGCCACCTGCCTGGCCATGCCGGCCATGACGAGGCCGAGATCGCGCGCCTCCCCCTCCAGGCTGTCGCCGAGGATATGCGGCGTGTAGCCGGCGGCCCGGGCCACCCGGGCTGCCGCTTCGAGCGCGATCTGCGGTGCCGTGATCAGGCGCACCGTGCTCGCCCGCAGGCGCGCATCGCCCGGCTTGATGCTCTCGGCCGCGTCGCCGCGCAAGTGCGCCAGCACGCTGGCCGGCACGGCAACGCGATAGCGCGCGAGCACGGCCAGCGCATCGTCGCGCGTGGTCGGGTCGGCCACGGTGGGGCCGGAGGCGATGTCGATCGGATGATCGCCGGGCACATCGGAGATCAGCAGCGTCACGACGCGCGCCGGATGGCAGGCCGCCGCCAGCCGCCCGCCCTTGACCGCCGACAGATGGCGCCGCACGCAGTTCATCTCCGCGATGGTGGCGCCGCATTGCAGCAGTGCGGCATTGACGGCCTGCTTGTCGGCCAGGGTGAGGCCCTCGCCCGGCGCCACCAGCAGCGACGAGCCGCCGCCGGAGATCAGGGCAATCACGAGGTCGTCTTCGGTCAGGCCGGACACCAGCCGGCGCATGCGCGCGGTGGCCTGCAGGCCGGCCGCATCGGGCACGGGGTGCGCGGCCTCCACGATCTCCACGCGCTCGCAGGGCACGGCGTAGCCATAGCGCGTGATGACGAGCCCTTCGAGCGGCCCCGGCCAGTGCGCCTCCAGGGCCTGCGCCATGGCGGCCGAGGCCTTGCCCGCGCCGATGACGATGGTGCGCCCCCTGGGCGGCGCCGGCAGGTGTGGCGCCAGGCATCGCGCGGGCTGCGCGCTGGCCACGGCGGCGTCGAACATGGCGCGCAGCAGCAGCCGGTGGTCGGCTTGGGGCATGGGTTTCATGAGATCGCTCGGCAGACGGACAGGGACGGGCCGCGGCGTGCGGCGCACCGGTTGGCGATGCGGCCCGATGCCAGTCTATGAACGGCTGCGCGGGGTACCTAGTGGCAAATCGTCAAGGCAGCGTGGACGCCCAGGAATACCGCGCTGCGACAAGGCCCGGCGGCGCACCGCCGCCATGCGCGCGAGGGGAAACCCTGAGGCATGGCACGCGCCGTCAGGCCGCCCCGGTATCAGCCGGCCAGACCATGGGAATGGTCGCCAGCAGCGCCTGCACCACTGCGTCGTCCGCGCCGGCGCGCCGATGCAGCAGGCACAGCGGGCAAGGCAGGCGCGCCCCGCTCCAGACGACGGCCTGCCCGCCCAGCGCCATGCCGGCGGCGAGGCGCTCGCGCATCAGGCCCAGCGCCACGCCGGACTGCACGAGGTCGATCATGGAGGCTTCCTGGTCGGCCTCGACCACGGTGGTGTACGACAGCCCCCGCTCGGCGAACATCTGCGCGACCAGCCCGTGCTGCGAGCTGCCGGCGGGCGTGGCGAGCCACGGCATGGCGGCGAGATCGGCCCAGGTCGCCTGGCGCAGCCGGGCCTCCCACGCGGCCGGCGCGACCACCACGTAGTGCTCGACGGTCAGCGGATACGCCGCGATCTCCGGGTCCCGCACCGCGCCGAGGTAGAAGCAGGCGTCCACCTGGCCATCCTTGAGCATCTGCAGCACGCTGCCGGAAATGCCGTGGACCAGCGACACGTCCACGTGCGGATAGAACCGCAGCAGCGCCGCCAGCAGCGCCCCCAGGCGCAGCGACTCCGGATCGATGATGGTGCCCAGCCGCAGCACCCCCGACACATGCTCGCGCAGCGACGCCGCCAGCGCGCCCATCTCCTGGGCGGACTCCACGATGCGCCCCGCGACGGCCAGCAGCCGGCGGCCGGCCGCGGTGGCGGTCATCCCGCTCGGGGTCCGGTCGAACAGCAGCACGCCCAGCTCGTCCTCCAGGCTCTTGATCTGCTTGGAGACCGCGGACTGCGTCAGGTGCAGCTGTTCGCCGGCACGCCCGAGCTGACCGGTGCGCGCGACGGCGAGGGCGGCTTTGAGTTGATAGAGTTCCATGGGCGGCAAGGCGGGATCGGCACGGTAGTTTGGCAGAATCCGGCGGCCTTGCCTGTGTCGGCGGGGCCGCCGCATTCACGCAAGCCAGCCGGCATCATCAGAAGCGGTGGGTGAAAGGTCGGTCATGCAGTCGAGGCCAGAAGCAAAACACGCCTCCAACTATCGGCGGCTACAGCCGCCCAGGCAATGCGCGCCCCCCGACTTGACGGCGAAGCACACGCCATCGCCAGCTTGAGCCGGCCCGGTAGCACTCGACGCCCCGCAACCGCGACGCCAACGCGATTGTCCGCCCCCCGGACCGACTGGGCAATCAGCTCGCGCATGCATCCTGCATACAGGCGCGTGCCATCCTGCGCAGCCCGTCGGGCGCCGCTTCGTCTACCCGTGAGACTAGATGCCAAGACCGCTCACGCAAATCGTCTTTCCTTCGAGAGCGTACTCCGTGGCGGCACGCTCTTGTGACCACCCTCCGCCCGTGTTCATTGCGCAATAGACAGGATGCTCGGCAAGCAACCGTCGGATCACGGTCATGGGATGGTCGATCAGCAGGGGGCCCCGCAGGCGGATAGGCTCCGGCTCGCCATCGGCTCGGCCAACACGGCACTCGGCATCCTTGAGCAGATTGCGAAACGTCGCCCAGTCATACAAGGCGATGCCGTCTTCGGTGCTCTGGAAATCGAATTGGGCGATGTTATGCAGCAGCACGAAGCTGCAATTCTCCGGCGTCGCATCTTCAATGTCCCTCGCGGCCAGGGTCTTGCAGAGCCGGTTGGCTTCCAACAGGCGCTTGGCTTCCCGCAGCTGGAAAATCCCGTGGCCAATATCGTCCTGTATCGCCTCGACAATCGGCTTGAAAAAGCCCTCCTCACCGAGCAAGGAGTGCTTGACCTGGATGAAATAGTAGTGCCGTTGCTGGACATCTCTGATGATGAACTCGATGTCGCATTGGTTCGGGGCGTCGTCTAGAACCTTGTGCTGATCAAAGCCCTCAAGCACCTGGTATCTGGGCTTGTAGTCATCTCCATGTTCGATGCGGTGCCGAATATGGGTTTTCTCAAAGAAGAACCCACCGATATGCGTTCTCAGCACGTCGCGCTCGCCGAACTCCAACTCAAGCGCGCGGTAGTAGCGACGCAAGCCTTTGGATGCGGCTTCGATTCGCAGGCACAGCGTATCGCCCTTGCGGGTGACAAACTGATCGGTCACCAGCGCTTGCGTCTGGCGGTACACAAGGCCAGACACCTCGCTGAAGTCCAGGCCATATCGCAACAGGTCCGATCGTGTCATCTTGACTGCTTCACCGCGAACACCCGCCGCGGCAACCACGCCGACGACAGCAACCGCACCATAGAGGTGTTGGACACTCTTCAAGGCACGCCCCTGATCGGTCAGCCGACGCCACGGGATGGCCAGATCCTGATCCAGGATTTTCTCAATCACGGGTGTCAAATCGCGAACGGTCATTGCACCATCATCCACCAGCGCCTTGATCATGGCGAGGGTACTTGTCCGGCTGCTCTGATCCAGGGCACGCGCAAACCAGGTCGCATGAAGGGTTTCCTGAGCGGCGGCGTCCCGCACGGAGATGTGGAACCGATTCTCATGGTGGAAGACCTTGGCAAGGCCCGCCAAGCACAGGACAAGTGCTTCGTTCAACATCAGAAAGCGGACGGCTGCAACCACTTCGGCCTTTTGCAAAGCGCTGCCCATTCCCATGCGCCGCAGCCCCAGATGGTCATATAGGCGTTCAAGCTGACACTGAACGCTGACGTAACTGAGGTACCGCGCGCCATGCACTTCTGGCAGTCGCGGTGTCTCACCTGTGAACGCCGTTTGGCAGATACCCCTCAAGTCCGTGTCGGGCCGCACAACCACCGACAATGATTCCTCGAGCAGCGGCCGGACCTGAATCAGTCCGCGCTGCGCAGATGATTGCGCCCGATCGTAGAGACGACCCAGCGCGACAAGGCTGTCGAAATCGGCCCGATGGGCCAAATGCTTGCGCAAGGGACCCGCAATACTGTCTCCGGCCGCGAAGTCGAACGGCTCGTCCAGGAGGCTGTGTATCGGTCGCAAGAGCTTAGGGTTGGTTCGGAAGAACATGCTTGTTGAAGTCGTAGCTGAACCCTCGACGATAAAGCCATATGTGATGTCCATTGCCATCATCAACTTCGCCCTGATTGTCGAAGGTACTCTTGGTGTGAACGTACCCTAGCGGATGCCAGCCGCGCATTGAGCGCATTGAGATACGCCGATCTGCCGCCTACGATGCTTTCTTTTGAAGGAGGGCATACGGCATGCTCCAAGCAACGCTCAAACCGGCCGGCATCTCGACACAGCGCATCAAGCCGATGCGGCCGCGCGGTTTTCACCGCAGCCACCGGCCGGCGACGTCGGCCGCCGCCATCATCGCGGAGCACACATGACGGCGACCCTGCGCTCGATCCTGCTGCTCGCAGCCGGCCTGTGCGCCGGTACGGCCGGCGCGCAGCCGCCCGCCGCCCCCGACATCCCCGCGCCGCATGCCGGCGAAGCGGTCGACACCGCCCGCGCCATCCAGCTGCGCGAGCGCGAGGCGGCGCAGCCGGTGCGGCCGTGGGCCGAGCCTGACCCGGCGGCCATCCCGACCGGCAAGGCGGGCGACGCGATCCGGTATGGCCAGGCACTGCTCACACGCACCTCCACCCTGATCGGCCCCAACGCGCCCGACCCGGCCAGGCGGTTTGCCGGCAACAACCTGAACTGCGTGCATTGCCATGCCGTGGGGCCGTCCGGCCTGCCCGGCACCAAGCCGTATTCGCTGCCGCTGGTCAACGTGGTCAACGAATATCCGAAGCTCGACATCAAGTCGATGAAGGTGATTTCGCTGGAGACGCGCATCGCCGGCATGGTCGGCAAGGGCCCGGCGGGCGGCATCCCCGCCGACGGGCCCGAGATGCAGGCGATCCTGGCCTACCTGAAATGGCTCGGCCGCGCCGGCAGGCCCGATACGCGCATGGCCCAGACCGGCCTGGACGAGGTGGCGATGCCCAACCGCGCGGCCGATGCCGGACGCGGCGAACGGCTCTACCGCGAGCAGTGCGTCGCCTGCCACCAGCCGGACGGCACCGGCATCAAAGCGCCCAATTTTGCGGGCGGCGCCGGCTACGCCTTCCCGCCGATTGCCGGCAACGACAGCTACGACGACGGCGGCCACATGGCCATGGTGCCGCTGCTCGCGCGCTTCCTGGCCGCCAACATGCCCTACGGCAGCACGCGGCAATCGCCCCGGCTGACGGTGGACGAGGCCTACGACATCGCCGCCTACGTCACCAACAACCTGCCGCGCAAGCACAACCCCGGCCGCGTCAAGTCGTATCCGGCCGAGGCATTGCGCCCCGGCGGCTTTGTCATTCCCGAGCAGTTTCCCGGCGACGATGCGGCCTACCAGCGCGCGCGCCTCGGGCCGTTCATCGACCCGCCCGCGCTGCGCCAATCCGCGGACACGCGCCACGACCTGGCGGCGGAGCAGTGAACCGCGGCCAGTGAGGCGCTGACGACGGCTGGCGGACCGGGCCCGCGCCGCCGTGCCGGCCCGATCTCAACGGGCAGCCGCATGGGCAGGTGCGGGCGGATGCGGATGCGGATGCGGATGCGGATGCGGATGCGGATGCGGATGCGGATGCGGATGCGGATGCGGATGCGCAATGGTCACACGGCCCACCGTGGCGTGCGCGCCGATGCCCCGCCTCGCGGTATCCGGCTGCCCGATCCCGGGGACACGCCCTACGGGTGGTCCGAAGGGGGCGCGCTCATCACCGCGCTTGGCAGGCGCGCCGTCACGCGCAGGCCGCCCCCCTCTCTCGGCACGGCCCGGATCGAGCCGCCGTGCAGCGCCAGTGCGCGCCGCGCAATGGCCAGGCCGAGCCCGGTGCCGGGCACGGCTTGCGCCGCGCCCTCATGCCAGTGCGGCTCGAGGCGGCGAAACGGTTCGAAAATCGTCTCGCAGAACTCGGCCGGCACGCCGGGGCCCCGGTCGCACACGCTCACCTCCAGCCATTTCACGTCGCCGCCCTGGGGGTTGGCCGGCGCGGACACCTGGGCGTGGATTTCCACGGTCGTATTGGGAGCCGTGTATTTGACGGCATTGCGCACGACGTTTTCGAAGGCGCGGTACAGCGTCTCCCCGGCGACCTCCGCCACGAAGCTGCCGGGCGCATCCAGGGTCACGGCGCAAGCGCGCGCCTGGGCCTCGAAGGCGGCATCCTGGGCAATGTCGGCCAGCAGCTCCATGACATCGATACGCTCGCGCACCGGACCAATGGCGCCGGCCTCCAGCTTGTGCAGCGTCAGCAGTTCCTCGATCAGGCGGTCGAGCCGCTCGGCCTCCCGGGCAATGCGCTCGGCCATGACCGGCCCCGATTGCGGGCTCTGCTGCATGAGCCCGACCGCCGCCTGGATACGGGCCAGCGGTGAGCGCAACTCATGCGAGACGTCGTGAAACAGCTGGCGATGCTGGGCCGCGGCCTGCTGCAGCAGGGCGGCCATATGGTCGAACTCGCGCGCGAGCTCCACCAGCTCGTCGCGGCGCGACCCGAGCAGCGGCAGCACGCGCACGTCGAAGCGCGCCCGCGCGGCGTGGCGCAGCGCCATGCTCAGGTGGTGCAGCGGCTTGGCCAGATACCACGCCAGCGCAAAGGCAACCGGCAATCCGACCGCGGCCCCGGACACGACCGGAATCAGGAAAAACCAGCGCGGCTCGGACGGCGGCGGCGGATGCCCGGTCAGCCGCAGATACAGGCCGGCGCACACGAATGCCGCGACCATGGCCAGCCAGAGCACGGCGAAACATTTCCAGAACAGGCGTCCGACCGGCAGCTTCATGGTTCAGTCCGCAAGCAGTTGATAGCCCATGCCGCGCACGCTGACGATCCACGGCTGCCCATCGGGACGCTGGCCGAGCTTCTGGCGGATGCTGCTGATATGCACGTCGATGCGCCGATCGAAACGCGCCAGCGGCCGGTCGAAGGCCTGCAGCGAGATGTCTTCCTTGCTGACCAGCCGTCCCGCATGGCGTGCCAGGACTTCGAGCAGGCTGAACTCGGTGCCCGTCAATTCCAGTGCGCTGCCCAGCCAGGTGGCGCGCCGGCTGGCGGGCCACAGCGCGAGCGGTCCGGCGTGGATCGCCCCGGCGGCGGCGCCCGCATCGGCACCCGAGGTACGGCGCAGGATGGCGCGCAGGCGGGCGACGAGTTCGCCCGGCGTGCAGGGCTTGGGGACATAGTCGTCCGCGCCGAGATCCAGGCCGGAGATGCGATCGATGTTGTCGCCGCGCGCCGTCAGCATGACGACCGGCACCTGGCTGGCGGCCCGGATGCGGCGCAATGCGTCGATGCCCGACAGGCGCGGCATCATCACATCGAGCACCACGATGGCGAAGTCCCCCGAGAGCGCGCGGGCCACGCCGGCTTCGCCGTCATGCGCGACCTCTGCGGCAAAGCCCTCGTGCGCGAGATACTGCACCAGCATCCCGGTCAGTTCGGCGTCGTCGTCGACCAGCAGCACGCGAGTCATGGAAGTGCGGTCAGGATCGGTCATGGCAGCAGTATGGCGCGCCGGATACCGCATCAGGAAGCGGTTCCGCCGCAATTTTACGCAACTTAACCCAGCCATACCGCACTGGACGGTGTGATCCGGACAATGGCTTCCATCGGCCCAAGGTGGGCCTGGGAGCATGCATTGGACGGATGGAAACGATGCCGGCGTCTGCGGACGCGGCTGGCGGCACTTGCCGGCGGCCTGGCGCTGAGCGCCTGCGCCCTGCAGCCGCCGTACCAGGCACCGCAGACGGCGATCGCCACCCAGTGGCAGGCGGAGCGGCCGCATGGCGCCAGCGTCACGAGCCTGGTCGACTGGTGGAGCCGGTTCAACGATCCGGCGGTGGCCGAGCTGATCCGGCGGGCCGAAGCCGACAGCCCGTCGCTGGCCAAGGCGGTGGCGCAGATCAACAGCGCGCGCGCCACGCTGGTGTCCAACGGCGCCGACGCATGGCCCGCCCTGACCGGCAGCGCGTCGGTCACGCGGGCCAAGTCGGCCACCGCCGCCGGCGACACCACCGTGTCCAGCCTGTCGACCACGCGCAGCGGCGGACTGGACGCCTCCTGGGAGATCGACCTGTTCGGCAAGGTTCGCGCCAGCCGCCAATCGGCGCAGGCGCAGCTGGAAGCCCGCATCGACGATTGGCATGACGCGCGCGTGTCGCTGGCCGCGGAAGTGGCGGACGACTATGTGCAATACCGGGCCTGCCGGCAGCTTGCCAAGGCGTATGCGCAAGCGGCGGCTTCCCGCGCGCAGACCGCCAAGTCAACGCGCGCCGCGGTGGCCGCGGGCATGACCGCGGCTTCCGACGGCTATCTGGCGCAGGGCAGCACGGCCAGCGCCAATGCCACGGCCACGGAGCAGAGCGTCGCGTGCGAGACGCTGGTCAAATCGCTGGTCGCGCTCACGGGCACGGACGAGCCCACCCTGCGCGGCATCATCGACCGCCCCGGCGCGCCCGACCTGCCGCAGCCCGACACCTTCAGCGTGACCAGCGTGCCGGCCGACCTGGTGCGCCAGCGCCCCGACCTGGCCTCGGCCGAGCGCGATCTGGCGGCCGACTATGCGTCGATCGCGAAGGCCCGGGCGAATCGTTTCCCGAGCCTGTCGCTGTCGGGGTCGATCGCGATCTCGGCCACCACCCTCGCCGCGCCGATGTCGAGCTGGTCGTTCGGTCCGAGCCTGTCGGTGCCGCTGTTCGATGCCGGCCAGCGCAAGGCCGCGGTGGATTCGGCGCAAGCCACCTACGACGCGCAGCTCGCCACGTATCGCAGTTCGGTGCGCACGGCGGTCAAGGAGGTCGAGCAGGCGCTGGTCGCGCTCGACGGCGCCGCGCGCCGCAGCGACGACGCGCGCCAGGCCGCCGAGCAATACCGCCGCTACGTCGGCGCCATCGAAACCAACTGGCGGGCCGGCCTCGACACCCTGCTGACGCTGGAAGAGGCCCGCCGCTCGGCCACCACCGCCGAGATCACGCTCATTGAACTGCAGCGGGACCGCGTGCGCGACTGGATCACGCTCTACAAGGCACTGGGCGGCGGCTGGCAGGCCGACCAGGCCCTGGCCTCGACCCCTCATGCCACCGCTGCGCCCGCACAAGGAACGACACCGTGAAACTGAATCGCCGCATGGCCGCATTGGCGGCCTTCCTCGCCGTGGCAGGCATTGCCCTGTGGCGGCTGGCCCCCACCGCGCCCGCGCGCGCCGAAACGCAGGCGCCTCCCGCCGCGCTCGCCGTCAGCCTGACCGAGCCCACGCGCCTGGACTGGCCCGACACCATCGAGGCCAACGGCACCACCGCCGCGTGGCAGGAAGCCGTCATCGGGGCGGAGACCGGCAGCCTGCGCATCACCGAACTGCTGGCCGACGTGGGCAGCACCGTCAAGCGCGGGCAAGTGCTCGCACGGCTGGCCGATGCCACCGCAACGGCAGACCTGCGCAAGCAGGAAGCCGCGGTGGCCCAGGCGCGCGCCAACCTCGAACAGGCCCAGGCCGACCTCAAGCGCTCGAAGCTGGCCGCCGACAGCGGTGCCCTGTCGGCGCAGAAGCTCGACGAATACCGCATCACCGAGGCGGTCGACCGCGCCGCGCTCGCCTCCGCCGAGGCTGAGCTGCAAAGCAAGCGCATCACCGTCTCGCAGACGCGCATCGTGGCGGTGGACGACGGTGTCATCTCGTCGCGCTCGGCGCTGCTCGGCAACGTGGTGAGCGCCGGCACGGAACTGTTCCGGCTGATCCGGCAGGGACGCGTCGAATGGCAGGCGGAAGTCGACGCGCAGCAACTGACGCGCATTCAGGCCGGCCAGCCGGCGCACGTGACCCTGCCCACCGGCAAGACCGCCGACGGCAAGGTCCGCCTGGTCTCGCCCACCCTGTCGACCAGCACCGGCCGGGCCATCGTCTACGTGGCGCTGGACGGACACGACGCCCAGCCCGGCATGTTTGCCAGCGGACGCATCGAACTGGCCGGCCGGCCGGCGCTGACCGTGCCGGAATCGGCCCTGGTGCCGCGCGACGGCCGCACGGACGTGTACGTGCTCAACAGCGACGGCACAACCGTCGCACGGCACACCGTGGCTACCGGGCGCCGCCGCGACGGCCGCGTCGAAGTCACCACCGGGCTCGACGCCGGCGCGCGCGTGGTGGCCAGCGGCGGCGGCTTCCTGTCGGACGGCGCGCGCGTGAGGGTCACGCCGTCGGCCGTGGCCAGCAACACCAAGGAAGGGGCCGCGCGATGAACATTTCCTCCTGGTCGATCCGCAACCCGGTGCCGGCGGTGCTGTGCTTCATCCTGCTGACCGTCTTCGGCCTGATCGGCTTTCACAAGCTGCAGGTCCAGGATTTTCCGGACATGGATCTGCCGACCATCAGCATCTCGGCCTCGCTGGAAGGCGCCGCGCCCTCGCAGCTGGAGAACGAGGTCGCCCGCAAGATCGAAGACAAGCTGACCTCGCTGTCGCAGCTGGACCACATCACCACCAAGATCACGGATGGCGCGGTCAGCATCAGCGTCAGCTTCAAGCTGGAGAAGGACCCGCAGGCCGCGCTGAGCGAGGTGCGCAACGCCGTGGACGGCGCGCGCGCCAGCCTGCCCAGCGAGATGGCGGCGCCCACCGTCTCGAAGAGCGACGCGGCCAATTCCGCGCTGCTGACGTACACGGCCAGCTCGACCACGCTCGACGAACAAGACCTGTCGTGGTTCGTCGACAACGATCTGGCCAAGGCACTGCTGTCGGTCAAGGGCGTCTCCAAGGTCGAGCGGATCGGCGGCATCGACCGCGAAGTCCACGTCGACCTGAACCCGGCCCTCATGGCCGGCCTCGGGCTGACGGCCGAGACCGTCTCGAGCGAGCTCACGGCCATGCAGCGCGAGCGCTCCGGCGGCCAGGGCGACATCGGCGGACAACGGCAATCCTCGCGCACGCTCGTCGGCGTGGGCTCGGCTGCGGATGTGGCGGCCCTGACCATCACCACCGGCGACGGCCGGCGCGTGCGGCTGGACCAGATCGCCCGCGTCACCGACGGCGCGGCGGACCGCGCGTCGTATGCCTTCCTGGACGGCAAGCCGGTCGTTGGCGTGCAGATCACGCGCGCCAAGGGCAACTCGGACGTGACGGTGCTGCACGACGTGCGCAAGGCCATCGCCACCTTTGCCGAGTCGCATCCCGAGGTGCGCCTGGCCGAGGCCAGCAACACCGTCAGCCCCATCGAGGACAACTACGAAGGCTCGATGAGCATGCTGATCGAGGGCGCGCTGCTGGCGATCGCGGTGGTCTGGTGGTTCCTGCGCGACGGCCGCGCCACGCTGGTGTCGGCGGCGGCCTTGCCGCTCTCGATCATCCCGACCTTCGGCGCGATCTACCTGGCCGGCTATTCGCTCAACACCATCACGCTGCTGGCCCTGTCGCTGGTGGTCGGCATTCTGGTCGATGACGCGATCGTCGAGATCGAGAACATCGAGCGGCACCTGCGCATGGGCAAGACGCCCTACCAGGCCGCCATGGAAGCCGCCGACGAGATCGGGCTGGCCGTGATCGCCACGACCTTCGCGCTGGTGGCCGTGTTTCTGCCGACGGCGTTCATGTCGGGCATTCCGGGGCTGATCTTCCGGCAGTTCGGGGTGACGGCGTCGGTGGCGGTGCTGATGTCGCTGCTGGTGGCCCGGCTGCTGACGCCGATGATGGCGGCCTATCTGATGAAGGCGACCCGGCATGCCGAACGCGACGGCCCGGTGATGACGCGGTATCTGCGCTGGGTCGGCGGCGGGCTCGACAAGCGCGGCCGCACCATGTTGGCCGCCGGGCTCATGCTGCTGCTCTCGCTCTCGATGGCGGCCGCCCTGAAGACCGGCTTCTTCCCCGCGCAGGACAAGGCCCAGACCCAGGTCACGCTGGAGCTCACGCCGGGCAGCACGCTCGAGCAGAGCCGCGCCGTGGCGCTGCAGGCCGAGGCGCTGATCCGCCGGCTGCCGGAGGTCAAGGGCGTCTTCAGCACGGTCGGCAGCGCCAGCGACAGCAGCAACCCCGCCGCCGGCACCAGCAGCACGGCCGATGTCCGCACCTCGACGCTCGTGGTCGATCTCGTTGCGCGCGGCGAGCGCAAGTCAAAGCAGTCGGCGGTGGAAGAGGCGATCCGCCACCAGCTGCGCGACCTGCCCGGCGTGCGTGTCGCGGTCAACAACGGCGGCAACGGCGAGAAGCTGCAGATCACGCTGGCCGGCAGCGATGCCACCTCGCTCGAAAGCGCGGCGGCGGCACTGGAGTCGCAGTTGCGGACCCTGCACGGCATCGGCAACGTCACCTCCAGCGCCGCGCTGCAGCGCCCCGAAGTCCAGTTCCGGCCGGACCCGGCGCGCGCGGCGGCCCTGGGCGTGACGACCGAGGCGGCGGCCGACGCCATCCGCATCGGCACCTATGGCGCCTATTCGACCTCGCTGCCCAAGCTGAACCTTCCCGAGCGGCAGATCGCGATCCGGGCGCGCATCGACCCGGCCTTGCGGCAAGACCTGGATGCCATCGGCCAATTGCGCGTGGCCGGCACGAACGGCAGCGTGACGGTGGCCTCGGTCGGCACGCTGTCCATCGGCAGCGGCCCGTCGCAGATCGACCGGCTCGACCGCGCGCGCAACATCACGCTGTCGGTCGAGCTGAACGGCCGCACCATCGGCGAGGTCAACCAGGAAGCGCAGCAGCTGCCGGCGCTGCAGCACTTGCCGGCCGGCGTCCACCAGGTCCAGCAGGGCGAGCTGCAAAACATGAGCGAGCTGTTCCAGAGCTTCGGCCTGGCCATGGCCATCGGCGTCTTCTGCGTGTATGCGGTGCTGGTGCTCCTGTTCCACGACTTCCTGCAGCCGGCTACCATCCTGTGCGCGCTGCCGCTGTCGCTGGGCGGTGCGCTGCTCTCGCTGCTGATCACGCGGATGAGCTTTTCCATGCCCGCGCTGATCGGCCTGCTGATGCTGATGGGCATCGTGACCAAGAACTCGATCCTGCTGGTCGAGTACGCCATCATGGCCCGGCGCGAGCACGGCCTGAGCCGGCTGGCGGCGCTGATGGACGCCTGCCACAAGCGGGCCCGCCCGATCGTGATGACGACCATCGCCATGGGGGCCGGCATGCTGCCCAACGCGCTCGGCCTGGGGGCGGAACCCAGCTTCCGCCAGCCCATGGCCATCGTCGTGATCGGCGGGCTGCTGGCTTCGACGCTGCTGAGCCTGCTCGTGATTCCCGTGGTGTTCACCTACGTGGACGACCTGGAGCAGTGGCTGCGCCGCCGATTCCGGCAGGCCAAGACCCATCAGGACGCATCGCTCCCGCTGCCCGTTCCCCACGATCAGTGAGGCAGCGCAGCGTCCCGCAAGAAGGCCGCGCGACCGGTGACGGTCGTTCCGTTGAACAGCGCTCGCGCCAGGCCTGGGCGAGCGCTGTTCCGCGGTTGAAGGGGGGCCCAGCCCCATATCGTGCCCGGGCAGACCTTTACTGATCGGCGGCGCGATAGACCGGCCGCCCCTGGAAGTAGGTGACGCGCACCGTGGTCCGGTGGATCCGCGACGGCGGGATCTTGAACAGGTCCTGGCTCAGCACCGCGAAGTCGGCCGACTTCCCGACCTCGATGCTGCCGGTCTCCTGGCCCAGCCCCATCGCTGTCGCGCTGTTGAGGGTGTAGAGCCGCAGCGCCTGGCCGAGCGGGATCGCCTCGTGCGCGTCCAGCACACCGGGCACGTTACCGGCCGGATTGCGCCGCGTGACCAGCCCTTCGATGCCGAGCCACGGGTCGGGCGTCTGCTGCCCGGCGGGCCAGTCCGAACCGCCCGCGACCAGCGCGCCGGCCCGGATCAGGCTGCCGATCGGGTAGCTGTGCAGCGTGCGCGCGTGTCCGACCACCTTCTCGAACAGCGGGGTATAGGCGTGCGGGAACCACAGCATCGGCGACACATCCGCCACGACATTGAGCCTGGCGAAGCGCGGCATGTCGGACGGCGCGATGAAGGTGATGTGCGCGATCTGGTGGCGGGGGCCGTTCATGCCGTTGGCCTTGCGCACCGCCTCGATCGCATCCAGCGCGAGCCGCACCGCGCCGTCGCCCACGGCATGCAGCTTGACGGGCGTGCCCTGCCGGTCGAGCGCCGTCAGCTTTTCGGTCAGCACCGCCAGCGCATAGAGCGGCGCACCGCGAAAGTCGTGCCCATGGGCATCGCTGGGCGCGTACGGCTCCAGCATGGCCGCGGTGTAGCTCATCGGCACGCCGTCGAGGAAGACCTTGACGAAGTCCGGACGCAGGCGGTCGCTGCGCACCTGCGCGAGCGTCTGCCGGCCGGGCAGGCCGTCTCCGCCGGCTTCGGGCTCCACGCCCATCGACGCCACCACGCACAGCGGCAGGCCCTGGCCGTCCGTGTCGGCGGCGTGCCAGCCGGAGAGGATCTGGCGCGTGACGAAGGCATCCTGCACGCCGGTGATGCCGAAGCTGTTGAGCCTGCGCGCCGCCGCTTCGGCAGCGTGCTTGAGGCGCGCCGGCGTGCGCGACGGGATCAGCTTCTCGACGGGCTGCCACGCGGGCGGCTCCTTGATCAGGCCGGTGGGCTTGCCGTCGGCCATGACGTACGCGCCGCCGGCGGGCGCGGCGGCGCCGGGGCCGATGCCCGCGCGCTGCAGGACCACGCTGTTCGCCCAGCGGTTATGGAAGGTATCGTCGCGCAGCAGCACCGGCAGCCCCTTGCTCGCACGATCGAGCGCGGCAAGGCTTTCCGGCGTCTCCAGCGCACCGAGCAGCGCGCTGGACCACGGCCCGCCGACGATCCAGTCATCGGGCTGCGCCCGCGCGGCGCAGGCGCCGACCGCGGCCAGCACCGCATCGAGATCGCCCGCCGGCGCAAGCGCGCAGTGGTACAGCGCCTCGTACGCGCCCTCGACCGGATGCGCATGCACATCGCTCAAGCCGGGGACCACCATCGCGCCGTGCAGATCGACCACCTGCGTCGCCGGCCCGACCAGTTGCGCGACCTCGGCATCGCTGCCGATCGCAACGAACCGGCCATCGCGCACCGCCACCGCCTGCGCCCACGGCTTGCCGGCGTCCAGCGTATAGAAGCGGCCATTCCTGACCACGAGCTCGGCCGGCGCGGCCGGGGCGCCGGGGCTGAAGCCCGCCGCGAACCATCCCAACAGCAACGCACCCCAGATACGCCTCGTGTTCGCAGACATGCTCCCTCCTCCCAGAATTGCGCTTGTCTGGTCGGATGTTAGGTGGGCTGTCCGGGCGCCCGCATCTCCCGTTTGATAGATGGGGTTGTCCCTAAGCGAGGGCTCGATGGAGGCACTCGGGCCGGCAGGCCGATGCCGGCACCACGCGCGAACGGCAGTGCCGCGTCAACCGGCGTGCCCGTCAATCGGCAGGGGGCTCCCGATATTTCGGATCCAGGCTGGGCAGCACCAGCGCGTCCGGCGTCTTGCCCGACCGGTATTCCGTTTCGACTTCGAGCCCCAGCGGCGCAACCGCTGCGCGGATGATCGTTGCGACTTCCTGCAGCTGCGCCTCTCTGCGGTCCTCGTATCGCGAGTAACGCCCCGACTTGTTGATGACCACCAGTTTCCCGGTCTCTGCGTCGAAACGGAATTCGCCGCAGATGCGCGCTGGACCGCCGCTGACCAGCAGCGGGTGCCCTCGACGGCGTTGCTTTCCCGAGTCGGGGTCGTGCCCCACGGGCTCTTCCTCTCCGATGAACACGCGGCCCAGCGCGCTGGCGGCCCAGATGTACTGCTTGTCGCCCGCCTTGAGCGCGTCGATATCGAACGCTTTCCGCACCGCCGGGTCCGTCCAGTCCGGCGGCGCGTCTCCGCCCTGCAGCGCAATGAAGCGAGGATGCGCCAGCGGCCGCCCCTCCGCATCCTTCTCCCAGTCATGGATGCCGTCGCCATCCTTGGTCCGCACGGGCTGCAGGCTGCCGAATCGGACGTCCAGATCCGCTGCGCGCTCGGTACCGATCAGCGTCTGCAGCGCCGGTGCCTTGACCTCCGGACCGGCGCTCAGGCTGCCGTCGGACGCGCTCAGACGCAATCGCTTGTTCGGCATGGCGGCCTGGGACAGATCGGCCAGGGCACCGGGCGATCTCGGGCGCTTGCTGCCGACGGACGGCGATGGCGCGCTGAATTCCGCCGAAGCGCCGGCGGCCGCGGAAGTGGATGGGGGTGAGGTGCGTGCGGGCTTCATCGGAAACGTGTGGGGTTGCAGCTTCCCGGGAGGCTTTAGGGTGTGCAACGTATGCACTTGGCTGCCGTGTCTTGCGTCGGCAAACGAACCGGTGTCGCCCGCCGCGAAACGCACCCACCGATGCAGCGCTGGAGACCGTTGACAGGCCGGCGCATCCGCATGCCCGGCGCTGCCGCATCCGTCGTCTTCGCACCGGCTCGCGCACCGCTCGGGCAGGCATCCCGAAACACCTCCGCCCCCGCTCCGCCGGCACGCATGGCGGCCGGCTCGATCGTCCCGATGGCCGCGGGGCCGCCGGCTGCCTTCGCTTGCCGGGCACCGGCTTCGCAATTCCGGCGCCGATCCGCTGGAGCGCGCCCTATCTTGCTAAGCTGCCGCCTTTCTCCAGCGCATGGCATGGATCCGTTTTCATGCAACGGCGGGAGGGTCCGATGCGTTTTCTCAAGAATCATCAAACGGCACTGAGGGTGCCGGATCGTTCGATACAGTGTCGTCGATCCAGTTGATGCCGCCACCAGCGATTTGATCGGTGCGTTCGGGTGATTGGTTTACAAAACGCCTTTGGATCAGCCAAGCAGGCGCGCGCTTTGAAGTTTCATCGAGTATTCAACCCATCAAGGAAGATCAATGCATAGCTTTGGATCGAATCGCGGCAGGAAATCCATCGCCGTCGCCGCTCTGGTGATGGCATCTGCGTTTGCCCATCACGCCAGCGCCAGGACGCTCGGCAAGGTCGATGTCATCGGCACCTACACCGGCACGGCGCTGACGCCTGCCAACGCCTGGTCGGCAACCTGGGGCAACGCCTGGGATGCCTGCCGCGTCCAGTACGGCACGACGCGCTCGGTCAACATGACGTGGCATCAGTTCGGGAATCCGAGCCCGGCCGGCTCCAACAAACGCTCCGTCGCCGCCACGTGGGAATGCCGTGACACGGCGAACTGAGCGGCCGGCCCGGCCGGAATGGCGCTAGCCGCCCCGGCCGGCACACCCCTGCGGCGGCGCGCCGGTCCCGTTGGATGAGGGATCGGCGCGCCGTTCTCGCTGTCTTTACCTGCCCCGTAGTGAGCATCTCCCGCTGCCACGCACTGCTGCTTGCCCTCTCCATCGGCGCAGCGGATGCGGTACTCGCCCAATCGGACCGCCCTGATGCGATGCTCGCCGCGCCGCCGGCCATCGCGGCCGAAGCCTTGCCGGCGCATCCGCCGACGGCATTGCGGCTGAGCCTCCAGGAGGCCTTGCAAGGCGCGTTGACGCGCGCCGTCAGCGTCCAGACCCAGCAGTTGGACTTGCAGCAGCAACAGGAGCAGACCGAACAGGCCCGTCACGAATTCCTGCCGCAGACCGTCCTGTCGAGCCAGCTCGAGCGCAACAGCACTTCCGGCACCGGCACGGGCACCACGCGCGGCACGGCCAGCTCGGGGAACCTGGTTTCCACGTGGAAACTGCGCTCGGGCACGCAGTTGTCCCTGTCGGAGGGGCGCCTGTACAACCGGTTCGGGCAGAGCGCGCCGGCGGACAGCTTCGTCCCGGGGGCCAGCCTGAACACCAGCAGCCGCGTCACGTCGGTCTCGCTGTCGCAGCCGCTCCTGCGCGGCTCGGGCAGCGACGTGGTGCTGCTCAACGAACGCCGGGCCGCCCTCGCGCTGGAGAGCGCGCGCCGGAGCTTCCTGCAAACCCAGCGCGACGTGGTGCTGAACGGCGTGCTGGCGTACTTCGCGCTGGAGCAGGCCAGGCAGAATGTCACGCTCGCGCAGGCGGCGCTGCAGCGCGCGGGCGAGGCCCGATCGATCAACGAAGCGCTGCTCGCCGCCGGACGCATCGCCCGCATCGCCCTGCTGCAGAGCGACGCCGACCTGGCGCAGGCCGAGCTGGCGCTGACGCAGTCCCGGCAGGCCGAGAACGTCGCCCGCCGCCAGCTGCTGCGCGTGATCGGCCGATACGACCTGGATGCCGACCGCACCGACATCACGCTCACCGATTCCTTTACCGCCTATCTGCCGCCGGCCGCGCAGAACGAGGCGCCGATCATGCGGGATGCGCTGGCCAGGCGGGTGGACCTGCAGCTCGCGAAAGACGCCGTGACCGCAAGCCAGTTCAGCGTGACCGCCGCGCAGGACGGCATGCGCAACCAGCTCGATCTGTACGCGCGGCTCGACCGGTCGGGCGACAGCGCCGGCGGCACCTCGAACCGGCAGATCAACCGCGCGGTCGGCCTGAGCTTTTCCATGCCGCTGGACAAATCCGAGAGCCGCCTGGCGCTGGGCGCCGCACGGGTCGCGCTGACGAAGGCCGAACTGTCGCTGGCCGATCTGGAGCGCACCGCGCGTGCCGAAGTCAGCGACGCACTGAGGAACATCGACTTCGCCTTCCTCCAGCACCGGATGGCCCAGCGCACGGCGGAGCTCGCGCGGCAGCGGCTGGCGGGCGAGATCGAGAAAGCGCGCGCCGGCCGCAGCAGCGCGACCGACCTGTCGCTGGCCCAGGACACGCTCAACCAGGCGCTGTCCCAGGAGGTGCAGGCGCGCTTTGCCATCTTCACCGCGCAGCTCGAGCTGCAACGGGTCAGCGGCACCGCGCTGGAGCAATGGCACGTGGCGGCGTTCGCCCAGGCAACCCTGCCCCCTTCATGAAGCGCCGGCATGCGAGACACTGAAATGCAACCTCCCTCCCGATGGCAACGGAACGCCGCCCGCGCGGCGGCGGCCGCGCTCCTGATCGGCCTCGTCGCGTGGGGGCTGAGCCGGGTGGCGCGGCCCGCCGTGCAGGAGCGCGGCCATTGGCTCAAGGCTGCGCGCCAGGCGTCGTCGCAGCCGCTGCTGCTGCAGGGCACGCTGCGCCCGGTCGATGCCGTCAATATCGCGGCGCCGGTCGAGGGCGTGCTGCTCGCGAAGTTCGTGCAGTTCGGCGACACGGTGACGGCCGGGCAGAAGCTCGCGCAAGTCAGCGACACCGAGCTCAAGCGCCAGCTGCGCGAGGCCGAGATCGCCTCGATCCAGGCGCAGCAGGCGCTGAGCGCGGCACAGCAGATCGAATCCAGCACGGAATACCAGGCCGCGGCACGCCGGCTGCTGGCCGCGCAGAACAGCCTGGCGGCCGCGCAGCGGCGCGGCAAGGAAGCGCAGATGCTCTACGACAAGGGCATCATCGCCCGCACGGAGCTGGATGCCGGCAAGCAGGAGATCGATACCGGCCAGAGCCAGGTGGACGGCGCGCGCGACGAAATCGCCACGCTCAGGCTCAAGCGCGCCCCGGCGGCCCTGCGCGTGCTCGAACTGGATCTCGAAAACCGGCAGCTGCGCCTCGAAGAACTCCGCGCCAAGCTCAAGGCGACGACCCTGCTGTCGCCGATCTCGGGCGTGGTGCTGTACCCCGAGCCGACCGACGGCAACGACCCGTCCGGCCGCAAGGAGCTGAACGCGGGCGCTGCCGTCACGCCCAAGGACGTCATCCTGACCGTGGGCGACACCTCGGCGTTTCTCATCAAAGCCTGGGTGGACGAGGAGGACATCCGCCGCGTGGCGCCGGGACAGGCCGTGCGCATCGTGCTGGGCGCGGACAGCGACCGGGCGTTCGCGGGCACCGTGCAGCGGGTCTCGTCGCAAGCCAGAGCGGCGGACGGGCGCGGACAGGGCAGCCGCGGCACGGCGGAATTCGAAATGCAGATCCTGTTCAAGCCACCCACCGATGCGGGCAGGTCGCTGCGCGTCGGCAGCGCCGTCAACATGAGCCTGGCGCCGGAGCCGGGGCCGGCCACGCTGCGCATCCCCCTGGCGGCGGTGGCCTGGAGCCCGGCGGGCCGGCCGGTGGTGCGCGTGCGCAAATCGGCCTCGGACACGGCGCGCATGCAGGAGATCGAAGCCGGCCGGACCCTCGTCGACAGCGTCGAGGTCAAGGCCGGCATCGCGGATGGCGACGAGGTGTGGGTGCCCAGCGCAGCCGCCGGCCCCGGCGACGAGGGCACGCTGAAGCAACTGCTGTCGGGGGCCGGCAATGGCTGAGCCCGAGGCCGGCAACGATCGCGCACCCGCCGGGCTGCTGATCGAGCTGCGCCAGGTCTCGCGCACCTTCCAGGTGGCCGGCGAGACGGTCGCGGCGGTGCGGGGCGTCGATCTGCAAGTGCGCAGCGGCGAGGTGCTGGCCATGGTCGGGCCGTCCGGCTCCGGCAAATCGACCATGATGAACCTGCTCGGCCTGCTGGACACGCCGACCTCCGGCCAATACCGGCTGGCGGGAGTCGATACGCAGACCCTGTCCTCGCAAGAGAAGTCCCGGCTGCGCAATCAGGACATCGGCTTCGTCTTCCAGCAATTCCACCTGCTGCCGGCGCTGACCGCGCTGCAGAACGCGCAATTGCCGCTGCTGTATCGGGGCCTGTCGCAGCGCGCGTCGCTCGACGCGGCGAGGGCGGCGCTGGTGGCGGTGGGGCTGGAGCACCGGCTGTCGCACCGCCCGGCGGAGCTGTCCGGCGGAGAGCGGCAGCGCGTGGCCATCGCCCGCGCCATGGCCGGCCAGCCGCGGCTGCTGCTGGCCGACGAGCCGACCGGCGCGCTGGATTCGGCAACCGGCGCGCGCGTGCTCGCGCTGCTGCGCGAAGTCACCGCCACGCACGGAACGGCGCTGCTGATGATCACCCACGACCTTGAGATTGCCCGGCAGCTGCCCCGCCAGATCGAGATGCGCGACGGGCGCCTGCGCTGCGCCACGCAGCCCGATCGCCCCGCCGCAGCGCAGGCGCAGCCCCTGTCGGGCCGCCGCGGCACGGTTCCCGCCTGAGATGGACAAGCGGCTCCAGCACCAGGTACAGCGCCTGCGCATCGCGGTGGGATTCGCCTGGCAGAGCATCCTGACCAACCGCCGCCGGATCGCGCTGGCGGTGGCCGGCGTGGCGATCGGCATCGCGGCGGTCACCTCCATGCTGGTCATCGGCGACAGCGTCACCGCCCAGGCCACCCGGGCGCTGGACCAGCTGGGCGCGGACGTGGTGACGATCAGCGTACCGCCACCGGGCGCCGACCCGTCCGGCCAGAGCGCCGAGCCGCTGAGCGAGGCCGCGCAGGCCCGGCTGGACGCCACCACCGACGCCGCCGCCGCCGCGCTCCGCCACATGCCGGAGGTGCAATCCGTGGCGCGGCTGGAGCGCCGCTTCGGCTGCGGCGACGGACCGGAGACGGCACTGGGCAGCCCGGACATCGTCGCCGCCAATCCCGATCTGCCCGGCGTGCTGTCGCTGCGCCTGCAGCACGGGCGCTTCCTGAGCCCGCTGGATGCGCGGCAGCCGTGGATCGTGCTCGGCGCCGACATCGCCGCCGAACTGCGCAAGACCCGCCTGGACGTGCAACCGGGCGCGGCCCTGCCCCTGTGCGGCAAGACGTTCTTCCTGGCCGGCGTGCTGGCCTCTTACATCGGCGACGATCTGCTGCAGTCGATCCGGATGAACCACGCCGTCTTTGTCTCGTACGCCTCGCTGCGGCGGCTGACCGGGCCACCGTCGCCGTCGGCATCGCTGCTGCTGACCCGGCTGCAAACGGGCGTGACCGCGCCCGACATGCCGGGCCTGCTGGCATCCCGCCTGCGCACCATGCTGTCGCAGACGGTGGAGGCGAGCGGCGCCAGGCAGGTCAGCGAACTGCGGCAGCAGCAGGTCTCGCTCTACACGCGCTTTCTGGCGGTGCTGGGCTGCGTCGCGCTGCTGGTGGGGTCACTGGGCATCACGAACGTGATGCTGGCCTCGGTGTCCGAACGCAAGACGGAAATCGGCCTGCGCATGGCCCTGGGCGCGCACACCACCGATGTGGTGGCGCAGTTCCTGACCGAAAGCGTGCTGATCTGCCTGCTGGGCGCGGCGCTCGGCCTGGCGCTGGGCATCGTGGGCGCCGGAGTGGCGCTGACGGTTGCGCAGATCGGCATCACGCTGGATATCACGACACCGCTGTGCTCCGCCGTGCTGGCCCTGCTGTGCGGCCTGGCCGCCGGCGCGTATCCCGCGGCCAATGCGGCGCGGCTCGATCCGGTGACCCTGCTGCAGGGACGCGGCTGAGACCGGATTGCGCGCCCGTGGCCGCATGGACCGTCATTGCATGCGGCCCCACCCTCGCGGTGGCGCGTGAAGGCGACCCGCGCGCCCTCGGCGCACCGGCATACCGTTCATTACGCAAGCCCGAACAAAAAAGCGAAATCATTTACCCAAATAAGAAATAAAAAACCAAAAACAAAGCAAAACAAAATACATCAAAAAAATTCAAAACACACTTACAAACACTTTCGCATGAGATATTGATTTCAGCAGCCGCCAATCTTGCGCTTCCGTCAATATTTCTTTGTTATATCCCGGACAAAAGCCATTTCCACGGCGCTGCCGCTCGGCATCATCGAGTGAAACCACTTCATCGGAGATATCCATGCAACTCAGCAAGATCATTCACAAGCAATCGTTCGCCTTCGCCTTCGCAGCACTGGCGCTCATCGCGGCTCCGGCGCACGCCCAGACCGCCAAGGCCAGCTTCACGGTCAAGCTGACCGGCCAGAACGCCACCAAGGGGTGCGTGCGGTTCTATGTGAATGGCCAGCAGGACGTCGCGGCCGGCCAGACCAAGTATCTGGGCGGGGTTCCCAACGATAAGCAGTTCATGGCTTCCGTGTTCCCGAACGCCTGCGGCGGCACGGCATCGCGCAATGTCTGGATCACGACCAACAAGTGGCCGTCGAGCCAGCAGGCTTACGCGCAGACGTGGAAGGTGCAGTAACCCGGCCGCGCCGTACTCAAGCGAGCGGATAGCTGCTGCTGCGGCTTGCAGCAGCCAGCGCCTGCGCCCGGGCGATTGCCGCAAGACCACGGAAAAAACGAATGCGCGTTCCCCTTTTTCCTGTCAATGCGTCATTGCCATCACGCCGATGCGCATCCCCCTTGTACTGACGTCACCCCACAAAAGATACCAATGAATATCAGTAAAACCACCGGCAAGAAATCTGTTTTCTTTGCAATCGCGGCAACGCTGGCCCTGATGGCCAGCCAAGCGAAATCCCAGACCATCACGGGCGTGGATCTGACCGGCCAGAACTATACCCAAGGGTGCGTGCGCTTCTTTGTGAATGGCCATCACTACGACGTCTCGGCCGGCCAATCGACGAAGGTGCTCTATGTCGCCAGCGGCAGCACGTTCATGGCGTCCGTCTTCCCGTCGGGCGGCGTCTGCGGTGGCACGGCCACCCGCAACGTCTGGTACACGACGAACAGCGTGACCCACCAAACCTGGCTGATCAGGTAATCGAGCACGCCGGTAAAAGCGACCTTGCCCGTGCAAGGTCAAGGGGCTCGCCCCGTCGCTCCAGGCATTTATCCGCGTACGCCCGCCCGGAAACCTCCGGAGGTTTGCGGGCGGCAGCTTTTCTCACGCACTCGCCGCATGCCCGACAGGTGCGCACACCGGGCACGGATGCGGCCCACCTCATCCTCCCCCACGACAAGACCCCGGCGCCGATGCATCCCGGCAAAGGCGGGCGGCCCCTCGGATGCTGAGGGTCATTAGGGCAAACGCGTATCCAAAATGGCAGATGCCGGGCGCCCACCGCGACGATAGATTGACCTCGCCGAGGCACCCAGGGCCGTGCGAGTCCAACGACAGGCCAGCCGGAGCACGCCTTGTGTCCCATCTTCCGGAGGTCAAACCATGCGGCTCATCCGCCCGCGCCTTGCTGCCCAGCTGTCCTGTCTTGCCATGGCCACGCTCCCGCTCCATGCCGCCGCGCTCGAGGGCAATGCGCCGACCACGCCGTTCGGCGTCTTCGACTTCGGCGCAGGGATGATGCCGCCCCCGACGGAACTGCCCGCGGTCGGGCTGCGCGTCACGTCGTACACGGCCAAGCGGATGCAGGACAACCGCGGCAACAGCACGCCGCTCGATGTCGATCTGTCGGTACAGAGCTACGGCCTGGCCGTCGTCAAGACGACCCGCCTGTCGCTGCTGGGCGGCAAGTACGGGTGGTCGTTCGTCGCGCCCGTGCTGAGCATGAAGCTCGACCTCGGCATCCCGACGCCCGCCGGCCGGCTCAGCCAGAGCGGACGGAACACCGCGCTCGGCGATCTCCAGGTCTCGCCCATCACCGTGTCGTGGATGCCCGCGCAGAACCTGTTCGTCAACGCCTCGCTGATGCTGCAGCTGCCCACGGGGTCGTACGACAGGAACCGCCTGGTGAATGCGGGCATGAACCACTGGGTGGTTTCGCCCACGGTCGCGTTCACCTACATCACGTCGTTCGGCGGCGAACTCTCGTCCAACATCCAGCTCAACGTGAACGGCCGCAACCGCGACACCGACTACCGCTCGGGCATCGAGTACCAGCACGAATTCGCGATCGGGCAGCATATCGGCCCGTGGACGGTCGGTATCGGGGGCTACTACAGCCAGCAGCTCACCGACGACACCCAGGCCGGCAAGACCATCGAAGGCAACCGCGCACGCGTGTTCGCCCTCGGCCCGGCGGTATATTTCCTCAAGCCTGGCAGCGCCTGGCCGATCGTCTCGCTGCATGCCTACAAGGAGTTCGCCGCGCGCAACCGGGCGCAGGGGCGGCAGATTGCGTTGCGGGCGGCGTGGGTCTTCTAGGGCGGCGTCAAATACGCCCGGGTCCCGGGGGCCAATAGCGAGTTGCCGGACACAATGCACTGATGCAACAAAGGGCTCTTGCCCCCGGCGTGCACACAAACACGTGTTTCTCGACAAGATGCACTGCGTCATGCCATGAAACGGATTTGCGGCAGTGATTTCGCCATCATGCTGAATCGCGCATCAGGCTCGTCCAGAAACACTCAGCATTTCAATCTGGCATACATCATTCCGAGACTTGGACGTCGCTTCCCGTGTCTTTGGATCCCGGGCGGATGGTCAGTCGCCCAGACTCAGCTTCCATCAGTGGCTGAGTGGCAAGCTGCCCGGTGCACGACCTCTAATCTTACTGGGACGCCTAAGATATTAGTTGCTCTAATATCTTGAAAAAGAAAATTTCATCAATTTCGTCATGAACAACGCATGCCAAATAGATTGGCACTCGATCACAATACCCTACGCTCGCTTGTGAACGATATGATTTCACGCGACCCAAATAACCGACACCAGCACGCCAAATCATTTCACGAGAAAACACAATGACAAGGAGGTATTTTGAGAAATATTTCCATCACAGCTGGAATATTATTTATTTTCGCGCTTTCCCTAAACAAATCTGCCAAAGCGGTACAGGATATTCCATCTATACCGGTTTACCTGGGACCCGGTAACGCTGGATATCCAACGGCAGACGCAGCCGGCCAAGCTTTGGCGGCTTTGGTCTGCAATGCCCCTGGTAATCAGTCGTATTTTCAAAGTTGCACGTATGCAGGACTCCGAACGGATATCCCCGATCCGGACCCGACCTCGCCTCTTCCATTTGCAGGGCGTGCGATGGTTACCCTTGTGCGCAATGGGTCGTCATTGACAATGACAGCGGGAGACGTGCGGGAAACTTTCTCTTGCCCCGCCGGCAATTGGTCTCTTCGTTGGCTTCCGAACAACCCTATCCCGGTTTGCGAGGGGTCAGGCACAGCTCCACCGCCGCAACCATCGCTGCAAATTACCGCGAGCGCAGCATTCATTCCCGCAGGTGGCACGACACAAAATGGGAAAATACTTACAAAGTCGAATCTAACCTTACGAGTTACGCAAGCTGGTCAGTCGGTTAGCGGCATGTCGGTCGGATTGCAATCGAGTCGTGGCTCTCAGGATGCTATTCAAGGCCCGACTGCAGCAACGAACGCGAGCGGCACAAGCACTGCCTCCGTGTCAACTCGAGCACAGCCGGGTCAGTCAACCATTAGCGGCTCGAGCCCATCTAACCTCCAAACGACGAATCAGGCAAACATCAGTTGGCTCCCGGCACGCTATGAGCACTCGTTTCTCGTCACCTGCTACACGTTGGCCGTGGAGGCAGAAGCGCCGGCCACACCCATCAGTCATAACGTCTGCGGATTGCCGAGCGCCAACCACTACCGTTCGAAGTTTTTGACCGACGTGAAGATGCAGGGGTCCGGGCAGGCGTTGGATGGCACCATTGTTCACTATAGGGGCCAAGGATGTTTCAACACCGACACATGTGCACGCACCGCGACCGGCGCTTGCGCCACGGTGGGCACCACCATTGCTGTCGACCGCTCCGTCATCCCGAAGGGAGGTTCCGTCACCGTCGACATACTAGGCCAGCGAAAGGCACAGGATGGAGGTGGCTGGATCAATGGCTACCATATAGATGACTACATGGGACCTCAGCGCGCGGCATGCTTACAACTGGGGACTCGCAATTCAGGCATCGTGTTTCAGAGCTACTAGGGGGAGACATGCGTAATTTTGGAAAAATCTTTGCATGGATGGTGTTCTGCGCAATCGCATCGCAACATGTCGTAGCAGCGCAAGATTGCCGCGCATTGGTGGTGGTCAAGGAGGATCTATGGTTTGCACAACAAAATGGAACTCTGCTCACACAACTGACAAACGACGGCAAATTGAAACTTGCTGTTGCATTGGCCCCAACGTCAAATCTCATCGCTTATAGCGGGAAAAGTTCACCTGCCGACGTATCCCTGATCGATTCAACTGGCAGGCTACTCGCCGACGTAAACTTGCACGCAACGGACGCAATTACCGATCTAGCGTGGACATCTCCGGACCTGCTTGAGGCAGGGCAACACGAAAGCCCGACCAGCAGCCGCTTTTACTTTCTGCGCGTCCCGCCCCCCGCTGGGCCCGCTCAGGTTCTGCCCGCGACGGGGGCCGGAGGACGCTGTGCTCTCTCCCCAAGAGGGCATGGCATTGCATGCACCCAGGGTGATGCCATCAGCCTGAATGGTCGGGATATCTATACCCTTCCGAGTCCGTTTTCCACTGCCGACGTCGTACAGAAGGTCAATGCTTCTGTTGGCACAAGCGTTTCCACAACAACGAAGCCTTCGTTCCGAATCGAGGTTCAGAACATTCGAGACGATCAGGTTGCCCTGAAAGCCACAACACCAGATGGGCAATCGATGCAAACCTATCTGCGCAACGGTGACGTACTTCCTATACCGTACCCGAGCGAAAGCTCTGACGGTTCCTCTGCACTGTATGGGGTAGGCGCAGAGATTGCCCGACATAACAACGGGGTTGTTACGCTAACAGTAATGTCTAACACTCGGGGCACACCAACGTTTGAAGCCGGCCCAGTCTGGGATCCAAGGGGCAAGCGCATTGCCTTTGTCGAGTCCAATGGCTCAAACCAGAGATGGCTGGTCTTGATCAATCGAGAAATGGGCGAAGCCGATGAACATCGCGGGGGCCACGATGCCAGAGAGCGGCTTCCGATCGCCGGTCCCGTGAGCTCGATCGCGTTCACATCGGACACGCACATCGTGGTTAAGGGGCAAGACAGCGTTTTTGCACAGGACATACCCGCCGAAGGAAAGGTGCCTGGCAACGCTCCTTACACGACAACGCCACGACTGGCACAGCAGATCAATGTGACGGTCGGCGGAAATCTGACTCCCGTCCCGGTAAGAGGTTGGACCTGCCAGTAGTGGTTCTCACTTGGCGGTGCGTGGCAACATCAACGCACTGCCCATTCATTGTCACTTGGCAATGGATTGGCTGCGAGATTGTCCCCACGAACCGGCACCGGTGCCCAGGAATAAAAGAGCCGATCGCCCCATCCTTCCCCCTCTCCCCGCCCCATCCTCCGTATTAGGGCTTTCCCGCTAGCGGCAACCACCGTCACGGGCGCATCATTGCCGAGCGCAGACATCGTTCCCGGCCGCCCCAAACAGCAGAACGACGGCACCGCGCCCGCACCGGGGCGCCGGCCGCACACCACCCGATCCGCCCGCGCCCCCCGCGGCGAGCATCGGGCCCGCCACTGGTGCCCACGAGGCACCGGTTTGGAACGCCCGACGGCAGCGCATCCGCAGACAAGAAAACGACGGGAAACCGGGTTCGCCGCCCGCCATCACGGACCGCGGCCGCCCGCCCACCCGATGGGAGACCGGCCTGGAAGTTGCCCGGCGGATGCCGCGCAGCGCGCCATGGCCACGAGAGGTCGCAGATGGAAACCACGTACTCGAACGACCCGCTGCTGCTCAACCTGTACCGCTGCTGCACGGCCCCCGGCGGATGGCAGGCGGTGCTCGACCGGCTGTGCGACGAGGTCGGCGCGCACTCCGCCGTCATGCAGGCCATTGCTTTCGCGGATGACCACCAGGGCCGCACGTACTGGTGCGCGCACGATTCCCGGACCGACGTGAATGCCTACCGGGCGCTGATCTCCGACGCCAACAACCCGCGCATGGACCGCCGGCGCGGCTTGCCGGTCATCGGCCGGTTCGTCGGC
Organism: Ralstonia nicotianae; assembly: GCF_018243235.1. NCBI lineage: Bacteria > Pseudomonadati > Pseudomonadota > Betaproteobacteria > Burkholderiales > Burkholderiaceae > Ralstonia > Ralstonia nicotianae. The sequence continues at coordinate 1,190,399 of NZ_CP046675.1, forward strand.
GACGAACAGCTGTTCACCAGCCGCGAAGACCTCCGCCAGCAGCAGCGGCTGCAGCGGCAGCTGGCCGACCTGGGCTTGGGGCGCTTTCTCGGCGCGCTGCTGCCGATCGGCGGCGACCGCTTCATGGCGATGGTGCTCCACCGCCCGGCCGGCAACGACACCGCCTTCGGCGAGGCCGACCAGCAGCGGCTTGCCGGCCTGCTGCCCCACTTCGGCCAGGCCGCCGAGCTCAGCCTGTCCGTGCACGGCGAGCGCAAGCTCGAGCAGATCCTCAGCGCCTGCCTGGACCGCTGGCAATGCGGCCTGGTCGTCTGCGATGCCGACGGCCGGGTGCAATGGATGAACCGTCCGGCGCAGGACCGCATCGCGCACCACGGTGCGCTGCACCTGCGCGACGGCCTGCTGCACGCCCACGGCGACAAGGCGGCCCGGTTGCGGCACGCGCTGATGCCGCGCAGCATCGCCCACGGCCGGGCGACCTTCCTCACGCTCGATCACGCCGCCCACCGGCTGCACCTGGCCGTGCAGCCGCTGACGCGCGTCGACGGCATCGCCGATGCCGGCGGCGCGCTCGTCATGATCAGCGACGGCAACCTCGCCGGCGAAATCCCGGCCGCGGCGCTCGCCGCGCTGTTCGACCTGACCGAGGCCGAATCCCGGCTGGCCAGCGCGCTGGTGCAGGGCGACACGCTGGAGCAGTATGCACAGCGCCGCGGCGTGTCGATCGGCACGGTGCGCTATCAGCTCAAGCAGGTGCTCTCGAAGACCGGCACCAACCGGCAATCCGAGCTGATGCGCAAGGTGCTGTGCTCGGCCGCGGCGCATGCGGCGGGCTTCCAGTCGGCCAGCATGCACTGAGGGCGACCGCGCGACCGCTGCCCTGCGCGCCTTTCAAAGACGGCCCGGACCACCGGACTGGCGGAACACGCCTCGTGCCGCCTCGCACGGAAAGCCGGGCGCGCGAGCCTTGATGCCGCCCGCGCCCAGGCGCAAGCGCCCTCGTCCATGGCGGCGGGACGCGGTACGGACAAGGCCATGCGTTTCATTGCGGCCCCCTCCCGCAAGACAATCGGCGACGCATACGCACGGCACATCGCCGACCGGCCCGAATCCGTCCGGTGCGCGGCCAAGCGGCCGGATGCTACGATCCCGATGAACTTGTGAACGGGATTCAGCAATGGCACGCGAGAACTACCACGACCTCCTGGCCTTCCTCGCCGTGGCGCGCGAGCGCAGCTTCACCCGGGCGGCGGCGCAGCTCGGCGTGTCGCCCTCGGCGCTGAGCCACACCGTGCGTGCGCTGGAGACGCGGCTCGGCATCCGGCTGCTGACCCGCACCACGCGCAGCGTCTCGCCCACCGAGGCCGGCGAGCGGCTGCTGCAATCCATCGCCCCGCGCTTCGAAGAGATCGATGCAGAACTCGCGGCCATCGGCGAACTGCGCGACACCCCCTCGGGCACGGTCCGCATCACCACCACCGACTACGCCATCCGCACCTTGCTGTGGCCCAAGCTGTCGAAGGTCCTGCACGACTATCCGGACGTGAAGGTCGAATTCGTGACCGACTACGGGCTGACCGACATCGTGGCCGAGCGCTACGACATCGGCGTGCGCCTGGGCGACACGCTGGCCAAGGACATGATCGCCGCGCGCATCGCGCCGGACCTGCGCATGGTCATCGTCGGCGCGCCCGCTTACCTGAAGCGGCACCCCGCCCCCAAGACCCCGCAGGACCTCACCGCGCACCGCTGCATCAACCTGCGCCTGCCGACCCGCGGCGGCGTGTACGCGTGGGAGCTCAAGAAGGGCCAGCGCGAGATCCAGGTGCGCGTGGACGGACAGCTCACCTTCAACGGCGTCTACGAGATCCTCGACGCGGCGCTGTCCGGCTACGGGCTGGCCTACATGCCCGAAGACCTGGCCCAGCCGCACGTGGCGGCGGGCCGCCTCAAGTGGGTGCTGGAAGACTGGTTCCCGACCTTCCCCGGCTATCACGTCTACTACCCGAGCCGCCGGCAGTCGTCGCGCGCGCTCACGCTGGTGATCGACGCGCTGCGCGACCGGACCTGAAGGGCGCGTGCCGCCGCCGGCACGCGGCACGCCTCGGCGGCATTGTTGAATCCGCCTCATAGCCGCATGCAGCGGATCGGCCTTTATCGGTGGCCGGCCGGTCCTTACCATGCAGGGCATATCCCGTTCCGCGGCTGGCATGCGCGCCGGCCGCGCAGGGTGTCGTGTCGCCTTCAACCGGAGTTGCCCATGTCCGCCCCATCGACCGTCGCGCGCGACGCGTTCGGCCACATCGCGCCCGCGCTGGCCGACTACACCGACAACGTCCTCTTTGGCGATGTCTGGCAGCGGCCGGGACTGTCCCCCCGCGACCGCAGCCTCATCACCGTGGCCAGCCTGATCGCGCTGTATCGCACCAACGAACTGCCCTTCCATCTCAAGAAGGCGCTGGACAACGGCCTGCGCCGCGATGAGCTGATCGAGGCCATCACCCACCTCGCCTTCTACTCGGGCTGGCCGACGGCCAGCACGGCGCTGCCGATCGCGCAGCGCGTCTTCGAGGCCGCGGGCGTCTGAACAGCGCGCGCGGCGTTCCCACGCTTGCATGGCGGGCGCATGCCCGCACGGAGCCAATCCATGGAGTATCGGTATCTGGGCCGCAGCGCCCTCAAGGTGTCGCCCCTGTGCCTGGGCGCGATGATGTTCGGCGGCGAGACCGACGAGACCACCGCCACGCGCATCATCGGCAAGGCGTTCGACCAGGGCATCAACTTCATCGACACCGCGGACGTCTACCACGCCGGCCGCTCGGAAGCGATCGTCGGCCGCGCCATCGCCGCGCGGCGCGACAGCTGGGTCGTCGCCACCAAGTTCGGCTTCCCGAGCGCGCAGGGGCCGAACGAGCAGGGCCAGTCCCGCAAGTGGATCATGCAGTCGGTCGAGGCCAGCCTGAAGCGGCTGGGCACCGACTACATCGACATCCTCTACTTCCATCGCGCCATCCCCGACCTGCCGCTGGAAGAAGGCGTGCGCGCCGTCGGCGACCTGATCCGCCAGGGCAAGGTGCGCTACTTCGGCGTGTCCAACTTCCGCGGCTGGCGCATCGCCGAAGTCGCGCGGCTGGCGGACCAGCTCGGCATCGACCGCCCGGTGGCCAGCGAGCCGCTCTACAACCTCGTCGACCGCTCGGCCGAGGTCGAGCAGCTGCCGGCCGCCGCGCACTACGGGCTGGGCGTGGTGTCGTACAGCCCGCTGGCGCGCGGCGTGCTGACGGGCAAGTACACCGTCGATGCGCCCCCGCCCGCCGACAGCCGGGCCGGGCGCGGCGACAAGCGCATCCAGCAGACCGAATGGCGGCCCGAATCGCTGCGGATCGCGCAGCAGATCGCCGCCCATGCCGCCGCGCGCGGCACCACGCCGATCGCGTTCGCGCTGGCCTGGGTGCTCAACAACCAGTGGGTCAGTTCGACCATCGCGGGCCCGCGCACCGAGGCGCACTGGGACCACTATGCCGAAGCGCTGAACCTGCGGCTCGGCCCCGACGACGAGCAGTTCGTCGACCGCCTCGTGCCGCCGGGCCATGCCTCCACGCCGGGCTATACCGATCCGGGCTATCCCGTGGAAGGACGCAAGGCGCGCTGACCCCGCGCGGGCACGCCATCCCCATCCACTTCCGGCATGGCGGCCACGATCCGGCATGGCTCCGGCCAACGAAGCGTTCGGGCGGCACGCGCGGGGGCGGGATCGGTTTGTGATCGATCTGGCGCATGAGGACACGACGCGTGCCGGCCATCCGCATCTGCCCGGTTGACGCCATGAACCGGTTTCGCCGCCGGCGCAATGGCTTCGCCGCCCCTGGCGATGCGGCGCCCCAGCCCCCCGGCATCATCACCCATCCTCAAATCAATCATCCATCTCACATGCCGAAGATCTCGCCCCCTGCTGCATCGTCTTCCCGACTCACCGTGGCCGAGGAAGACACCTCGCCGCGCCCCAGCAACATCGCTCGCTCGCGGACCATCAACGACATCGACACGCAGGGTCCCAAGAAGAACGAGACATTGCGCGCAGCGCTGCCCCGCCGGCCGGCGCAAGTCGATCCCGACGTACAACAGGCAGCGGAAACGCTGTTCGCAATCAGCCGCGGCACCAAGGGCTGATCCGTCTCCTGCCATACGTGCCCGTTCCAATGCGCGACGGGGCGGCCGGAAAGCCCGGCTGACAGCCCACGCGCGAACGGGCACGCATGCCGCGCCCTCTGCCCGAAAGACGAGTCGAGCCCGGACCTTCCGGCTCGCCTCGGAAGGACCACGGCATCCCCAGCACAGCCCACCTGCGACAGGATCGGATGCGTCGAAATGGGCACCACCCGATACCGCCGCGTCTCGCGGAATGTCCGCTCCGCAACATCGTATTCAGCCGCAAAGCCGAGGCCGCCGTGGCGCTGCTGGCACGCATTGGCGGCCTCCGAAGCGTCCGCCGCGGGCAGCTGGGCCCATGTTGGCCTTCGCCCCGCACGGCTTGTGCGCGCCCGGCGACGCAGCCATGCCGCAGGTGCCGCGCGCGCCTGTCCCGGCTGGGTCTTCCGTGAGCCGGGCGTCCCATGGAATGCGCACCGGATTGCCGGCCCCCTCGGCGTGACGCCAGCGCACCGGTGCCCGATCGAACACCGATGCGCCCCCGGCTATCCGCCGCGCGCGGCGACGATTTCCTGTTGCGTGAGCCGCATCAACCGTTCGTGCCGGTCTGGCGTGCCGATGCCATCGGACGAGAACGCCGGATCGTCGGGATGCTCCTGCTCCAGGTAAGTCAGCCAATCGGGATCGCGCAGCAGGTGTGCGTACGCCTTGGCCTCGGTTCTCGGCGTCCGCTTTTCCACGACGAGCCTGCGCGTCAGGTCTTCCGACAGCAGCACGGTGGCGTTTTGCTGCAAGTGCCGGAACGCGTGGCCCGTCCCGATGCCCGGCATCGCGCGCGCCCTGGCCAGCGCTTCGGTGCGGGAGCCGAAGGACACCGTGTTCACCTCCGGCGGCACCGCCATCGCAGCGCCCTCCGGCCGCTGCTCCATGACAGCCTGCAGCGCGGACGCCCACAGCAGCGTATTGGCAGTGAATTCGACCGGATGCTGCCGCTCCATGAACTGGCGCCAGGCCGGGCTCCTGCACAGGTTCCGCTGCAGTTTCGCCTCGCTATCGCAATGCTTTGCGATGTAGGCCCTTGCCTGAGCCTCGACCCCCTGATTGACACTGGTCATGTTGTCGAACGTCATGGCGGGGGTCCGGATCGGCAGGATATCGGACAGGCGTATCCGCAACGCAAGGACGTTCTCCAGAGACTCTGCGAACAACGGAAACCGCTCCGACACGAAATCGTCGACCAGTGACCAGGGCACGCAGCGCTTGTGGTAGTTCAGCACCTGCTCCAGGCTGGCGTTGCCATGGTAGGTCGGATCCCTGGCCGCCAACCGCAGGTTGCCGAAAATGACCTCGGCGTTGTCATAGCAGTCGGCATCGGCACCGCCCGCGACATCGAAGCAGAACGCGCGATAGGCATCGTTGTGCGCGGCGAGCTTCAGTACGGCGCCCAGCTCCTGCACCGAGTCGGCACGATGCGGCTCCTTCTCGAACGACTCGCACGCGTCCAGCTTGGCAAGCAGGGACATGAACGGTCCGCTGCCTTCCTGGTCCCGCAAAGCCCGCAGGGCTTCGACCGTCTCCGGTTGCAGCTCGCACGCCTGCGCCCAGACCGCTAAGGGCTCGCGCGGCGATGACGGTGTGGGCGCACCGATGTTCACGTGCCTCGTCGGACGAAACCGGCGTGGCAAAGACCTCCCGCCCTCGTGGCCGTGCGCCGTCTCTCCGGCGCCCCTGCGGCGCGAGAAGCCGACCAGCCCCGCCAGCACCGCCGCGGGGCTTCTGCGCGCCGGGCGCGCACCCGGAGACGGTGGAGACATCGCGGGAGGCTGACCGTCGGAGGTGGACGGATCGTGGCTGGACTGGGCAACGTTGATGCTCCGGACAAGGAAAACCATATCGAGCGGGGTGGGTGGGAAAGCGCTGCTTTATAGTCCCCCCTCGCGCCGCCCACCTGCCGGACCTCGAAATCAGCGAGGCGAATGCGAAGCCGGGCGTCCGTGCTTCGCGACGCCGTCACGCCACCCCGCCAACGCATCTCGCACGCACGGCGCATGGGTGTGCCGGCCGCGCAAACCCTTCCGCATCCGCGCCGATCGCGGCGCCATCCGGGCACCGCTGGCCACAGCGATCGGATCGTAGACGGATTGCCCGTCGCCGCGCCGGTGCTGTGTCTGCAGGTCGCCCTGGATGGCCGCCATGCCGTTCTCGCGCCCGAGCCCCGAATCCTTGCCGCCGCGGGATGGTGTAGTGTGTCGCGGATGCCTCGGCCATGTCCGCAAAGACGGCAGCCGAGGCCGACACGAATCCGGGTCCAACGCCCCGAGCGCGGGGCGCCAAGCGAGAGGCAGACGACATGGAACAGCATCCGTCGGCAAGCGCCGAATCCGAATCCGCATCCGAGTGGATCGACGCGAAGATCCGGGCACTCGGCGACTGGCGCGGCGAGACGCTCGCGCGGCTTCGCGCCTTGATCCGGGAAGCCGACCCCGAAGTGGTCGAGGAATGGAAGTGGCGAGGCACGCCGGTCTGGTCGCACCACGGCCTGATCTGCACCGGCGAGACATACAAGCACGTGGTGAAGATGACCTTCGCCAAGGGCGCCTCCCTGGCCGACCCTTCGGACCTCTTCAATGCCAGCCTCGAAGGCAACACCCGCCGCGCCATCGACTTTCACGAAGGCGACGCGCCGGACGAAGACGCGCTCAAGGCGCTCATTCGGGCCGCTGTCGCGTTCAACCAGGCCTCGCGCCGCAAGCACGCCACCGGAGACGGTCGCTGATGTCTCCCGAAGACCTCCGCGACGGCCTGCGACTGCACCCGCATTCCCGCGTCGGCGCGCATCACCGTTCGCGCAAGGCGAGACGGATGGCGACGAGCCTGTCGATCGTATCGCTGCTGGGCTCGTTGACGTCCGCATCCGCCGCCATGGCGCAAAGCGTTGCGGGCTACTACGAAACCCGGCCGGATGCCGGCAGCGCCCGCAATCGGATGTGCATCGCGAGCGGCCCCGGAAACACATTGGCCGTGGACATCGAGAGCGCCTACTGTCCGGGGCCTTCCCCTGAGTGCTACAACGCGCATCTTGGCAGCATCCAATTCAATGCCCGCCTTGCCGGACACGCGATGCGCTACGACGACGGGCACGGCTGCAGGGTCGACATCACGTTCCGCCGGTCCGGCGCGCGCGTTCTGCAAGCGGCGCATTGCAGAGGCGCGCAGGACTACAACGACCTTGAAGCGAGCGGCGTATACCGGCGGGTCAAACCCGAGGTTGACGACCGGGACTGTGCGCCCTGAACGTTCGGAGAAAGCGCATCCTTCGGCGTAGGCCGCCACGGTTGGCGCCTTGCAATGGCCGACCGGGTGGCCGCGTCATCTGCGTCAGCCGCCTGCCGGTGGCCGAAGCGGCCACGCTTTCGAAAGCCCTCGGGCAATGATCCGCGGCACGGCGATCATGGGTCGATGCCGATCCCGCCCGCCCGGCACCGGGGCCAGGTCAGCGCGCATCGCGCGGAAGACGTCGGGTGGGCGGCGTGTCCGCGAAGCCGGGGCGCTCGCTGAAAGTCGGCGACGGCTACCGCGCCTCCCGATGCGCCATCGCACCCAGCAGTTGCTGGACAACCGGCCGCGTCCGCCCACGGGCACGGGCCGGCTCGAACACCCACATCTCGTACAATGGCAGCGCCTCGCGCAGGCGCAGCGGCGTGATCCGCTTGCGCACCTCCCCGATCAGTGCCGGATGCGGAACCACCGCAAGCAGGTCCGTGCCCGCCACCAGGTTCAGCAGGCTGGCGTAGTCCGGGCAACTCACGGCCACCCGTGGCGGCTGCATGTTGCGGACCGCGTGGGCCTCCGTCAGCACGTCCACCGGCCCGCGGACACTCGGCCCGACCACGGCCCATGCCGCCCCCTGAAGCTCGGCAAGCGTCCGCGCTCCGGCACAGGGATGCGTCCGCCGGGCGTAGACCAGGGGCGCGATCCGATAGAGGCTTTGCCCGACCACCCCGCTCGGCAGCGGCCCGCGCGGCTTCGGCGCGATGACGACGTCGAAGCTGCGCATCTGCAGGCCGGCAAGCAGGCTGTCCTCGTCGGCGCTGGTCAATTGCAGGAACCGGCGCGGATGCCCCGTGCACCAGCCGTCGTACAGGATCGGCCCGCAGGTGAGCGCGGCCGAGGGTGTCACGCCCACCTGCAGCACCTCCCGATCGCGCCGAGGCGGGCCCGACGCGGCGAGGGCATCGACGTGCTCCGCCAGCGAAGCGGCCTCCGCGGCGACGCGCATGGCCAGGCCGGTCGGGACAGCTCGCCGCCCCGAGCGCACCAGCAACGGCGAGGCGAACTGCCGCTGCAGTTGCCGCATCCCGTGGCTGATCGCCGGCTGAGACACCCCGGCCGCCCGCGCCGCCGCGGCAAAGGAGCCGTGCTCGATGACCAGCCGCAGGTAGTGCAGATAGCGCAGATACATAAGCAACTCTGATGGGTGGATTTCCATTGTCGCTTGTCGCCGCAGGCTGCGTCGGGAAAGATGCGCCGTGAACCGTCCAACCAGTCCAGTGAGGTTTCCATGACACAGCTGCACATCGACACGGTGCGCGCCTATCTGCGCCACCTGCACGCTGGCGACACGGCGGGCCTGATCTCCACGTTCGAGGACGATGGCATCGTCCACTCGCCGTTCCTCGGCACCATGGCTGCACGCGACTTTTTCGGCAAGCTCGTGCAAGCTTCCAGCGGCAGCGTCATCACGCCGATCGACGTGTTCGCGTCGGTTGAGCCGGCGACGGATGTCGTTCGCGTGGCCGCGTACTTCCGCTATGACTGGACGCTGAACGATGGGCGGCAGGTGGACTTCACCTGCGTCGATGTCTTCAGCTTCCGGCACGACAGCGCGCGCATCCGCGAGATGCACATCGTCTACGACACCCACCCCTTGCGCGAGCGCGTCGGCGACAAGTACGCCCCGGACCCGGCTCCGTGATCCCGGAAACCGGGCCGCAGACCCGCGCCGGGATTCGCGGCACCACGCACGTAAGCGCCCGCTTCGGGGCGCGCGGCAGCCGCGCCTGTGCTTCGCGGGCGTGATCGTTCCCGCAGCGACCGGCCCGCTGCCCTGCGGCCGGCGGATCGCAAGCACCCGGGCTGGAAACGGCGGGCCGGGCCAATCGAGCCCCACCCCCGCACGGTGCCCGCCGCCACCCCGGAATTCGAAAGGAAACGGCCCGCCCCCCGTCGGCGTGTAAACTGCTGCCTTTTTTGAGTCTTGTGGTATGGCGCAAGCTCCACGACGTACGGCGCTCAGCGGCCCGACGCTGGTCCGCCTGCTCGCCCGCCTGGCGCAGATCGACGTTCCCGAATCCGGACAATCGCTGTCGGACCGGCTGAGCCGCTGGCTCGGCTGGACCGACGCCATCGCCCTGTCCACGGCGCTGAACCAGAGCCCACCGGCCATTGCGCTCGATGCGCCATCCGCCGGCAAGGATGCCGAAAGCCTGTGCGCCCGCGTGCGCACCGCCTTGGCACAGGCCATTGCCGGTACCGGCGAGGCCCACGGCAGGCGGGGCGCGCCTGCGCAGGTGCCCTCCCGGGGCGCCTCGATGGACGCGACGGCCGACTACGCGGATTTCCGGCAGCGCTACCTGGCGCTGCAGCAGACGATGCAGATGGAGATCGCCGACCTGCGGGCCCGCCTGCGGCGCATGCTGTCCGCCCAGACGCCCGGCATGGCGCGGCTCGCGGTGCTCGATGCCAGCATGGAGCAAGCGCTCGACGCGCACGAGCGGAACCTGCTGGCTTGCGTGCCCACGTTGCTGGGCACGCACTTCGAGCGCCTGCGCGACACCGAGCGGCAGCGGCTGGCCGATGCGCACGCGCCGCAGAACGCCGCGTCGGCGCCTCCGGGCGCGTGGGTGGACGTGTTCCGCAGGGACATGCAGAGCGTGCTGCTCGCTGAACTCGATATTCGTTTTCAACCGGTCGAAGGGCTGCTCGCGGCACTTCGTACCCGCTAAACAGGACGCCATGTCCAGACCTCATCTTCCTTTCGCTGTCTTCTTCGCCGGCCTGGCCGCCCTGTGCTGGATCGCCGTGGGCTACGCCGGCTCAAACCCGCTGGCACTGGCCGTCACATTGCTGATCGGCGCCGGATACCTGACCGGTGCGATCGAACTGCACCGCTACCGGCAAGCCACGGCCACCCTTGCACGCGCCGTGACCCACCTGTCGGCGCCGCCGCCCGAGCTGGGCGCCTGGCTCGACCCGTTGCACCCCGATCTGCGCAGCGCGGTGCGCCTGCGCATCGAGGGCGAGCGCGTGGCCCTGCCCGGGCCTGCCCTGACGCCGTACCTGGTCGGCCTGCTGGTGCTGCTCGGGATGCTGGGCACCCTGCTCGGCATGGTGGTGACCTTCAAGGGCACCGGCGCGGCGCTGGAAAGCGCAGCGGATCTGCAGGCGATCCGCGCCTCGCTGGCCGCGCCGATCCAGGGCCTGGGCTTTTCCTTCGGCACCTCGATTGCGGGCGTGTCCACCTCCGCCATGCTGGGCCTGCTCTCCGCCCTGTGCCGGCGCGAGCGGCTCCAGGCGGCCCAGGCGCTCGACGCGCAGATCGCGACGACGCTGCGCCGCCACTCGCACGCCCATCAGCGCGAGGAAACCCTCGCGCTGCTGCGGCGGCAGGCCGAAGCGATGCCCCTCCTGGTCGACCGGCTGCAAGCGATGATGACAACCCTGGAGCAGCAAAGCCAGGCATCGGCCGAGCGGCAGATCGCCAGCCAGCAAGCCTTCCTCGGCCAGACCGAGGCTGCCTACGCCCGCCTCGCCTCGTCCGTGGGGCAATCGCTGCAAGATAGCGCCGCCGAAAGCGCGCGCACCGCCGGCGCAGCGCTGCAGCCGGTCGTGGAGGCCACGTTGGCGGGCCTCGCGCGCGAGGCGGCGTCGGTGCAAGAGACGGTCAAGCATGCGGTCCGGCAGCAGCTGGACAGCCTGTCCACCGGCTTCGACACGACGGCCGCCAACGTGGCCGACATCTGGAGCCGGGCACTGGCAGCGCATCGGCAATCGAACGAGGCGCTCGCCGAGCAATGGCGTACCTCGCTGGACCAGCTGACCGCGGCCTTCGACCAGCGCTCGGCCAGCCTGCTGGAAGGCATCTCTGCCCGCCTGGAAACCACGGCGGGCAGCGTGTCGCAAGCGTGGACCGAGGCACTGTCGCGGCAAGACCAGACCCATGAGACGCTGACCGGCCAGCATCGGCGCGCCCTGGAGGCCGCCACGGCAACGTTCGAGCAGCACGCGGCCACGCTGCAGCGCACGCTGCACCAGTCGCACGAAGACCTGCGGGCCGGACTGGCCTCGCAAGACCAGCAGCGGCTGGCCGCCTGGACCGACACCCTCGGTTCGATAGCCGCGACGCTGCGCCAAGAATGGGAGCAGGCCGGCGCGCACACCGCGAGCCATCAGCAGGCCATCTGCGAAACGCTGGCCCGCACCGCGCACGACATCTCGGCCCGGACACAAGCGCACGCGAGCGACACGATCGCCGAGATCTCCAGGCTCGTGCAGGCCGCCTCGGAGGCCCCCAAGGCGGCGGCCGAAGTCATCGGCGAGCTGCGCCAGAAGCTCGCCGACAGCATGGTCCGCGACACCGAGATGCTGGACGAGCGCAGCCGCCTGCTGGCAACCCTGGAGACCCTCCTCGATGCCGTGAACCACGCGTCCACCGAGCAGCGGTCCGCCGTCGACGGGCTGATCTCGACCTCGGCGGATCTGCTCGATCGCGTCGGCACCCGGTTCGCGGACAAGGTGGAGGCCGAAGGCGGGCGGCTGGGCACCGCTGCCGCGCAGGTCACCGGCAGCGCGGTCGAGGTGGCCAGCCTGGGCGAAGCATTCGGCGCGGCCGTGCAGCTGTTCGGCGAATCGAACGGCCAGTTGGTCGCGCACCTGCAGCGCCTCGAAGCGGCGCTGGACAAATCCCTTGCGCGCAGCGATGAGCAGCTCGCCTACTACGTGGCGCAGGCCAGGGAAGTCATCGATCTGAGCGTGCTGTCGCAGAAGCAGATTCTCGAAGACATGCAGCGCCTTGCCGACCAGCGCGCGCCCATCGGAGCCGAGGCGGCATGAGGGAGGACATCGACGGCGGCGTGGAGGCGGCCGCGCCGATCTGGGCCGCGTTCGGCGACCTGATGTCGGTGCTGCTCGGCGCCTTCGTGCTGATCCTGGTCAGCGTCATCGCCGTCCAGCTGGAGCTCTCGTCCCGGCTCGAGAACGAGGTCAAGCAGCGGCAGATGGAGGCGCAGCGCCGCAAGACGCTGGAACAGGCGCTGGCGGGTCCGCTGGCGGCCGGACGCGTGACGCTCGTCAACGGCCGCATCGGCATCAGCGGCAGCGTGCTGTTCGCGCTGAATTCCGATCAGCTGCAGCCCGAAGGCCTGGAGCTGTTGAAGAGCCTGGCGGGGCCGCTGTCGGCCTACCTCAGATCCCGCGACGAAATCCTGATGGTGAGCGGCTTTGCCGACGACCAGCAGGTGCATGCCGGCAACCGTCGCTTTGCCGACAACTGGGAACTGTCGGCAAAGCGCGCGCTGACGGTGACGCGCGCGCTGATCGACGCGGGCATCCCCGGCGCATCGGTCTTCGCGGCCGCGTTCGGCTCCGAGCAGCCCGTCAGCTCGAACGCCGACGACGCAGGGCGGGCGAAAAACCGGCGCGTGGAAATCGCCCCGGTCCCGAGGCCGTCGACGGGCGCCGGAGACCGCCATGGATAGCGCCGGGACGCACGCCCGCGCCATGCTCGACGCCTGGCGCGCGCGCGGCGCCGATCGCCTGGACCCGGTCCGCTTCCATGTCATCGCAGCGCTGGACCGGCGCGCGGCGGGCCACAGCGGCGAGGCACGGCGCATCCTGGACGCCCGGCTGTCCGGGCTCCTCGAGGACTACGCCGAGCGCGAACGCATGGCGCGCGACGCCGGCCAGACCGGCGGCCCGGCCTCGTCAGCCCAGCCCGCGCGCGGCGCGCTTGCCGACCTGCTCGATCACATCGCCAGCCGCGCGCCGGCCAGGAACGACAGCCGCCATGCCGCCCGTACCGCGCATGCCGCGGGCAGCTTCGGCGCCGATCCGGAGCTGAAGACGCTCGACTACTTCCGGGAAACCTGGTCCACGGTCAGCACCGAACGGCAGTTGCGCCAAGCGCTCGACCAGGTACCGAGAAACGCCGGCCCGCTCAATTCGAGCAGCCTCGTGCATCGATCGCTCCTGCTGATGCAAGAACTGTCGCCGGCGTATCTGAGGCAATTCCTGTCGTACGTGGATGCCTTGTCGTGGATGGAGCAGATGAGCGGCAACGCCGCCCCGGCCGGTCCCGATGCACCTCGCGCGGCAAGTGCCAAGAAGGGTGTACGCAACCGACCCCGTTAGCGCTGGGGTATGCAAGCTCGCCACGTCGGCACATGGATCCACCACCGCTTCCTGTACGTACAGGCCCGCGGCAACGCCCATGACAGGATCGGCCTCCCCATGCGCTGGCGAAGGCATCGGCACAGGCTCGCCCGAGGGCAGCACACGCTTGACCGGCCAGCCTCTGCCGGTCGGCCAGGACCGACGGCTTACGAATACAACAGCGACAAGAGCGTCTGACAGAACAGATCCGGTTGCTCCAGCATCATCATGTGGCCGCAGTCCGGCAGCTCGGCGTTCCCATGCGCCCGCTGGCGAACCCAATCGGGCACATGCCATCCCGCAACTGACCGGCTGCCCGCCACGAGGTGGAACGGCACGCCACGCGACATCAGGCCGCGTACCGTTTCCAGGTACGCCGGCACGGCGGTTTCCCTGACAACGGCCCGGGCCATGGCCTGCAAGGTGGCGGCCGGCTGATTGTGCAGAATGCAGCCGGCCATCCGCAGACGCTCCGGGGTCGGCGCGATGCCGCCCTTGGCCAGCCAGGCCTGCGGATCGCTCTGAATGCGCTGCAGCTCCGCCTCCCATTCCGGGGCATCGAGCGGAGCGATGCGGCGGCACATGAACGCATCGTCCAGCGTGAAATTGCCTTCAACGCTCACGATGCTTTTCACCAGCTCGGGCGCATGCGAAGCCGCCAGTACGGCAATCGCCCCGCCCACGCTGTGCCCGAGCAGGTGACACGGCCGCCGCACCTCCTCGCGCAGGATGCGCACCACCTCGGCGGCCTGCGCCGCCAGGCTCAACTCCGGCTCCGCCGGACGCGCGCCGTAGCCCAACAGATCCGGGGTATGAACGGTGACACCGGGCAACCGGGCGGCCGGCTCGAAAAAATGCAGCGGACCGAACAGTCCGTGAATCATGACCAGGGGCGTATCGTGTTGCATAAGAGGGTTCCCGTAAAAAATCATCCCGCTGAGGCAGCCTGGCGCGCCAGCTGCCGACCTTGCAGCGCATTCAGCGGCATGACGACCAGATACACCAGCGCAAACACGCCGGCACAGGCCGGCAGGCCGATCCGTTCCGTCAGCATGCCGCCCAGGGTACCGGCCACGAGCATGCCCAGATAGACGCCGGCGTACTGGAAGGTCGCCACCAGCGGCATGTGGTCTTGCGGGGTGACGGCCACCAGGTCGGACTGGTATTTGAAGAAGAGCAGCTCCCACGCGAACATGAAGACAAAGTACAGGACATAGCTGCCCACCGGCTGCCCCAGGCTGCAGCTCCCGGCCATGGCCAGCAGCGCGATCGCGCTCACGGCCACGCTGGCTGCACGGCCGAGGACGATCTTCCGCTTGCCGAGCCAGACGAACAGCAGAGCACCGGCCAGCGCCGAACTCGCGCTGATCATCTGCAGGTAACCCACCCAGGATTGGCTCAGCTTCAGTACGTAAGTGGGCAAGGTGACCCGGGAGACGTTGAAGAAGCCCTGAAAGATGCTGACGAAGATCAGGAAGGCGAAGAAGTGGCGGCGCAGGTTGGCGTCCTGCTTCAGCAGTTGCCACAGGTGCGACAGCGGATTGCGCTGACGCGGCGCCGACGCAGGCGCAGCGCGGCCCTCTTTGCTGTGGGCCGGCAGCAGCCGTGCGGCGAGCATAGCCAGCAGGAAGCCCGTGGAGACAATGGCATTCGCCACCAGCGGCGTGATGTCGGCCCGGTAGAACGCAAGCGCCACCCCTGCAACCCCGCCCGCGATGAACTGCGCGGTGAGCGTGATCGGCACGGCGTATTTGACGTCTGCGTCCGAGAAATAACGTTTGACGGCCACCGTACGCGCCACCCGCTGCAACGCGTCCAGGAAACCGATCAGCAGGGCCGCCACCAGTGCCGGCCAGATGAAGCGATCAAGCAGGCCGTAGCACAGCAGCGCGCAGCCGAGCCCCACCGTATTGCAGACCATCAGCACACTGCGCGGCGTACCGGCCGCGGCGATGCGGCTGATCACCAGGCACAGCAGCACCGGGATCACCATCGGCGCCAGCAGCACCCATTCGGACAGCAGCACGTTGCCGGTTCGCTGATAGACGAAATAGGAGAGATAGACATAGCTGAACACACTGGCAGCTATCGAGGACAAGTTGACTGTCCACAGGATGGCGCTCACGCGCCGCGGATGGATCGATGCACTCATCGGATTCTCATGTTCCTGAAATCGCGCCGCTCGCAAGGACGCCACGGCGGGTGGGGCTGCACCGCGCTCGGCACACCCCACCACGCAGATCAGCCATGCAACGGCAAACGCTGCTCCAGGCCGTCCAGCAACTGGTACGCAGCACGCTTGAGCTCGGCCGGCGTCGGGCTTACCAGGAATGCCTGGCCGGCGTAGTTCATCAACCCTCCGGAAATGTCGTAGGGAGCGATCGGGCTGCCCGGCACGATCGACTGCGCATACTGGATATGCACTTCGGCCATGTCGTCCAGCAATTCGCCCCAGTTCACGCGCTCCGGCGCAAAACCGCGCGTGCTCTGCCACGGCGTGCCGCGACTGTCGCAGGCGATCAGTGCCACCGAGGCCGCGGCACAGCGCGGCGCGTTCTGCTCGAATGCCGGAATCGTCTCCGGCTCGCCCAGGATCACGCTCAGAAACAGATCGACATAATCGATCCCGAATACTTCGTCCAGCTCCTTGGCGATCGCCACGCCGCCCATGCGGGCGGCGGTCTCCAGGAACGACACCTCGCCGTCCGCCATCAGCTTGAGCTCGGTGTGGGTGGCGCAGTTCTCGAAGCCAAGCGCATCGATCGACCGCTTGATCAGCGCAACGATCTTTGCCTTCTTGTCCGTGCTCAGCACGCACGGCGCCACATTGCCGAGTTCGGTAAACGGCGCAATGGTGCGCAGCCGGCCAGTCATGGCCAACGGGTAGTACACACCGTCGCGCACCAGCCCTTCCACGCTCAGGTAGTCGCCGTAGCCGTCTTCGTCGTACCACGAGGTGGTGGTGGACTGAATGATCTCTTCGGCGATCAGCTGCGGAAAGCCCTCGTGTTCGGAAAACTCGTGCTTGCCCGCCCTGCGTGCCGCCTCCGTAGCGGCAATCAGGCGCTCGATTGCCGCCGGCAACTCGTCCATGCCGTTCACGATCTGCTGGCCGATCGAGCCGGCGCCGTAGGCCAGCTTGACCAGCACCGGAAAGTTCAGCTCGGCCACGCGCGAGATTTCCTGCTCGCTGCGGACCGCGCGAAATGCCGGCTGCGGGATGCCGGCCTGGTGCCAGCGTTCGCGCATCAGTACCTTGTTGCGCCCGAGCGCGATATTGGGGCCGACCGCGCGCAGCCCGAACTCGGCCGCCAGTTCCGAGACCGATTTCAGCAGGAACTCGGAGAATGTGAAGATCGCATCCGGGCCGATCTGCTGCGCCAGCGCGCGCACCTGCTCCAGCGCCTGCGCCGGGGCGACATGGCTGAAGTCATGCACGGCACGGCTGTGCCGGCGCAGGATCTCCATGTTGGAGGCCGACGGCGGGCTGACGATACAGGTATGGACTTCCCCGCGCGCGGCGATTTTCGGGAAACAGTAGTCCAGCGGCGGGCCGGCCGGCGCATAGACGTACAGAATCTTCTTGCTCATCGGAAAACCTCCTGGCTCACGCACCGCGCACGACGCAGAACTTGTCGTCATAGACAAAGCCCTCGATGCCTGTGCTCTTGCAATATTGGTAAAGGTCGCTGGTCCGGTTGATGAAACCGGTCCCATTGAAGTTCAAGGAGGTGTTGCACAGCACGCCGGCACCGGTCAGCTCCTTGAATGCGTTCAGCAGACCGTGCATGTTCGGGTTCTGCTCGCGGTTCACGGTCTGGGTCCGGGCAGTCCCGTCGATATGGGTGACCGCGCGCAGGTCGCGGTTGTTGACGTGCTGGAAGTACAGCATGTGCGGCGACGGCCCCTGCCAGTCGAAGTGCCGGCTGACGTCCTCTTCCAGGCAGATCGGCGCCACCGGGCGAAAGCCCTCGCGCTTCTTGATGTGGTTCAGACGATCACGCATCGCATCGGTGAACGGCGCCGCCAGGATCGAGCGGTTGCCGAGCGCGCGCGGGCCGATTTCGCAGCGGCCCTGCGTCCAGGCCACCACCTTCTGCTCCGACAGGAAGGACGCGACCCGCTGCAGGTCCAGCGGATAGACATCGACGTCCGGCATGTGCGGCGTGTCGTCCACGAACGGACGGTCGGCATAGACGTTCCATTCGACCTTGGCCTTGCCGGTGAACTCGCGCATCGCATCGATGGCCGTACCGATCGCCGAACCGGTATCGTTGGTGCACGGCGGCACGAACACGTCGCGGAACAGGCCGCTGTTGCGCCACATCGTGTTCCAGTCGCAGTTCAGGCCGCAGCCGCCGGAGATCAGCAGCGGGTAGCCCTGGGTCAGGTGCTGCTTCGCATAGAGATAGAAGCGGTTGAAGATCTCATCCGAATAGCGCTTGGCCAAACGCGTGAACGCCGGATGATCGAGGCCGATGTTGTAGTACTTGCTCCAGCGCATGTCCTCCTTCGACAGCGTGGCCAGGATGCTGTCGCGCTTGAGCAGGAACTCCGTCAACTCGCGCTCGTCGTCATCCATTTCGCCCGACGCCCCATAGGCGCACAGCGCCATCAGTTTGCCTGGATCCTCGTTGCGCAGCTTGCCCTTGGGCAGGGTGAAGGTCGGATCGGCCAGCGCGTACAGGAAGGAATACTTGTTGCCCGGGGTCATCATCACGCGGCCCAGGCTGATCACGTTCAGCTTCTCGTCGATCTGGTAGAAGTCGCCGAGCGCGCCTTCCCAGACCAGCACGTAGCACGGCTGCCCCTGCTCGAACGGCGACAGGCCGTAGCTGCACCACAGGTGCGAGCGTTCGTGGCTGCTGCTGAAGTATTTGACGTCGTGTCCGAACATGCGCGCGGCACGCTGCTGTACGGCACTGCCGTCCCAACCGTAGTAGCCGGCGCCGATCGGCGCGTTGGCGGCCATCGAGCCTTTGCCCCAGCCACTGACGGCGAAGACATCGGGCATCACGTCCAGGCGCTCGGCCGCATCCACCATCTGCGCCGGATTGAACGCCTCGAAGCGTGGAAAGCTGTCTTTCTCTGCCTCCAACGACCATACCAGCTTGCCGGCATCGGCATCGACCAGGGCGACCGCGCCGTCGTGGCCGGGCTTCATTGCAAAAATCTTCATGTCTGTTCTGTCTTGTCGGGAAACCGGGGACTGTCTCCGGCGGGAAGTTTGGGCGAGCGCCGTATGCGGATCAGCGCAGCGGATAGATTGAGCTCTGGCGCTTCTTCTTTTTCTTGCGCGAGAACAGGCGACCGAAAGCGGCGCGCAGCAGGCTCCAGAAACCTTTCCTTTCGGGGAATGCAGATGGCATGAGGGCTCCTTGTCAAACGGTCAAAATCAAACGGGATCGGTCATCGGCGCTGCAGCATGGCGGCGATCAGGCGTGCCGCCTCGTCGTAGCCTTTGTCGTTGAAATGCACGCGGTCAACGAACAGGTAATCGTTGAGCAGCGGCGAATCCCGCAGCAGGCGATTCATGTCGGCAAAGCCCAGTGCGTTGTCGGCGCAAAACGCCCGGATCGGTTCAGCGAACGGCGCATGCGTGTGCGGCCCCAGGATCTGGCTGAACAGGCGCCAGAAGTTGTTGGGACAGCTGTCGATCGCGTGGAAGATGTCTTCCTCTTCCGGCGTCAGCTCCGCGCGCGTCCAGTACGCCATCGGCTGCAGCACGAAGCTGAGCCTGGCGCCGCTGCCGGCCAGCAGCAGTTGCCACTGGCGCAGCGCGTTGGTCACCACCCAGGCCGCGCGAGCGACGCGGGCCGCGGTATCGGTCTGCTCGTCGGTGATGATGACGTCGGCCGGATTGTCTTCGCCGCGCAGCTTGTCCAGGTAGCGCGCAACGAAGCCCTTACCGCGGCGATCCAGCTCGGAGGCATAAGTACGGCTGCGACGCTTCAGGTCGTCGTTGTACTTGTCCATATAGTGCTGGTACTCGTAAGAGTAGTAGTAGCGGCCGTGGTCGGTGGCCAGATCGTCGGGCAGGCCTTCCAGCGTCAGCGTGTTCAGGCCGCTGAAGACCACCACATTGTTGATCGGCCCGAAGCGGTGCTGGTGCATCATGAACAGCAGCACTTCCTGCACCGCGTTGTAGCCGCGCCCGCCCAGATTCAGCCACGGCTCCCCCGTGTGCTCGGCCAAGCGCGAGGCCACGGTCCAGGCATCCCCCGTGGCACCGGTGCCGAGTGTTGTCGATCCGCCCACCAGCAGATTGACCGGGGTGCCTTCCGGCAGGTTTTCGACACCCAGCTGGCGCCCCTTCCAGTCGCTGTAGCGAAAGCCGAAGCCGTCGGTGTTGATCACCTGCGAGCGATAGTTCCGATGGTGGAAAAACATCGTGTACGGCAGCCAGCGCACGCCGAGATACATGAACTCATCGTATTCACGGATCTGGGGCGTCAAGCGATACACCTCTTGTACGGCCTCGTCGTGGGTCAGTGCTTTTCTTGCCATGGTGATTGCGGTCTCGGGAGTCAGGCCTTGCTGGCCAGGTCAGGGTTTTCCACGCCGGCGCCCGCCGCGGGTGGCGTCGTATCCGACCTCGGCAGACGCAGATAACTGCCGCTGGCGCGTCTGCGCAGCTGCATCGGATCAGCCAGCCTGGTCAGCCAGCCCAGCGGGATGAAAACCAGCAGGAACACCAGGCCGAAAAGCAGGCTGCTCAAAGGGTTGCGCATCATCTCGGTCTCTCTTTCGGGGATCAGTCCAGCGCGAATTCCTCGCGCCAGTCGTGGTGCTCGACCAGGGCCGGCTGGTCGGACTTCTTCATCAGGTAGTTGCCGACGACGAGGTAGTCCATCTGCGTGCGCATGAAGCACAGATAGGCATTGGCCGGGCTCTCCACGATCGGCTCGCCGCGCACGTTGAACGAGGTGTTGACCAGCACCGGGCATCCGGTCAGCCCATGGAAGGCCTGCAGCAGTTCGCGCAGGCGCGGATTGGCGTCCTTGCCCACGGTCTGCACCCGCGCGGAATAATCGACGTGCGTGACCGCAGGCACCTCGGAGCGGATGCATTTGAGCAGCTCGATGCCCTCCAGGGCCTGATCCCGCGTGTTCAATTCCAGCCGCTTGTCGGGGCTGACACCCACCACGAACAGCATGTACGGACTGTTGCGGTCCAGTTCGAACCACTCGCCGACGTGCTCCTCGAGCACCACGGGCGCGAACGGGCGGAACGATTCGCGGTTCTTGATCTTCAGGTTCATCACGCTCTGCATCTCGCGATTGCGTGCATCGCCGAGAATCGAACGCGAGCCGAGCGCGCGCGGGCCGAACTCCATGCGCCCTTGGAACCAGCCGACAACATGGCCATCGGCCAGCAGCCGGGCGACATCCCCGCACAGCGTCTGGTCGTCGAGCCGCGTGTATACCGCGCCGAGGGTGCGCAGCGCCGAAGCGATCTCCGCATCGGCATAGCTGGAGCCCAGCAGCGTGGCGTGCATGCGGTCGCCGCTTTGCGGCAGGCGCGGCGCGCCCTCGCGCAGATGATGTCCGGCCAAGGCCGCACCGAGCGCCCCGCCGGCATCGCCTGACGCCGGCTGCACCCAGACCTGGTCGAAAATGCCGCTGGCCAGCAGCTTGCCGTTGGCCACGCAGTTCAGTGCCACTCCTCCCGCCATGCACAGGTTGCGCATGCCGCTCTGACGGCGCAGCGTGCGCGCCAGGCGCAGCAGGGTCTCCTCCAGCACCACCTGGATCGAGGCGGCCAGATCGAATTCGCGCCGCGTGATCAGGCTCTCTGGCTCACGCCGCGGACCGCCGAACAGACGGCAGAATTTCTCGTTGACCATGCAGTCGCCGACCGCATAGTCGAAGTACTCCATGTTCAGCCAGAAGCTGCCGTC
Organism: Ralstonia nicotianae; assembly: GCF_018243235.1. Lineage (NCBI taxonomy): Bacteria > Pseudomonadati > Pseudomonadota > Betaproteobacteria > Burkholderiales > Burkholderiaceae > Ralstonia > Ralstonia nicotianae. The sequence goes on from NZ_CP046675.1 coordinate 1,211,877, forward strand.
ATCCTTGACGTCGATAAGGTGATCGCGGATCTGCTGCGCATACACCGGGCGGCCGTACGGAGCCAGGCCCATCAGCTTGTATTCGCCGGAGTCGACCTTGAAGCCGCAGTAGTACGTGATGGCGGAATACAGAAGGCCAAGCGAATGGGGAAACCGGATCTCCCACAACGGCGTCATCCGGTGACCATCACCCAGCCACGCCGAGGTGGTCGCCCATTCGCCGACGCCGTCCACGCACAGCACGGCAGCCTGCTGGAACGGACTTGGGAAGAAGGCCGCCGCCGCATGCGACTCATGGTGGTCGATGTATGCCAGCCGCGGCATGGAGGCGCCTGCCGGCAGCAACGGCTGCAGTTCGCTGCGCAGCGTGCGCTTCACAAAACGCTTGCTGAACAGCCAGTCCGGCATTTCCTGCACGAAAGACTTCAGGCCGTGCAAGCCGAAGTTCAGGTAGGTCTGCGCGATCCGGTCGAATTTCTTGTCGGGGTTCTCGTAGTAGTAGACGGCGTCCACGGCGCCCAGGCCAATGCCGGCCTCGCGCAGGCAATATTGGATGGCGTTTCGCGGAAAGCGCGCATCCTGTTTGACACGGGTGAACCGCTCCTCCTGCGCCGCGGCAATGATGCTGCCGTTGTGCAGCAAGCTGGCGGCGCTGTCATGGTAGCCACAGGAGAGGCCGAGAATGTAGGAATTCAAAGAAGCACCTTTGCCAAAGAATCGGTTGCAGACGAGGGGTCAGTGCGCATAGCGGGCGGGCTGCAGCCATTCGCGCCATCCGCGCGGGGGAGCGGCGAGCGCGCGGAAGCCCGTCCAGATGCGATGCCATTCGCTTCGCACCTGTTGCGGATTGCCGCTGCACAGCACCTGGTCCATGCGCATCTCGATCGCGTCCAGCGCCATCGCCGAATGGCCGGTCGACACGTTGTCGATCGTGTTGTGGAGATCGACGAACAGGGTGCTGAAACCGTGCTCGCGCAGCTCGTCGCGCGCGGTGCGGTAGGCACCGCCCACCCCCGACAACTCCATCGCCAGATTCAGTCCCAGCGTTTCGGGCAGGTAGCGATGCGGAAACAGCGAAACGCTGAGCCAGAACACCGGGACCTCGAACGCCGCATCGGTGAATCGAGCGAAGGAAGCGAATTCCCGGCTGCGGAAATCCGGCAGACCAACGCCCATCTGCGCCATCAGCGCGCGGTAGATGTTGGGGTGGTTCAGCGCTGGGTCGCCATTGCCGATTTCATCCGAAAGAATCTTGTACAGCAGCGCACCGATCGGACTGTCGACCAGTCCGGCATTGGTCCACCGCTGCAGCCACGCGCCATCGATCAGGATCATCGGGCACAGTTGCAGCGCCTCGTCGATCACGTCGTCACGGCTCTTGTCCGTGGGGTCCGCATCCGCCGAATACGACCGCACCTGGGCAGCGGCACGCGCTTCGAACCAAGCGCGCAAGGCCCGGTGTGAATACGTGTCGAACGGCAGCGCGTTGCTCCCCTTGAACATGCCCCGGGCGCTGCGCGCCAGCCAGTTGCTGCAGAACGCGGCCGCCGCCTGTCGAATCTGCGGGTGCCGCTCCGGATTCAGCAAGCGGTAATACATCTCTCGTACCGGTAAGCCCGGGTCAGGCGGTACCGGCGGCGAGGCCAGCGACAGGGGCGGCGCGACGCGCATGCCGTCGCTGTCGATCGCCCCCGCGATCGCGGGCTGATCGAGGCCGCGGATCCAATCGCGGATCACCGCCTCCTCCGGCTCAGAGAACACACGGAACATCGGGCCACCGAAGGCCAGCAGCCGCGTCACCAGCAGGCTGTCGTCGGGCCGGCCCGGGCTCACCCAGCGCGACTGGCCGAGCGCCTCCACGAAGCGCTCTGCGTCCTGCACGATCAGTTCGTCGAACGGCTGCTTGGCCAGCTTGAGCTTGCCGTGATAGCCGGCGGCAAACCGCCCCTTATCGCGAACCAGTTGCACCATGGCGCGAGCCGGATGCCGGCGCCCCGCTTCGAGATCCTGCCTGCAGTGATGCAGCCAGTCGCAAAACAGGTTGTGTGATACGGAAAATCCGGCATGGACGCGGACCAGCACCGCCTGCGCATCCTCGCCCTCGCAGGCGACCTTCAGCGCGGCTTCCAGGCACGCCTGGGCAGACGCGTATCGCTGGTCCAGCCTCGTCACCAAGTCCGAAGTCGGTGCAAGAGCCGCTTGCGCGGCACCGACCAGGTCCGGCACACCAAGCAGGCATTCGAACCACGCCGCCCCGAGAATTTCAGCTTGGTACTGTTCCGGAAACGAAGCCAGGCTCAAGCGATAAGCGGACAGGCACCAGGCGTGCTCCGGCACTTGCCGGTGATCCTGATAGAGCGCGGAACCGACCGGTGGCAGGAACAGACCAGTCTGCTCCAGGCACTGGCGAAACAGCACGGCCAGATTGCCGCTGTATTGGCCGCTCCCGACCAAGAGCGCGTGAGCGGCATGCGCATGCGCGGCCAGCGGCAAATGGCAATTCGCGGGTTGTGCGAAATTTTGCAGCACGCAGCCGGCAAGCAGCCCGAGCGGGGCATAGCGCACCAGGATGCGCAGGCTTTCCGCCTCCGAGGGCTCCAGCGGCGAATGCGTTCCGGTCGATCGGCAAATCAGCCGGGTGTCTTCCAGCCATGCGGACAACCCACCTTGCCTGAGCGGCGGCACGACATCCTGCCGATGCAAAACATCGAGCCAAGCCTGCGCGCTGGCAAGCGTTCCGCCGGCCCCCTCCTCCAGGTCAATCAGGCGCGTACAAAACGCCGGGTAACTCATGGCTTGTCCCATGTCTCGCCTTCCTTTCTGCGAACAGAGCCGCAATGCGGCTGCATGTCGGGGCCAATGGCTCGTGGCCGATTGCATTTGCCGTCGGCAGTCTGATTGGATATTGGATGAGCACGGTGGCATCCGGGATGCCCATTTGGAAATGGCGCGATACAGGCAAGAGACAACGGCTTCAGCATCATGTACCTGACCATTTCGGCAAACTGGGTACCCGAATCTGGCCTAGCGACGCTGCTGATCCTGTTTTCGCCGGCGCCCACGCATTTCCAAACGGACCCTGCCGGCATCAGCGACCCCACCCACTCCACCCGAAGGAAACCGCCCAGCAAATCGCCGCAATATGTTCTTTTAAACCAATGGGTTAGGCCTTTTTTGGAGCCTGTTTTCGAGTACTTGCCGCGCAGCCGACAGCAATGCGTCAGGCTTGGGGAGGAAACATGGCGTCATGTGTGTGGGGGGTACGTGGATGCGGTGCGGCATGCTATCTGCAATTTCTTTCACCACTTCCATCCCATCAAATGAAATTTATTGAAAGCTGTTTTTCGCAATCAATGAATCCGTATTTACAATATGCAATATGCCCATCTCAATCGATGAAAATCCGCATGCCATTGCCACCCCCCGTTCGCCATTGGATCATGCGCTAACGCCGTCAAATTCATCGCGACATGCCCACACACGAATCGCACGTGAAAATTTTGCAAAACTCATATTATTAACATTGCTTAATCATTCCAGTCAGCGTACGACCGTCACCAGGACGGCCTAGCATCGAGCCCGTGCCCCGGGCACAGCCTTCCTTGAAAGTCGTCATGATCGACACCGTCAAGCTGAACCCGTGGGATTTGCGCGCCTTACCATTGACCAGCCCCCAGCTCCGGCGCATGCGCCATGTGGCGCTGGCTGTTTGTCTTGAGCTTTTGCGACGCAATCCGCTTGGCGCGACCAGTCCATTCCCCCAGCACCGTGCGGCTCGGCGGCAAACGCTCCCCCGGCACATCAGGCAGCGACGCGATGCCGGGTGGGGCCTGTGGCCGGGCGAATGCCAGGCTTCGCAGGACATGCAACCACGACAGCGCGCCATTCAAACCATCAAGGCTGTGCCGGATGTGGCGCTAGGACTTGTCCTACCGGCAGATCACGGCTCCATTTGATCTACGCGGAAGGAAAGACGCCGTAACCGGTTGGAAACGACCGTATCGTGAGAGCGACCCGGATGCGTTGCCGCCCCAGAAAACGGTCACCGCAAGCCGAGAGGTTCAAAGCCTGCCAACGAGAGTGCTCTCACGCTGCGGGACCCAGACCGTCAAACACGTCCATCGTGCCCTTCCTTTAAGGTGATTCTTGGTCCACACTTTAGAATCTCGACGATGGACAATCCCTGAAACGTCAAGCTTCCAGTGTTTTCCCGGCACAGCCTGGGGCCCTGCCTTGGCACGCCCCTCCTGCCGCAACAGTGCAGCCGCCAACCGGCATGGTGGCGCCAGGCTCGAACATTTCGGGCGCCCGCATGGGTCACGCAGCATCCATCGGCAATATTTGAAATTTGTTGTTACCTTTGGAACAGTCTGTTCACCCCCAACCATATTGTTCTTCCGCACTGCAACATCTAAACTTCAGGCCAGTTGTCCGGACATCGATTGCCTGGACAGGTAGTGCAAGTGTTGTAAGGAGAACAATCATGAAATGGTTGGATATCGGCGCCGTGATGGCCGCCTGGATTGCAAGCTGCGTTGCAGCAGGCTGGCTGATCAGCGCAGCCGCTTTCCTGGCCTGAGCCCCGCCAAGCAAGACGGCCGAGCAGGAACACCCCGCCCGGCCTTGAAATCCCCCCCCTTGTCGGTCGATTCGTCAGGCGCGCGCCTGGCCCGCCCACTGGACGAATCGGTCGACAAACCCCTGCAAGAACTGGCGCGTCCGCGCCTCCGTCACCCCGCCCTGGGCATCGAAGGGCTCTCCCGCGTAGTGAAAGAAGACCTCCGGCAACGGCAGGATCTGCACGCCGACCGCCGACAGGACGTTGCGCAGCTGCGCCTGCGCGAGTGCGGTGCCGATCGCACCCGGTGAGGCCCCGGCAATCGCCGCGCGCTTGCCGCCCCATACGCTCTGGCCGTACGGCCGCGAACCCCAATCGATCGCGTTCTTCAGCACGCCCGGCATGCCGCGGTTGTATTCCGGCGTGACGAACAGCAGGGCATCCACGCCGGCCACCTCGGCCTTGAATCGCTGCACGCTGTCGGGCAGGTTGCCGTCCAGGTCCTGGTTGTAGAGGGGCAGATCGCCGATGTCGATCAGCGTCGCCGTGTCGTCCGCCGGCAGCAGCCCGACCAGCGCATGCGCCAGCTGACGGTTGAACGAAGCCTTGCGCAGGCTGCCGATGATCACACCGATATTCAGATTGCTCATGAAGACTCCTCGCTCCGGAAAGGTTCAGGGGACACCCGGGGGAAAGCAGCCGCCGTCAGCCGCTAGTCGGCCGGCGCCGGTTCGGCCGGCACCTCGCGCTTGAGGCGGTCGATCAACGCGAACATCAGCGGGTTCAGCAGGATCGACAGGATGGCCGCCGCCAGCAGCAGGCCCCGCGCCCGCGCCGGCAGAATCTCGAGGCCGATCCCCAGGCCGATCAGGATGAACGAGAATTCGCCGATCTGCGCAAGGCTGGCGGAAATCGTCAGCGCCGTGCGGGCCGGGTGGCCGAAGGCGCGCACCACGGCAAATGCCGCGAGCGACTTGCCCAGCACCACGATCAGCACCGTGCCGAGCACCGCCCAGGTGTCGTCGATCAGCACGCGCGGATCGAACAGCATCCCGACCGACACGAAGAACAGCACGGCAAACGCATCGCGCAGCGGCAGCGACTCTTCGGCCGCGCGCTGGCTGAATTCGGATTCGGCCAGCACCATACCGGCGAAGAAGGCGCCCAGCGCGAACGACACGCCGAACAGCACCGTCGCCCCATAGGCCACGCCCAGCGCGGTCGCCAGCACGCCCAGGCGGAACAGTTCGCGGCTGCCGGTCCGCACGATGCGCTCAAGCATCCACGGAATCACGCGGCGGCCCACCACCAGCATCAGCGCGGCAAAGGCCACCACCTTGCCCAGCGTGACCGCCAGCACCTCGGTCAAGTCCCACCAGCCCACCGCGGTGCTGCCGGCGCCGCCCAGCACACCGGCCAGCGCGGGCAGCAGCACCAGCGCCACCACCATCACCAGGTCTTCGACGATCAGCCAGCCGACGGCGATATGGCCCTCGTGCGAGCCCTCGATGCCGCGGTCTTCCAGTGCCTTGAGCAGCACCACCGTGCTCGCCACCGACAGCGCCAGCCCGAACACCAGGCCCGGGCCCCACGCCCAACCCAGCAACCAGGCCAGCCCCATGCCCATCAGCGTCGCCAGCGCGATCTGCCCGATGGCCCCGGGGATGGCGATGGACTTGACGGCCAGCAGTTCCTTCATCGAGAAATGCAGCCCCACCCCGAACATCAGCAGGATCACGCCCAGCTCGGCCAGCTGCGGCGCCAGGCTCTGGTCGGCCACGAAGCCGGGCGTGAACGGCCCGGCCATCACCCCCGCGCACAGGTAGCCCACCAGCGGCGGCAGCCGTAGGCGCTGCGCGATCGTGCCGAGAACGAAGGCCAGCACGATGCCGCCGATGATGGTGGAGAGAAGCGGGGTGTCTGCGTGCATGGGGTCCTTGGAGGCGGGGCGTGTTGGGGAAGCGCGCAGCCGGCGCAGTCATCCGACCGACGATACGACGATTTGTTCAGCCTACGTCACGCGAATGTCGCGCACCCACTATAAGGGATGCGTGAGCCCCTACCTGGGGCAAGTCCCCGACGGTCGGACAGCGGTGCATCGCCAGCCTCCAAGCCGCCGCTCGATCCAGGCGCGCGCATCCAATCAAACCGCCTGGTCTCGTACCTCGCGCACGATGCCCCTAGTAGGTCACCGTCACGATGATGGTGTCGGTGTACGTGCCGGCCCGGGGCGTGGTCTGCGCGGGCACGCGCCCGAACACCGTGGTGCTCTGCGCCAGCCCCGTGCCCGTGCCCGCGACGGTGGCCGAGCCGCCGGTGCCATCGCCCCAGGCCGTCGTATAGGCGCTGCTGGTGTAAAGGTTGTAGCCGACCGTCTGCGTGTCGCCGCCGCGCGTGAGCAGCCGGCCGGAAACCGTCGCACCCGATCCGGACCCCGCCGATAGGGCCAGCGTCCAGGGCGTCTGGTTCGTGCAGTTGAGCGTGATGGCGCTGCTTGCGGTGAGCGCCGAGGTGAGCAGTCCGGCCGTACCGAAGTCCAGGTTGGTCGCGCCGATCAGGCAGTCGCTGACGAGGGTTGCGCTGGTGCTCAGCGAGAACGTGGTCGGGTTGGAGGTAATGGACGAGCAGGTGGTCGAGCCGGGATTGGGCAGCGCATACACCGTTGCGGCCGTGCCCGAAAAACTCTGGGTGTAGGCGCCCGCCGGCACCGTGGTCTGCCCGCCCGGCACGCGTCCGTAGACCGTGACGGTGGCCGAGCCGAAGCCCAGCAGGCCGAGCGAGACGTCGACCTGGATGGCCGGCGTGGCCGGTGTGGTGCGCCCGCCCCAGACGACGCTGCGCGCGCTATCGGCATACAGGTTGTACTGAAGCTGGTTGGCGCCAGCGCTGAGCACACGCGGCGAGATGCCGGTGTCGCCGCTGCCGACGCCCAGGTTCAGGCAGGCCCGTGCCACCGTGCCCTGCAGCAGAAAGCCGCTGCAACTGACGGTGAGCGTGGTGCTGGTGTCGGTGTTGCCGGCCTGCACCGGGCTGATGGAGCCGAAGTTGAGGCTGGCCGAGGCCACGGAGCACGATTGTGCCGACGCCCCCAGGGGCATCTGCGCGAGCAGCACCAGCACGCATGCCACCGGCCGGCGCCATGGCGAGAAGCGGGTCAAGGCGCCGCCTCCCATGGCATGCAGCGCAGCGGACCGAGCGTCGGCAGCGCGCCGGCATCGGCGGGATAGACGACGTGCGCCGCACAGGGCGGGTCCACGTCGTCCACGCGCACGATGTCCTCGGTCTCCAGCGCATCAATGAAGGCCAGGCCGTCGTAGCCGATCGGGTAGCGTGCGCCGGTTCGCTCGAGGGTGGCGTGGCTGCCGGCCGGCAGCGGCTGCTCCAGTGCGTCCACCAGCCGCAGTTGCGCGCCCCGGAACGTCTCGACATGAAAGTGCACCAGCACGCCCGAACGGTCGGTGGGCGCCAGCGTGGCGGCGCTTGCCGCCAGCCGCGCGTTGATCGGCAAGGCCAGCGGGTCGATCGCCACGCGGTTGTTCTCGTAGGCGACGAGATCGGGCACGAGCAGGTGCCCCTGTGCGTTGGTGCGGCCCATCAGCCGGTTCTCGAAGGTGACCGGCACATCGGCCATGCCTTCGGTGGTGACCAGCGCGAAGGCATCGTTGATGCGGCGGCCCGGCAGCACCGCGCCGTCCATCAGCACCAGCGAGCCGGCCGCATCCAGCGCGGTGCTGGCCTGGCCGTTGATCTCCTGCACGGCGGCGAACGCATCGCCGTAGCGGCCACGGTAGTTGACCTGCGCCAGCGAGCGGCGCTGCGCGCCGGACCGGCCCGACTGGAGCTGCCAGCCGAAGCCGCCGGCATAGTCGGGCGTGCGCACCGCGCTGACGGTGGCCTCGGCACGCCCGTGATCGCTGCCGACGCTCGCGGCGGCGTTGGCGTCGCGGCCCAGCGCCATGCTGAACGTGAGCAGCACACCGCGGGCACGGCTGTCGGCCAGGTCCTGATACGCGCTGGCGCTCAGCGAAAGATCCCGCCCGAGCAGCGCGGCATACGACAGCGAGACGATACGCGAGCGGTCCGAGCCCGGAACCGACAAGCCGATATAGCTGAGCGCGACGCTGCCGGTGCGGCCGACCGGGCGCGACACCGTGCCCCGCAGCAGCGAGCGGTAGAACGGCGCGCCGGCCGTGCTGGCCAAATCCTGGTACGTGCCGAAGGTGCGCGTGCCCTGCAGGTCGATCGCGATCCCCGGCGCGCGGTACTGGTAGCCGAGCGAGCCTTGCGCGCCAGACGCGTCGCCGCCCCGCGCGACCGATGCCGCCCCCGAGACCACGCCCGCCTGCCCCAAGCGGGTGCGCATGCCGGCGCCGAGATTGGCGAGCCCGCGCGCGGCCTCGGCGTGGCTCTCCAGCGTCAGGCTGCCGCTCAGGCCGTAGCGCAGCGACGCGCTGAGCGCCGGACTCCGCGCGTAGTCGAATGTGTGCACACCGTACTGGTTGCGCAGGAAGCCGGCTTCGACGGCGTAGTCGGACAATCCCGCAGCCAGCAGCCCTGTATCGATGTAGAGCGGCACCGACGTCACCACGTCGCGCCCGAGCGCATCCTTGACGACGATCACGGCCTGCCCCGCGCCCGTGACGGCCGGCGCCGCATTGAGCACGAACGGCCCGCCCCTCGCCTGCCCGCTGAACTGGCGCACGTTGTTGACATACAGATCCACGGCGGTCGGCACGGCCGCGCTGGCGCTCAGCAACGGCAGCGGATACGTGACGACGTCCGGGCGCAGATCGAAGTTGCGCTGCCACTGCACGCCGCCCAGCCTCACCGCGCGGCTCCAGCCCAGCGCCGCGGTCACGGTGTCGCCCAGGCGCAGTGTGGTCAGCCGCTCGGGGTCCGCGTGCGACCAGCTGGTCTCGAGGCGGGTGTAGCGGTCCGCGCCGCGCGCGGCCAGCGCGACCCCGCTGTTGGAGAACACCCCACCCGGATGGAAGAAGCGTTGCTCGCTGAACACCCCCAGGCTTGCGCCGTCCCCGCCCGGCGTGGTCGGCTGCAGGTAGGCATCGTAGTTGAGCACCAGGCCGGTGCCGCTGGTGGGCGGCACGCGCGGACGCGCGTGCACCGTCAGCACGTCGGGCACGCGGCGTGCGTCGTCCAGGACGAAGCGAACCTGCTGCGCGCGGACCTCGTAGGTGTAGCGCAGCCCGGCAACGCCGTCGAGCGCGACCAGACCGTTCGCGTCCGGCTGCAGGTCGTCGATGCGGATGCCCAGCGCGCGCAATTCGCCGGCGGCGGCCGACAACCGTCCATCACGCAAGCGCAGTCGCGCGATGGTATGGGTCGGTGTGCCGTTGATGATGGCCTCCAGGTAGAGATCGTCCGTGCCAGCGGCGGGCAGCGGCGCATCGGGACGGGCGGCGGCCAGCAGCGCAACCGGATCCGCCTGTGCCGGCGCCAGCGCACCGGCCTGCGCGGTCTGCAGGGTGGCCAGCACGATGCCGCATCCTGCCGCCACGAGGTGGCGGCCACGCTTGCCGGCGCTGCCCATCACTCGGTGCGCGCAAGCGGAATCTCAACCGCGACACCGTTGACCTGGGCCCGCAACCGCCGTGGCACGGCGCGGGCCGCGCGCGCGTCGGCCACCGGCCAGGCGCGCGTCGCGCCGCCCAGGGCATAGCCGAGCAGGCCCGCGGTCAGCGGGCTGCGCGTCCCATCGCTCCATTCGATCGACACGTCGGCGAGCTGCGCGTGACGCGCTTCCGGATTGCGAACCACCAGCAGGGTCCGCCCGCCATCGCGCCGCAGCGCGGCACTGAGCCGGGGCGGTGCCCCGGTGCTGGCGTTGACGAACACCGGCACCGAGTAGCGCAGCTGCATCGTCACGCCTGTCTGCGCCTGCGGGCGGCGCTCGGGCAGTTCGTCGATGAGGAGCCGATAGGTCTGCTCATCGTTGCCTGCGGCCGGCTGCGTGAGGACCACGCGCACGAGCTGCTCGCCCTCGCCCGAAATCTGCACGATGGGCGGGCTGGCGACCAGCGCTGGAGCCGGCTCCAGACGGTCGCCTTCGGCATCCTGCGTCCAGCGGAACACGCGCACCTGCGCGTTGAGCGGCTGCGTGCCGCGATTGCGCAGCGTGAGGCTGCCGGCGCTTTGCCCCGGGAGAAGGTCGAGCCGGATCGGTGAAATCTGCAGCGCCGCTGCGCCCGCCGCGAGCGGCGCGAACGTGCCCATCAGCAGCACCAGCCAGGCGCACGCGCGCCGCCACCGCATCGCGGCGCCGGCGCTGTGCGCAAGCAAGACAGGCGCGAGGCTGCGCAACGTCAGAACGTGATGGTGGCCGTGATCGTGGTGCTGTAGGTGCCGGCCGCCGGGGAGTTCTGCGACGGCACGCGACCGTAGACGGTCAAGACCTGCGCGGTGCCGGAGCCGGTGCCGCTGACCGTGTCGGTGCCGACGGTGTTGCCCCAGATCTGGGTCCGCGCGCTGTCACTGTAGAGCTGGAACCCGACGGTGGCCGCGCCGGAGCCCGCCAGCAACCGCGCGGCGATGGTCGAACCCGTGGTGGTGCCGGCATCGAAGCCGACGTTGTACGGCGCGGTATTGCTGCAGGTCACGCTCAGGGTTGCGGTCTGATCCACGTTGGCCGCGAGCACGCCCTGGGTGCCGAAGTTCAGCGCGTTGGCGCTGATGGAGCAATCCGCCTGCAGCGTGAGCGAGACGGTGAAGGTGGTCGTCTTGGTGGCGGCCGACAGCCATTCCGGGAAAACAAGCAATGCCGCCATCAACACGAGCACGCGCGGAGAAGACGATAACCTGCGTGAGACCACGCGAAATGGACGCATCCCTACCCCTCTGCAGAGAAATATTGACTTGCGCGGGCACTTGCAAAATCAAGCCCAAGCCGCGCACTCCTTATTTAAATCACGAAGCTCTCTTACCTTAGTCAATTCATGTGCGGTTTCAAGTACACGGGTGCGATCGTGCCGTCGCGCGAGACAGCGCGGTCTCTGATCCGTTCGTTGGTGGGCAACGGTGGCTTGGCCGGTCTTCGAAGCAAGCCGCAGCAAGGCTGGCCCAACCTCTTGAAGCCGTGTTCAGCGCAAGCAACCGGTCGCCTGCGGTTGACCTTGGCGCGACATCATTGAATTTCAATTCAGGCCAGTACAAAACAAATCTGAATTCCCGATCTCAATCGATGAAGATGAGCCTCGGGAATCGACGGCATCATGGATTCGATATGCCCTCATTCTGATATTCGAAACGCAAAGCTTGTGCCTTTGCAATCGGCGACAGATGCGCCGCCGCGCCTTCGGCAAGACGGCGCGGATCGGGCAATACGTTGGTTCAGCGCTCGGCACCCAGCAGTTTGCGCATCGCCTGGACCAGCTTCGGGTCGGTCGCGCCGAGGGTATTGGTGCGGGCGTTGATGCGGCCTTGCGCATCGAGCAGGACGATCGTGCTGGAGTGATTGAAGTCGCCGTCCGCTAGGCGCCGGTACTGGATGCCCAGCAGCGCGGCAATCGAGCGCGTACCGCTGCTGTCTGCGCGGGCCAGCTGCCAGCGGTCGTCCGCGCCGTGGTCGGCAGCGGTCTTCTTGAGCACGGCGACGGAATCGCGTTCAGGATCGACCGTGATCATCAGCACCCGCACGCCGTCGCGCGCGGACTTGCCGCCCTTGTCCAGCGTCGCGCGGATGGTCTCGAAGATCATCGGGCAGACCATGCTGCACGATGAATAGAACATGCTGACGAGCACCGGCTCGCCGCGCAGGTCGGCCAGGTGGAAGACGCGGCCGCTCTGGTCGGTCAGCGCCGCGCCGGATGCATACAGCGAGCCGGCAGCAAGCGGCCCCGCGGCCTGCGCGCCAGCAGCCGTGCCCGCCAGCAGCAGTGCCAGCAGGGCACGGCGGATGCGATTGAGAAGTGTCATGGAGGGTCTCCATTGAGGGTTCTGGCGCAGCGGAAGCCCAGGCTACCCGTGGCATCCGCGCCACCGAGGGAAGACAGCAGCGCTACACGCATCAGCACGGCGTAGCTGTCGCGCCGCACGATGCTGATGGCGCCGGCGCCGCAGAACTTCTGCTTGTCCGGATCGCCCTGCGTGCGGCTGTCGCCGCTGATGAACAGCGCGTTGAAATCGTCGACCCACTCCCAGATCAGGCCATGCAGGTCACGCACGCCATGCACGTCCGGCGGCCCGCCGACCGGCGGCAGCACGCGCGCCGCCGGCCGCTCGTACCAGGTCAGGATGCGCTGGCGCCATTGCGGGTCGTCGCGCGCATCGGCGCGGGTGGCGTCGGCCGCGGCGGCCGACTCCCATTCCAGCCAGGTCGGCAGGCGCGCGCCCTCGCTCTCGCAGTAGGCGCGCGCGGCAAACCAGCTCACGCCCGTCACCGGCGCTTGCGGCGATGCCTGCGGGGCCGGGTGCAGCGCGTCGGCCCAATCGGCCAGGTAGGCGGGGCCGGCAAAAACCTCGGGCACGCGGTCGCGGCGCCAGGCTTCATGGGCCTGCAGGAAGGCCTGGAAATCCGCGACGGTGACGGGCGTGGCGCGCAGCTCGAAGGGTTCGATGCGCACCCGCTGCGGCTGGCCCGGCGCGTTCTGCGGCAGCACGCTGTCGAAATCGCCGCCGGGCAGCCGCACGTAGGCGGCGCCCTGTGCGGCGGCGCTGGCCAACGCCGCCAGCACGGCTGCGATGCGCGAGGTCAGGCGAGCCATGGCGGTCACGCTGCCGCAATCAGTGCTCGGCCACGGCCTTGGCCGGTGCGGGCTGGGCACGGATCCTCTTGACGTCTTCCGCGCTGACGCGGCCGCCCGGGTTGTCCCAGCTGTTGAGCACATAGGTCAGGATGTTGGCGACCTCGTCATCGTTGAGCTGCGTCATCGGCGGCATCACGGAATCGTATTCCTGGCCATTCACCTTGATCTTGCCGTTCAGGCCGTGCAGCACGATGCTCACCGCCCGCTTCGGGTCCGCCGCCAGGAAGTCCGACTTGGCCAGCGGCGGAAACACGCCGGGCAGCCCCGTTCCGTTGCTCTGGTGGCACACCGAGCAGGTCCCCGCGAACAGCGCGCGGCCGGCCTGCACCTGATCCTGCATCGACAGCGTGCCGGATGCCGACGCCTGCGCCGCCCGGGTGACGGCCGACAGGTTGGGGCCGGCACGGTCGCCCAGGTACACCGCATCGAGCTCCTTGCCGGAATACAACGGCTTGTCTTCCGGACCGTCGATCTTGAGGATGGCCATCGCTCCCTTGTTGAAGGCGCGGAAGATCGAGTGGTCGACCAGCACGTAGCTGCCGGGCACCCTGGCGGTGAACTTCACGACAGCCGCGCCGCCCGCGGGGATCAGCGTGGTCTGCACATTCTTCTGCACGTTGGTGCCGCCCTCGTAGCGCACCTGATCGAAGATGGCGCCGATCACGTGGAAGCTCGACACCAGGTTGGGACCGCCGTTGCCGACGAAGATGCGCACCGTCTCGCCGGTCTTGGCATGCATCGCCTTGTCGCCCGTGAGCGCGCCTTCCGCGCCGTTGAAGAGCACGTAGGTCGGGCGCTCGTCGATGGCCTTTTCCATGTCGAACGGCTGCGGGCCCTTCTCGCGGTATTTGCCGGTGGTATAGAAATCGCCCTGCATCACGTAGTACTCGTGGTCCACCTTGGGCAAGCCTTCCGGCGGTTCGACCAGGATCAGGCCATACATGCCGTTGGCGATATGCATGCCGACCGGCGCCGTGGCGCAGTGGTAGACATAGACCCCCTCATTGAGGGCCTTGAAGGTGAACTGCGATTCGTGGCCCGGCGCGGTGAAGCTCGACGCCGCGCCGCCGCCCGGCCCGGTCACGCCGTGCAGGTCGATGTTGTGCGGCATATTGCTGTCCGGGTGGTTCTTGAGGTGGAACTCCACCGTATCGCCCTGCCGCACGCGGATGAAGCTGCCGGGCACCGTGCCGCCGAAGGTCCAGAAGGTGTAGCTGACCCCTTCGGAGATCGGCATTTCCTTCTCGACCACCTCCAGCTCCACGATGACCTTGGCCGGATAGTTGCGGTGGATCGGCGGCGGCACGTTGGGCGGACTCGTGAGCACCGCGCGGATGGGCTCGCCGCGCGGCGGACCGAAATCGCCGGGAAGCTTGGCTGCCTGGGCCGCCGCGCTCGTCAGCAGTACACCAAGCGTCACCGAAATCAGGCCCGCGCGCATCAGACGGCGGACCGCTTGAAGACAGCTCATTTTTTTCTCCCGCTGGTCGGTGTGTGTCGTCTGCTCCACGTTAGGAGCCGGCGACCAGTCGAGCTTTGACACAGCGCAAACGGGAATCGGCGCTCCACGATATTCCAGCGATGCCGCATGGCGGAGCCGGGCCAGGCCCCGCCTGCAAGGCAGGCATCAAGATACCCACAAAACAAGTATCTGATATACATCAATAGTGTTTCAGATTCCGATCACTACTATAGATGCATTCTCAATGCATCTTTTTGATGCCGACACAGCCTCAACGGAGTCCCCATGAAACAGACCGTCCCCTCCATCCAACTCGACCTCCGCATGCTGGCGCCGCGCGAGCGTCATCCGCTGATCTTCTCGGCCTTCGGTGAGCTCGACATCGGCCAGCGCCTGGAACTGATCAGCGACCACGATCCGCATCCGCTGCGCTCGCATTTCCAGATCGAGCGGCCCGGCCAGTTCACCTGGGACGACGTCGAGCGCGGCCCGCATACGTGGCGCGTCGCCATCACGAAGGTGGCGTCCGCCGCCAGCACCGGCGCCAGCGCCGGCTATTGCTGCGGCGGCGGCTGCAGCGGCGCCTGATCGTCCCACCGCATCCCACTGCATCCTTGCGAGGAACCTTGTCATGAATACCAATCACAGGTTGTGGCGATGGCTCGGCCTGATCTTCGTCCTGTCGTTCGGGGCGCTCGGCTACCTGGGGCGCCAGATTTATCTGGCGGCGCCGCCGATTCCGCAGGCCGTCGTCACCACCGCCGGCGACGTGCTGTTCACCGGCGAGCAGATCCAGCGCGGCCAGCAAGCCTGGCTGGCGGCGGGCGGCCAGCAGCTCGGCACCGTCTGGGGCCACGGCAGCTACGTCGCCCCGGACTGGTCCGCCGATTGGCTGCACCGCGAAGCGACGGCCCTGCAGGCCATCCACACGCAGCAGCAGTTCGGTTCGGCCGCATCGCTGACGGCTGCGCAGCAAGCCGCCGTCGATGTCACCGTGAAGGAGGAAATGCGCCGCAATACGTATGACGCGGCGCGGGACAGCATCACCGTGTCGAAGGAGCGCGCCCGCGCGATCCACGGCGTGGCGCAGCACTTCGAGGCGCTGTTCGGCACCGATCCGTCGCTGGCAACGCTGCGCGACCAGTATGCGATGGCCACCGGCGCGCTGCCGGACCAGGCCGACCGCGAGGCGCTGGCCGCGTTCTTCTTCTGGACATCGTGGGCAGCCGCCACGGACCGTCCGGGCGAAACCGACGTGTCGTACACCAGCAACTGGCCGCACGAGCCGCTGGTGGGCAACACCATGACCAGCGATGCGGCCATGTGGTCGATGGTGAGCATCATCCTGCTGCTTGCCGGCATCGCCGCGATGCTGTGGCTGCACGGCAGCGGCAAGCACGAAGAGGACGCCAAGCCGCTGCCGGCCGATCCGTTCCTCAACGTGGTCGCCACACCGTCGATGAAGGCCACGCGCAAGTACTTCTTCGCGGTCATCGGCCTGATCCTGGTGCAGATCGGCATGGGCGCCATCACCGCGCACTATGCGGTGGAAGGCGAGGCGTTCTTCGGGATTCCGCTGGCGCAGGTGCTGCCATACGTCATCAGCCGCACGGTGCACACGCAGCTCGGCGTGCTGTGGATCGCCACCGCGTGGCTGGCCACGGGCCTGTACATCGCGCCGCTGCTGTCGGGGCGCGAGCCCAAGTTCCAGAAGCTGGGGGTCGACCTGCTGTTCTGGGCGCTGATCTTCATCGTGGTGGGCTCCATCGCCACCGGCTGGCTCGGCACGCTGCAGCATCGCGGCGCAGACTTCGGCTTCTGGATCGGCAACCAGGGCCTGGAATACACCAGCATGGGCCGCGTGTGGCAGCTGCTGCTGTTCGTCGGCCTGCTGTTCTGGGTGGCGCTGCTCGGCCGTGCCCTGTGGCCGGCCCTGAAGACGCCGTCGGAATCGCGCGGGCTGATCGCCATGGTGTTCCTGTCGGCCACCTGCATCGGCGGCTTCTATTCGACCTCGCTGGTGTGGGGCCAGCACACCCACTACTCGATGATCGAGTACTGGCGCTGGTGGCTCGTGCACCTGTGGGTCGAGGGCTTCTTCGAGGTGTTCGCCACCGCCGTGGTCGCCCTGCTCTTCACGCGCCTGGGCCTGGTGCGCGCGGCCAGCGCCAACCGGGCGATCGTGGCGGAGACCATCGTGTTCCTGTTCGGCGGCATCCTGGGCACGCTGCACCACCTGTACTTCACGGGCACGCCCACCTCCATCATCTCGGTGGGCGCGGTGTTCTCGGCGCTGGAAGTGGTGCCGCTCACGCTGATCGGGCTGGAAGCGCTGCAGACCTATCGCCGCATGCGCGGCACGCCCTGGCTCGGCGCCTACAAGTGGCCGGTGCTGTGCTTCGTGGCCGTGGGCTTCTGGAACACGGTCGGCGCGGGCCTGCTGGGCTTTGCCATCAACCCGCCGGCCTCGCTGTACTACGTGCAGGGCCTGAACATGACGGCCGCCCACGGGCACGCCGCGCTGTTCGGGGTGTACGGCATGCTGGGCATCGGCCTGATGCTGTTCTGCCTGCGCGGCCTCTATGCGCGCAGCCTGCATGCCGACCGCCTGCTCAAGCCCGCGTACTGGGGCCTGAACATCGGCCTGGCGATGATGGTGTTCATGTCGCTGCTGCCGGCCGGCATCTACCAGGCCTGGGCCAGCATCACCAAGGGCATGTGGTACGCCCGCTCGCCGGAAGTGGTGCACTCCAAGCTGATGGAAACGCTGGTCTGGCTGCGCGTGCCGGGTGACATCGTGTTCGCCGGCGGCGCCTTCATCCTCGCCCTGTATGCGCTGCGGCTGCTGCGGCGCCCGCCATCGCGGCAAGCGGCCACCGCGCCGGCCACCGCGACGCGTTGACCAGGGTGCGCGGAGGCCGGACGATCGGCCTCCGCGCCACGGGCGTGCCGGCACAGCGGCGCGCCTTGGCTTGAGCCCGGCACGGGAGCGATTCACCGTGCCGGGCGTTTCCCATCGTTGCCCATTGGCCGGCACAAGCCACGGTCCACGACCGCCCAGGTCTGGCCGCAGAGCCCTGCACCCTCGGGGTTTTCCTGTACTGCCCGGCAACCGTTGCCTCCCTACAATGCGAGTCATCTAGATGAGTAGTTGACCCGCATGCCCGCCGACCTCCGCCTGCCCCGCTATCAGCAATTGCGCGACGACCTGGCCGCGCAGGTCGCCCGGCAGCAGTGGCGCCCGGGCGACGCCATCCCCACCGAGGCCGAGCTGGCCAAGCTCTACAACGTGGCGGTCGGCACCGTGCGCAAGGCGATCGACGTGCTCGTCGCCGAGGGGCTGCTGGAGCGCTTCCAGGGGCGCGGCACCTTCGTGCGCCGGGCCAGCTTCGCCAGTTCGCTGTTCCGCTTCTTCCGCTTCCAGAACGAGCGCGGCGAGCGGCGCATCCCCGAGAGCCGCATCCTCAAGCGCGACGTGCTCGACGCACCGTCCGCGCCGGCCGCCGGACTGCAGATCGAGACCGGCGCCCCGGTCATCCGCCTGACGCGCCTGCGGCTGCTCGATGCCGCGCCGCTGCTGGCCGAAGAGATCTGGCTGCCATACGACCGCTTCGAACCGCTGGCCACGCTGGAGCCCGGTGCCTTCGGCGACCTGCTGTACCCGCTCTACGAAAAGCAGTGCGGCCAGATCGTCGCCAGCGCCGAAGAGACGCTCACCGCCGAGGCCGTCAACGCGACCTACGCGCGCCTGCTGCGCATCAAGCCGGGCGACCCGGTGATGGTGATCGAGCGCATCGCGCGCGGCTACGACCGCGTGCCGCTGGAGTGGCGGCGCTCGCGCGGCGCGGCGGCGCATTTCCGGTACCACGTCGACATCCGGTAGCGCCCGCGCGCGACCGCACCGACCCACAACACAGACAACAAGCACAGGAGACAACACCATGCAGGCGCCCCCGCCGCCGCTGCTGGACGTACGCGGCGTCACGCTGCAGTACAAGACGCGCCAGCACTTGGTCACGGCCACCTATCGCGTCGACTTCCAGGTCCATCCCGGCGAGCGCACCATCCTGCTGGGGCCGTCGGGCTGCGGCAAGTCGACGCTGCTCAAGGCGATCGGCGGCTATCTCGCGCCCACCGAGGGCGAGATCCGGCTCAAGGGCCAGCCCGTCACCAGGCCGGGGCCGGACCGCATGATGGTGTTCCAGGAATTCGACCAGCTGCTGCCGTGGAAGACAGTGAAGGAGAACGTGCTGTTCCCATTGCTCGCCACGGGCAAGCTCGGCGCGCGCGAAGCCGAAGCGCGCGCGCTGCACTACATCCACAAGGTCAACCTCGCCAAGTTCGCGGACCACCACCCGCATATGCTGTCGGGCGGCATGAAGCAGCGCGTGGCCATCGCGCGCGGCATGGCGATGGAGCCCGACGTGCTGCTGATGGACGAGCCCTTCGCCGCACTCGATGCGCTCACCCGCCGCAAGATGCAGGACGAGCTGCTGCAGCTGTGGGACGAAACGCGCTTCACCGTGCTGTTCGTCACGCACTCGATTCCGGAGGCGATCCGCTGCGGCAGCCGCATCCTGATCCTGTCGCCGCACCCCGGGCAGGTGCGCGCCGAGCTGCCCAGCCTCGCGCGCGGCGATGACGACCCCGAGCGCTTCAAGGCGCTCGAAGCCGAGATCCACGACATGCTGTTCGCCCGCACGGCGGAGGAAACCCATGCAGACTGAGACCATCGCTCCACTGCCGGCCGCCGACATCAGCGCGCGCGCGCCGGTCTACCGCACGCCGGTGGCCTTCGAGCGCATCGGCGTGATCGAGAAACCGCTGTCGATGGCCGAGCGGCTGTATGCGCAGGCGTGGCTGCGCAAGCTGGCCATCCTGGTGGCGCTGGCGCTGGCGTGGGAAGGCGGTGCGCGCTGGCTCGACAATCCGCTGCTGCTGCCGACCTTCTCCGATACCGCGCGGGCGCTGTGGGCGGGCCTGGCCGACGGCACGCTGTTTGCGCGCATCGGCACGTCCATGCAGACGCTGCTGGCCGGCTACGCGCTGGGCCTGGCGCTATCGTGCGCGCTGGTGGTGCTGGGCATCGGCAGCCGGCTCGGCCAGGATTTCCTGGAAACGCTCACCGCCATGTTCAACCCGCTGCCGGCCATCGCACTGCTGCCGATCGCGCTGGTGTGGTTCGGCCTGGGCAACGGCAGCCTAATCTTCGTGATCGTGCATTCGGTGGTGTGGGCGGTGTCGCTCAACACGCATGCGGGCTTCCTGTCGGTGTCGAACACGCTACGCATGGTGGGACGCAACTACGGGCTCTCGGGCATGGCGTACCTGACGCAGATCCTGATCCCGGCGGCGTTCCCGTCCATCCTGACCGGCCTCAAGATCGGCTGGGCGTTTGCGTGGCGCACGCTGATCGCCTCGGAGCTGGTGTTCGGCGTCAGTTCGGGCCAGGGCGGGCTCGGCTGGTACATCTACGAGAACAAGAACCTGCTGCAGATCCCGGAAGTCTTCGCGGGCCTGCTGACCGTCATCCTCATCGGCCTGCTGGTGGAGAACCTCGTGTTCCGCACGCTGGAAGCGCGCACCGTCAAGCGCTGGGGCATGCAGGCCTGAGGCACGCCACCGCACGACAACCTCGACAACGACCAGGAGACCCACCCATGCAATCCACCCGATCGACCGCCCGCCGCCGCGCCCTGCGCCTGACCCTGGCCGCCGCGCTGACCGCCTCGCTCTTCGGCGGCGCCGTCGGCGCGGCGCGCGCGGAGGTGAGCGAAGTCCGCATCTCGCACGGCTACGGCGTGCTCTATCTGCCGATCATGGTGATGGCCAGCGAGCACCTGCTGGAGAAGCAGGCCAAGGCCGCCGGCCTGGGCGACGTGAAGGTCAGCTACCGCGTGCTGGACGGCGGCAACGTCATCAACGACGCGATGCTGTCGGGCGCGCTCGACATCGCCTCGCTGGGCGTGCCGGGCTTCCTCACGCTGTGGGACAAGACGCGCGGCAGCGCGATGGAGGTGCGCGGCCTGTCCGCGCTCAGTTCGTCGTCGATGTATCTGATGACGCGCAACCCGAACGTGAAGACGCTGGCGGACTTCTCCGACAAGGACCGCATCGCCGTGCCCGGCATCAAGACCTCGCTGCCCGCCGTGGTGCTGCAGATGGCGGCCGCCAAGGCCTTCGGCGACAAGCAGTTCAACAAGCTCGACCCGATCACCGTGCCGCTACCGCATCCGGACGCCACCGCCGTGATGCTCGCCGGCGGCAGCCAGATCAACAGCCACATGGCGTCGCCGCCGTTCTCGTACGCCGAGGCCGCCGCGCCGGGGCTGCACCGCGTCTTCAACACCGTGGACGTGCTCGGCAACATCACGCTGGACATGACCTACACCAGCAAGAAGTTCTACGAGGCCAACCCCAAGCTGTCGGCCGCCTTCGTCGCGGCGCTGGACGAAGCGAACGCGCTGATCGCCCGGGACAAGGCCAAGGCCGCGCAGATCTACATCGCGCAGTCCAAGGTGAAGAGCTCGCCGGACGAAGTGAAGAAGATCCTGGACGATCCGGATTCGCGCTTCACCACCACGCCGGTGGGCGTGGCCCACTATGCCGAGTTCATGCAGCGCGTAGGCACCGTCAAGGGCAAGCCGGCCTCGTGGAAAGACCTGTTCTTCCCCACGGTGCAGAATCGCCAGGGCTCATGAACGCCGGCCGCGGCCGGCATCCGAGGAGGTCTCATGACACTACGCATCGTCCGTCTCGGCGAACCCCGCCATCCCGACGAAGGCCTGCGCATCGGCACCGTGCGGCGCCCGCCGCGCGGCGTGCCGAAAGCGGAGTTCGCCAGCCGCGATTTCTACGACGTGTGGATGCCGCTGCTGTCGCCGTCGCCGGAGCTCGTCAAGGAGGCCCAGGCCGCGCAGGCGGCGCACGACGAGAAGGGATGGCACGCATTCGTGCGCCGCTTCCGCGCCGAGATGAACGAAGGCGATGCCGCGCGACTGCTCGACATGCTGGCCGCGCTGTCGCACCAGACCCATCTGTCGGTCGGGTGCTATTGCGAGGATGAGGCGCATTGCCATCGGTCGGTGTTGCGGGCGCTGCTGGTGGAGCGCGGGGCGGAAGTCGCCAAATGACCTTGCCCCGCACGCGGGCACGTCGTGCAAGCACGAGCGGCTCGCGATCGCACCTCCGACGCTTCCACGACTGGATGGACTGAGCGATCCCCGCGCCAGCCATGCCGATCCTTGCAGCATGCCCCCTCCCGGCCATGGCCGTGCTGTTTGGCGGCCCACCATTGGCCCGGCTGACCGTCGGCTCACTGATAGGCGGCAAAAAGGGCGCAGCCTGGGGATTTGCGATGTGATGTGCGGGCGGCGTCGTTGCATTTGCCCGGCTCCAGTGGCGCATCGGCGTTGCGCAGTCCCGATCGCCAATGGCTCGCAGGTAGACAACGTCCGCGATGACGGGCCGGCTGCCTTGAGAGCGCAACTCACGGAACGCACGGCGCCAGGACCGCGCACGTGCCTCCGGCGATACACCGGCCTATACTGAAACGCCACCTCAACAGCCTGGAGGGAGAACACGATGAGCCTCGACGCCGCTGCCCGGAAACCGACCGCCGGCATTCAATGGGTCACCACGATGTACGCCAGGCTGCTGGTGGTCGGCTTTGCGTTCATCCCGGCGTACCTGATCGCCTATCTGTACAGCTTTCAAGACCCGAAACTGCTCTTCGAGGATCACGCGTTCCACGAAGCGGCCATCGCGGCGGCAACGCTAGAAGGGGTGTTCGTCACCTACGTGTGCTGGCGCTGCTACCGCTCGTCAGGCGAGCCTTTGTTACGCTGGCTCACATTGGGGTTCCTGGGTTTCTCCCTGATCTACGCCTGGCATGGTGTCTTCACCGGCATGGCGCATCACAACATCTGGCTGTTCCTGCTGTACGGACCGGCCTCGCGGCTGGTGATGGCGGTGCTGCTGTTCGTGGGGCAGCTTTCCTACAACCGGCACGCGAACAGCGAGACCGATCGCACGAACCTCGGCACGTGGCTTGGCTGGCTGGCGCTCTTCCTGCTCGTCGACGCGGGCGTGGCCTGGATCGCCTATTCGCCGATGGCGAGCAGCCCGTGGGTCCGCGTGTCGATGGAAGGCGGCGCGCTGGCCTTTTCGGCCGTCAACGTGGCGGCGCTGCTGACCCGGCGCATCCGCTCGCCCTTGATGACGGTCTACGGCATCTCGGTCACGACGTTCGCGCTGTCGTCGCTTGCGTTCATCCTGGCCCGGCCCTGGAACCACATGTGGTGGCTCGCCCATATCATCTTCGCGGCGGGCTTTTTCCTGCTCAGCTACGGCGTGGTCAAGGCCTTCCAGACGACCCGCTCCTTCTCGACGATCTACAGCCAGGAAGAACTCATGACCCGGCTGGGCGAGGCCAAGGCCCGGACCGAGGACGCGCTGCGCGAGTTGCAGGCGGCCCACCATAAGCTGGAGCATCTGGCGGCCACGGATCCGCTCACCGGCCTGGCGAACCGGCGCGAGTTCATCGGGCGGGTGGAGGCCGAGATCGCGCGCTCGCGCGGCGGACCCACGCCATTTTCCGTGCTGGCGCTCGACCTGGACCGCTTCAAGGTCATCAACGACACCTACGGCCACCAGGCCGGCGACCACGTGCTCCAGCGCTTTGCCAAGAAGTGCCTCGAGGCGATACGCCCCCACGACGGCGTCGCCCGCGTCGGCGGCGAGGAATTCATGGTGCTGCTGCCGAAAGTCCCGCTTCACGCAGCCCATGCCATTGCCGAGCAGATCCGGACGGCGATTGCCGCCTCGCCGTTTGAACTCGCGCCGGGCCACGCTGTTGGCGTGACCGTGAGTATCGGCGTGTCCGAATTCGGACGGGACGGCAGCAACATCGATGCCATCCTGCGCTCGGCGGACGAACGCCTGTACCGCGCCAAGCATGAAGGACGCAACCGCGTGATCGCCGCGTAAGGGCAGGCCGCCCGCCTGTTGCGGTCCGGCGCAAGCGCGGCGGCCTTGGCGCTCGGCGACGTGCCGGGCGCGGCGATGACCGCCCCGCGACAGCGCCGGCACCGTACCCCACCCAGGTGACGACGCGCCACCATGGCGGACCTATAACGGGGATACATGTTCAGCGCCACTACAGGAGCACCGCCATGGGCCGCCGCTATATCGATTGCCGGGCCTTCCCCAGCGACACCAACTGCTCGGTCGCCCTGTGCGCCGACACGGATGCCGAACTGCTGGAAGCCGCCGTGCAGCATGCCGTCGCCATCCATAAGCACACCGACACGCCCGAGCTGCGCGCACAGCTCAAGACGCTCTTCAAGGACGGCACGCCGCCCGTCGAACGGCCGCAAATGACCACCGCGTGACCGCCACGCGGCGGCCGCGATGACGTTGCCGCAGCCTTCCATCGTCCGCGCCTCGGGGTGGGGTTGCGTACGGTGAGTTGGGCCGCGCGGGTCAGTATTGCGGGGCGCTAGCGATGCGCGGTGGCGGCCAGCATGAGCCGCACCACATCGCACTGGCCGTGCGTGTTGGTCTTGCGGTAGACGTGCTTGAGGTGGGTGCGCACGGTATCGCGCGAGATGCCGAGCGTGCGCGCGATCAGCGCCGGGCCGGCGCCGCGCGCCAGCAGGTCGGCGACGTCGGCTTCGCGGCGGGTCAGGTGAAACATCTCGGCCAACCGCAGGCGTGCCGCCGACGCGCTCGCAGCCGTATCGGCGGCTTCGGCATGCCGATCCCGCTCCCAGCACAGCACCAGGGCCTGCGCGAGATGCGGCAGTACGTCGTCCTCGGCAACCGTGGCGGCCCGCGGCAGCGCGCCGGGCTCGGCCTGGCCGGATGTCCAGACCATGCCCTGTACTTCGGCATCGATCAACGGCCAGGACGTGACCGAGGCTTCACCGTGCGCGGCCTGCCAGAGCAGCATCGGCGCATGCGTGCCGCGCGAGGCGACCCACCGCCACCGGCCATCGTGCCGCCAGCGCACCAGTGCCATGGCATGCCCCGCGTGCCAGGCGATGCGCACGACCTCCATCACATCCGAGGCCTGCCCCGTGCAGGCGGCCGCATACAGCTGCCTGAGCAGGGTGGACAACGCGCGGGAGGCTGGGACAACGAACGGCACGATCGCATGCCGGGCGTGGCCGGCGCTGTCGGCGGCGCCCGTCTCCATATCGAGGGGATTCCCATTATAGAAAGCCCATGCGGCGGCCCGCGCTTGTCCGTTTGCCTTAGGTTTGCAGGTTTCGGGGCCTCAGGCGGCGGCGCGGCCGGCCCACCGCGCGCGCAACAGGTCGTAGGCCAGGTTGAAGCAGAAGGTGTAGGGCAGGAAGAAGAGCATGAGGCCGATATCGAGCATCAGCGCCTCCAGCAGGCTCACCCCGAGCCACGCTGCGCCGAGCGGCACCAGCAGCACGACCAGCCCGCCCTCGAACGCCACCGCGTGCGCCGCTCGCACGGCCAGCGTGCGGCGCCATCCGCAGCGGCGCTCGATGCGCTCGAACACGGCGTTGAACGCCATGTTCCAGGCCATCGCCACCAGCGCGAACAGGATCGTCAGCGCGCCCATCTGCGCCAGCGGCAGCCCCATCAGCCAGCTGAACAGCGGCGCGCAGATCAGCGTGGCGATGAGCTCGAAGGCCAGGGCGTGCAACACGCGCTCCAGCGGTTTTTTTTGCGGGACAGACTGCATGGGATCGCTCCGTCGGGTGCCGGCATTGTCATCGGCGTGGCGCCGCGGATCCAGTTCGCTATGATCGGTTTTTCCGATACATTGAAACCGATACGACTTCGGAGCCCACCGCCATGCGCCATTCACCGGAAGCCCTGCTCGCCTTTGCCGAAGCCGCCGCGCTGGGCTCGTTCTCCGCCGCCGCGCGCAAGCTGGGCAAGCGGCAGTCGACCATCAGCGAGGCCATCGGCAACCTGGAGATCGACCTGGGGCTGACGCTGTTCGACCGCGGCACCCGCCAGCCCACCCTCACCGAGGCCGGCCGCGCCATGCTCGCGCAGGTGCGGCGCGTGCTGGAGGCCGGCGAGCAGATGGACCGCCAAGCGGCCCAGCTGGCCGGCGGCCTGGAAGCACGGCTGACGCTGGTGGTCTCCGACACCTACCAGTCCGACCGCTACGAACAGACGCTGGCCGCGCTGGAGGCGCGCTTTCCCGATCTCGAGCTCGAATGCCTGATCGCCGAGCACGAAGACGTGGTCGACCTGATCCGGCAGGATCGCGCGCAGTTCGGGCTGGTGGCCTCGCAGCCCGCGTATCCGCCGGACATCGGCGCGGCGACCATCAGCGAGCCGTCGGAGATCGGCCTGTTCGTCGGCAGGCAGCATCCGCTGGCGCGCCACGGCGACGCCGAAACGCCGCACGCCGACCTGCGCGCGGCGCGCGAGCTGCGGCTCAACACCATGGTCGCCCCGGGCGGCGCGCGCACCGAGGGGCCGGATGTCGGCAGCGTGCGCCGCTGGTCGGCGCCGAGCTACATCATGCTGCTGGAGATGGCGGCGCTGGGCTACGGCTGGACCGAGCTGCCGCGCTGGATGGTGGAGCGCTTCGCGGCCGACCGGCTGCACGAAGTGCGCGCCCGCGGCTGGCCGCGCCGCGTGCCGGTGGATGCCGTGTGGTCGCGCAAGCGGCCGCTGGGCAAGGCCGGCGCGTGGCTGCTGGAGACGATGCTGGCGAACTGACAATCGGCCGGTGCGCGGGTCCAGATCGCCCGCTGCCCGATGATGCGGCGGCACGGCACGGCCGACGCGAGGCGCATCAATCGCCCGCCAGCGCCGTGGCCTCGATCTCCACGGCCAGGCCGTAGTGCAGGGTCGGCACCGGCACCACCGCGCGCGCCGGCCGCACCTCGCCGATCCATTCGCGGTACAGCGCATCGAACGCCGGCCAGTGGGTTTCCATGTCGGTCACGTACACGCGCACCTGCACGAGGCGCGTGCGGTCGGTGCCGCAAGCGGCGAGCACGGCATCGAGGTTGTCCAGCACCTGCCGCACCTGCGCCTCGAACGGCGCGTCGACCAGCTTGCGGCCATCGGGCGTGACCGGAATCTGCCCGGCCACGAACACGAACCCGTTCGCGCAGGCGGCGTGCGAGTAGTGCCCGGCCGGCGCGCGCAGGGTGGGGGCGTTGACGTAGCGGGCGCCGCTCATGCGTCCGCCTGCACGAGCCGGGCAAAGTGCTGCAGGTCCACATTGCCGCCCGAAATGATCACGCCGACGCGCTTGCCGCGCACCTCCACCCGCTGCCGCAGGGCGGCCGCCGCGGCCAGGCAGCCGGTCGGCTCCACCACGATCTTCATGCGGCCGGCGAAGAAGCGCATGGTGTCGACCAGATCGGCATCGCTCACCGTCGCGATGTCGTCGACCAGCGCACGGATCACCGCAAAAGTGTAGTGGCCCAGGTGCTGCGTCTGCGCCCCGTCGGCGATGGTGGCGGGCGTGTCGATGTGGACGATCTCGCCCTTGCGCAGGCTCTGCTGGCCGTCGTTGCCGGCCTCGGGCTCCACGCCGATGATCCGGCAGGCCGGGCTCAGCGCGCGCGCCGCCGTGGCGCAGCCCGACAGCAGACCGCCGCCGCCCAGGCAGACGAGCAGCAGATCGAGCGGACCGGTCTCTTCGATCAGTTCCTTGGCGGCCGTGCCCTGCCCGGCCATCACGTCCGGATGATCGTAGGGCGGGATCAGTGTCAGGCCGTGCTGCTCGGCCAGCCGGCGGCCGATGGCTTCGCGGTCTTCGGTATAGCGGTCGTAGAAGACCACCTCGCCGCCGTAGCCGCGCGTGGCCTCGACCTTGATCGTCGGCGCGTCCTTGGGCATCACGATCACCGCGCGCATGCCCAGCAGCCGCGCCGACAGCGCGATCGCCTGCGCATGATTGCCCGACGAGAAGGTGATGACACCGGCCTTGCGCTGCTCGGGTGTGAACTGCGACAGCGCGTTGTACGCGCCGCGGAACTTGAAGGCGCCCATGCGCTGGAAGTTCTCGCACTTGAAGAACAGCTCGGCGCCGGTCAGCGCATTCGCCGTGGTCGACGTGAGGACGGGCGTCCGGTGGACCTGGCCCTGCAGGCGGGCGTGGGCGGCGACGACATCGTCGTAGGTGATGGGCAGCGTGGTCATGGCGTGGTGGCCTCGGGGAGGTAGGTGTAGACGGTGGAGCGCGCCACGCCCAGCGTCTGCGCGACTTCGGACAGCGCGCGGCGCAGGTTCAGCAGCCCGCTGGCGGACAGTTCGCGCATGGCTTCGCGGCGCTGTTCGAGGGTCATGCCCATGGGCGTGGTGTTGCGGGCGGCGGCAAAGCGCTCCAGCGCCGTGCGCACCGCCTCCACCCCGTGCGACGCCAGGGATTCGGGCACCGGCGGCGCGGCCACGTCGGTCTGCATCAATTGCCCCAGGCCGGCCGTCACGGCGCTCAGCAGGGACACATCCATGTTCAGGCAGATCGCGGCCACGTATTCGCCACGGCTGTTCTTCAGGCCGATCGACGTGCTCTTGGCCGGCCGCCCATCCGGGAAGCGGTTGGCGTAGTTCTGGATGACTTCCGGAAAGCCCGGGTCGGCCATGCGCGCCAAGCCCAGCTCGGTAGCGGCATCGCCCACCTGCCGGCCCGACAGGTTGTTGGCGATGGCAACGACGGCGTGCTCGGGCCGCTTGAGGTCATGCAGCACGACCTCCACCAGCGGCGCCAGCGTCTTGCCGAGCGCCTCGACGATCTTCTTGCCCTCGCGCAGCAGCAGGCGGTTTTCTTCAGTGAGGTCCATGACATGACTATACGTCAATTACTGACATTTCGTCAACAACACGATCGGCGACCGGGGCCGCACCGCCGAAACGGCCGCCACCGACTGCAAATTGTTACAGAACGGTCAACAAGATGGTCACACCTCCCTGTCTGGTCAACGCCTGGAGTGTCCCGGCGTTAACCCTGCACGCACGTATCCCGTGCCTCGTTGAGGGTTCGTCATGAAACTGTCTGCGTTGATGTTCTCGATGGCTGCGCTGCTGGCGGGTTCGGCCTATGCCCAAACCCCGGCAGTGGCAACCGCGCCGGCCACCGCTTCCGGTGGCGTCCATGCGGTCTGCAAGGACGGCACACCATACAGCGGCGCGACGCTCAGGGGTGCCTGCCGCGGCCACGGCGGCGTCGACAAGAAGGCCAGCGCCGCCGATGCGGCACCCGCGGCCAATGCCCCGGCTACCTCCGCAGCCATGCCCGCCGCCGCCCCCCCGGCACCGGCCAAACCCGCCGCGCCCGCGGCCCCCATGACGCCGGCCAAGCCCGCCGCCACCGCACCCGCTGCTGCCGCGCCCATGGCCCCTGCCGCCGCTGCGACGCCCGGCGCCGCCGCCGACAAGGTCTGGGCCAACGCGTCCACCAAGGTCTACCACTGTCCCGGCGACCGCTACTACGGCAAGACCAAGCAGGGCGCCTACATGAGCGAAGCCGATGCCAAGGCCCAGGGCATGCGCCCCAGCCACGGCAAGGCCTGCGCCAAGTAAGCGCGTACCAACCGAGGAGCCGGCCGGGCCGGCTCCGTGCGCCGCCCCTCGCCATGCCGCGAGCCGCGGCGCGTCCTCCTCCCCGACGCCCCCTCCCCGCCCTTCTCATGGATTCCGCCACCGGACATCCCGCTACCGCGCTGCAACACCCCGAACATTTCGCGCCGCTCGGCACGCCGCCGCTACCGCCGCGCCAGCGCGTGCTGCGCGACGTGCTGGCCGGCCTGTCGATCGCCGGGCTGCTGCTGCCCGAAGCGGTGGCCTACGCCGGCATCGCCAACCTGCCGCCGCAGGCCGGGCTCATCGCCCTGCTGTCGGGGCTGGTCGTCTATGCGCTGATCGGCACCAGCCGCTTTGCGATCGTCTCGGCCACGTCATCGTCGGCGGCGGTGCTGGTGGCGACGGTGCTCGCCGAACCGGCCGCCGATGCCGCCGTGCTGATGGCCCTGACCGCGGCCCTGATCATCGCCACCGGCGTGCTGTTCATGCTGGCCGGCGCGGCGCGCCTCGGCGGCATGTCGGATTTCATCGCGCGGCCGGTGCTGCGCGGCTTCACCTTCGGGCTGGCGCTGACCATCGTCATCAAGCAGTTGCCGAAGATCCTCGACGTGGCCGTCCATCACAGCGATACGCCGCGCCTGGCGCTGGACCTGCTGCGCGAGGCAGGCCAGGCCAACGTCTACAGCACCGCGCTGGGCGCGATCGCCCTGGCGATGCTGTTCACACTGGGGCGCTGGGGCCGCGTGCCCTCGACGCTGGTGGTGATCGTGGCCAGCCTGGTCGCCGGGGCCTGGATCGACTGGCACCCGTACGGCATCGCCGTGGTGGGCGCGATCGACCTGCAGCACATCACGTTCGGCCTGCCCGTGCTGGAGCGCACGCAGTGGATGCAGAGCGCTGAACTGGGCTTCGCGCTGATGCTGATCCTCTACGCCGAGTCGTACGGCTCGATCCGCAACTTTGCGCTCAAGCACGGCGACCCCGTGTCCGCCAACCGCGACCTGTTCGCGCTCGGCTGCGCCAACCTGGTCTCGGGCCTGCTGCACGGCATGCCGGTCGGCGCGGGCTATTCCGCGACCTCGGCCAACGAGGCGGCCGGCGCGCAGACACGGCTGGCCGGCCTGTGCGCGGCCGCGGTGGTCGCCCTCATCGTCTGGCTGTTCCTGCCGCAGCTCTCGCGCATTCCCGAGCCGGTGCTGGCGGCCATCGTGATCTTCGCGGTCAGCCACTCGCTGCATCCGTCCGTGTTCAAGCCCTACTGGGCCTGGCGCCGGGACCGGCTGGTGGTGGTCGCGGCGCTGCTGGCCGTGCTGTTGCTGGGCGTGCTGCACGGCCTGCTGGCCGCCATCGGCGTGAGCCTGCTGCTGACGCTGCGCAAGCTGTCGGAGCCGAACGTCAGCGTGCTGGGCCGGCTGCGGGACAGCCATGATTTCGTCGATATCGCACTGCACACGGATGCCCGGCAGATCGACGGCGTGCTGATCGCGCGGCCGGAAGTGCCGCTGTTCTTCGCCAACACGGAACGGGTGCTGGGCAAGGTCCGGGCGCTGTTGGCGCAGAGCGGCCGGTCCGGCACCGACACCATCATGCTGAGCCTGGAGGAAACCCCCGATGTGGACGGCTCGGCCATCGAAGCCCTACGCATCTTTGCCGCGGAATGCGCCGCGCGCGGGCAGCGCCTGGTGCTCGTGCGCCTCAAGCCCGCCGCGCTGGCGGCGATGTCGCGCGCGACCGACGACACCTTGCGGATCGACATGCTGCGCGAGCTGAGCGTGGATGAGTGCGTGCGCTCACTGACAACCAGCCGCTGAGGGGCCGCTCAGTCGCCACCGCAGCCTCCGCCGCAGCCATCACCACAACAGCCGCCGCCGCAACCGTCCCCCTTTTTGCGGACGGGACCGAAACCCGCGATGCTGCCGTCGACGTGGCGGCTGGAAAAATCGGCGCCACAATGCACGGTCTCGCTGCCGTGCTGCCGCGTGGCGCAGTCCGGCAGATAGAAGAACCCCTTCGGGATGGCGAGCTTCGCGTCGATGGCGAACAGCCGCGGCAGGCGATCGGGCCGACGGGGGTTGATGCCTTCGTCATGACAGGCCCACGACCACGTGCGGCGCAACCCGATATTGGACGGCTTGCGGACCGGCGACAGCGCTGCCGACGGCAGGTGGTGCAGGCATTTCCCGAACGCGCGGCTGCAAAAATCACGGTACTCGCGCGTGTATAGGATGAATTCGTGCCAGAGATCGTCCACCACCCGCGACGGCATCGACACGTATCCGCAGTCGCTGCGCAGATGCACGAGAAAGAACTGCCGCAGCGCCTGCTCGACCTGCGCGCGGTCGGCCGCCGAGCGTCCGGGATGCTTGTCGGCGAAACACTCCATCAGGCCGGGAGGCCAAGCGTAAGCGCGGATGAAGGTCTCGCGCTGCGTACGCTGCCATGTGCCCCAGCGCCCCAGCACAAATAGCAACCCCACACCGGTCAGCAAGGCACTGAACCCCGTTGCGGCCGCCGGCATCCACTCTCCCTTGATCGCGTTGCTGCCGATGCCATTATGCGGGTCGGGGCACAGGCCGATATGACGATTCCGTAACACAACGCGACTTCAACGTCCGGGCGAGGACTCGGCAACCTAGCGCGCCACCACCCCCGGCCCGCGCGCGCCTTCCAGGATGATGCGCGCCAGCTTGGCGTAATCGCCGTCGAAGTGATGCCCGCCGGGCAGCTTGACCAGCTGCACCTGCTTCGGATCCAGCGACGGGCAGTTGGAATCCTTCTCGTCGCGGCCGTAGATGCACATGCCCAGGCCCGTGGGCAGCTTCTGCACCTCCGGCAGGATCAGCAGGCCCGACGCGCTGCTCGACACCCAGTTGGTCATGTGGAACTCGAAATCGGCGCGCTTGCCCAGCCCCATCATCACCGCCAGCGCGACGTGCTCGCGCGAGGCGGCCGGCAGGCGGTTGACGATGAAGGGCAGGACATCCGCGCCCTGCGAATAGCCGATCAGCAGGGCCTTCGTCTTCTTCCAGCGCGCGGCATAGAAGCGCACCAGGCGGTCCATGTCGGCCGCCGCGGAAGCGGGCGTGCGCGGCGTCCAGAAATAGCGCAGCGAATCCACGCCGACCACCGGCACGCCGGATTTCGACAGCGCGGCCGCCACCTCCTTGTCGAGCCCGGCCCAGCCGCCGTCGCCCGACAGCAGCACGGCAAACAGTTCCGACGAGGTACCGGGCTGCGCGGCCACTTCGATGACCGGCAGGTCCGATACGGCGGCGGGCGGCGGCGGGGGCGGCGGCTTGCGCTGCGCGTTGAGCTTGGCGAACGCCGCCTTGAACGGCTCGGACGCCGTCACCGGCGGCACGCCCGCGCTGCCCGGCGCGCCCGGCTGCGCGGCGGGCAGCGCCACCGACTGCGCACCGGAGATCGTCTCGATGAAGGTCTGCGTTGCGCGCGCCTCGCACAGCGGGCCGGAGCGGCGCGCAAACGGCGTGAGCGTGCCCGACTGCAGCGCCACCCACGGCGCGGAAAGCCGGGTGGCCGGCAACAGCACCACCCCGGCGTTGTCTTTCGGCTTGACGCGCTTGGCCGTGGTGCGGCTCTCGCTCATGCGGCGGCTGAAATGCACGCCCTCGCCCTTGCACAGCGGCTTGCGCAGCTCCAGCACCGGGCAGAACTCGAGCGACATGGCCGCGGCAAAGATATTGGGCCGCGCCTGCGCGATCATGGCGTAGGCCAGCGCGCCGCCTTCGTTGTCGCCGACCAGGATGGGCGGGTAGTAGCCCGGCACCTTCTCGTAGGCCTGCAGGAAGCGGCTGAAGTTTTCCAGGTCGCCGTCGGGGAAGGCGCAGTCGCCCAGGTCGGCCTCGAGGCTGGCGAACAGCGCCGGTGTCGACAGGCCGGCCACCAGCGCGCCCTGTGCCGCCAGGCTCTGCGCCATGCGCGAGGTCGCGCTCGTCCAGCCCTGGTCGCCCGACAGCATCAGGACGACCGACCGGACCTCGCCCGTGGGCTTGTAGACCGGCACGTCGCGGAAGCGGCCGTGCGTGACGAACTCCACCGCGCCGGGCGCGGCGGCCGGCGTGGCCGGCGCCACGACGGGCAGCGACAGCACGCCGCCGTTGGCGGCCTTGTTGGCGGTCACGGCCGGTGCGCTCATCTGCAGCCGGGGCGGCGCGTCGCCGGTGGTGGACACGGCCGTCACGCCGCTCGCCCCGGCCAAGCCGACCGGCGGCACCAGCACCGGGCCCTGCACCGGCGCCGGCT
The DNA here is from genome assembly GCF_018243235.1 of Ralstonia nicotianae. Taxonomy (NCBI): domain Bacteria; kingdom Pseudomonadati; phylum Pseudomonadota; class Betaproteobacteria; order Burkholderiales; family Burkholderiaceae; genus Ralstonia; species Ralstonia nicotianae. The sequence continues at coordinate 1,245,451 of NZ_CP046675.1, forward strand.
TGGGCGGCGCGGCGGTCGCCACCAGGGCCAATGCGCCGGGCGTCGCCGCGGCACCGGCCTGCGCCGCATGCGCCCACGGCGTTACCGCCAGGCAGGCGGCCACCATCCAGCCGAGCGCGGCACGGCGCGACCGCTGCATGGCACATTGCTCCCCTTCCCGCGCGAACACTGCGCGCGGCTTGTGCTCCGTCATTTGGAGATCACTCCCTTCAGGCCGCCACCGATCAGGGCCGCGACATCAGTCAATGTAAATAGCGGGGCCAGGCCACCGCGCGCGAGCAGGTAGCGGGGTTCCCACACCGGCTCGAACTTGTCCTTGAAATTGCGCAGCCCACGGAAATTGTAGAAGCGCGCGCCGTGGCGGAACATCATCCGTCCGAAGCGGTGCCAGCGCGGGGCCAGCTGGTGCTCGACCATGCCCGACATCGGCGCCATGCCCAGGCCGAAGCGCTGGTAGCCGGCCGTCTGGAAATGCAGGATCAGCTTGCCGAACAGGAAATCCATGGTGCCGGGCGGCACGCTGGTGCGATAGCGCATCAGGTCGACGCTGGCCTCGATGCGCAGCACATCCGGGCACATCAGCGTGGCGAAGGCCAGGATGCGGCCCTCGCGGCGCACCACCGCCACCGGCTGGCTCAGCACGTAGCGCTCTTCGAACGCGCCGAGGGAGAAGCCCTTCTCGCGCGCGTTCTGGTTGCGCAGCCATTCGTCGGAGATCTCGCGCAACTCCCGCAGCTCGGCCGGCACGCCCTCCGCCGGCACGATCTCGAACGACAGCCCCTCGCGCTCACCGCGCGTCACGCCATGGCGCAGATTGGCCCGGCGCGACCCCTTCAGGCTGAACTCGGGCAGCGCAACGTACGCTTCCTCTCCCAGCTTGTAGGCGCGCAGGCCGGCATCGAGGTATAGCGGCAGGGTCTGCGGACGGGTCTTGTAGAAGGCCGCGCGGCCGCCGTGGGCATCGGCCAGCTCGATGAAGCGCCAGATCAGTTCGGGCCAATCCTGCTGCGCGCCGACCGGATCGGACAGCGCGACCCACGAGCGCCCCTGCTTGGCGTACATGATGAAGGCGTTGCCCGACGGCGAGAACAGCAGGCTCTTGTCGCCCATCAGCGCCAGCGCGGCGTCGGCGGCGGGCTGCTTGCGGATGATCTCGGCGGCGCGCTCGAGCTCGGCCACGCTCGGGTAGGCGGTCACGCCGGGCTCGCGGCGGAACAGTTGCCACAGGCCGAAGCCCAGGCCGGTGATCGCCACCGCCATCAGCGCGCGGATGGAGCGCGGTGCATCGCCGTCAAAGGTGAACTGCCACCACAACTGGTTGGCGTAGGCGACCTCGCGGTAGGCGAAGAACAGGATCCACACGCAGGCCGCGAACACGCACGCCATGGCAATCAGCCAGCCCGGCTCCAGCCGCTGCGAGAACAGCGACGACGGCCGGTCGAACTGCCGGCGCGACAGCACCAGCAGCACCGCCAGCGTCACCAGCACCGTCATCTCCGACACGGCGATGCCCTTGGGCAGCGCCAGCACGCCGGTCAGCAGCGACAGCACCAGCGCCGCCCACCAGGCCGCATCGAGCCGGTGCAGCAGCCCGCGCGCGACGAACAGCATGATCAGCCCGGCCACGCTGCCGATCATGTGCGAGGCCTCCACCACGAACAGCGGCACATGCATGCGCAGCAGGTCTTCGGCCTCGTCGGTGGCGGGGGTCACGCCCGACACCAGCAGCATGACGCCGGCCACCATCGTCAGCGCCGCCAGCAGCCCCGGCGACAGCTTGACCGCCGACCGGGCAAAGGGCGCGCCCGCGCCCGAGCGCAGCTCGAACAGCGCCAGCATGGCGGCCGCGACCACCAGCGGCAGCAGGAAGTAGATGGCGCGGTAATACAGCAGCGCGGCCAGCACCTGCGCGGGCGAGGCTTGGCCGCTGCAGCCCAGCAGGATCACCGCCTCGAACACGCCCAGGCCGCCCGGGCTCTGGCTCAGCACGCCCAGCGTCATGGCCAGGGCGTAGAACGCCACGAAGGTCGGCAGCTCGACCACGCCCGGCGGCAGCAGCACCCACAGCGCGGCGGCGGCCGCGCTCAGGTCCGCCGCCGAGATGACGAACTGCTGCGCCGCCAGCCCCGGCGGCGGCAGGCGGATCTCCCAGCGGCCGAACAGCGTGACGTGGCGCCGCCGCAGGCACAACGCCAGCAGCACCACCACGCCGGCCAGCACCAGCAGGGCGAGCGCCTCCAGCAGCGAGGCCGGCAGATGGGTCTGCGCGGCGATGTGCGGCGCGCCCCACAGCAGGCCCACCGCACCGAAGGCCGTGGTCGACACGCCCAGCGCGCTGGCGTCGAAGGCGACCGCCGCCGTCACGCTCGCGGCATCCAGCCCGGCCGCCGTGTACAGCCGCGCGCGCACCGAGCCCGCGGTCAGCGAGCCCAGGCCGATGGTGTTGCCCAGGGCATAGGCGATGAAGGAGGTGGTGGCAACGGTGCCGGGCGGGACCCGGGCACCGACATAGCGCAGCCCGGAGGCGTCGTAGCCGGTCAGGGCGACGTAGCTCAGGGCCGTGGCCAGGATGGCGAGCCACAGCTGCCTGGCCGGCGTGGCCTGCAGCGCGGCCACCATGTCGGCGTAGTGAACGTGGTCGAGCAGCGCGTACAGGCTGTCGAACACGAGCGCCCCCAGGACCAGGACGATCCCGATCATGACCCAGGCGCCCAGGCCCAGCCCGGAATCGGACCGGGCGGCCTCGGCCGGAGCGGCAGACGGCTCGGCATCCGGCGCAGCGGTCGGGCCGCGCTGGCGTTCAGGTTTGGGACTGGCGTCGTTCGACGCGGCGTCAGGCATGGTGGAAAACGAGATCCCGCTGGCTTCGGTTACGCGCCCGATCCAGGAGCGGGCGCCGGCTGCGTGTCAGCGGAACGAGGGCGCGCGCACCTCGGCCGGGGGGCGCGCCGGATGGCCGCCCAATGCAGCCGCCCGACGCCGCTTGCGGCATCGACATCACATGATTGACCCCGACCTGCCGGCGTTGTGCCTGTTGTCGTATCGGCGGGATCGCTCCCGCCCCGGCCACGCCGTTCCCCCGCCCAGCGCGTGCGCGCATCCGCACCGCTTGTCCGGATGGCGCTCCCCTGGGGGGCCGGCGCCTCCGTTCCGTTGACATACAAACCGCTATTTTACGGTTTGGGCGCGGCCCCCGGCGCATTTGGCACCACATCGTGCTTACCCGTATCGATCGATACCGGATCGCTGGCGGGAAAGGTCTCCTCCAGGCCCTCGTCCAGCAGGGCCTCGTCATGGCTGTCGGGCACGGGCGGATGGGGGTTGGCGGGCACCGGGGTCGGCGAAACGCGGTTGTGGGGCATGGCGTTCTCCAGGCGGGTCTCTTCGCTTTCCAGAATAGGCAACGCAAGCGTGCCGCGAACCGGTTGCTGTCGAGACGTTTCGATCACACTCCTGCCACATTGGCAATGGAAGCCAATACTGCCTACTAAGCAAGTTCTCAGCAAATCACGCGCCCGCGCAACAGTGAGGTGATCCGCGAAACGCAAACGAAAGTGAAGAAGCCCGGAAAATGTCCGATTACGATACCGGTAGATCAGTACACGACACAAAAAGTGTCGCAAGATTCACAAAAAACGGATTTCGTTGCGGGGAAATGCGGCGTCCGATACAAATAGGCACGCCACTCCATTCGTAAAAGACAACCCATGCCGCTGTCGCGACTCGCTGGCGCGATCCTGAGACGCCCGCCCCTGATGATCGTCGGCGCCCTCGCACTGTCGGCGGCCGTGGCGACGCTCACCGTCCTCTCGCTCTACGAAATGCGGATGGACGCGCTGGCACGGGCGCGCGATTCCGCCGACAACGTCTCGCTGATCCTTCAGCGGGACATTGCGCGCAACCTCGAAGTCTACGAACTGTCGATGCAGGCGGTCATCGATGGCGTGCGGGACCCGGCCATCCTGGCGCTGCCGCCGACGATCCGGCAGCTGGTGCTGTTCGACCGCTCGACCAACGCGCAGGATCTGGGCTCGCTGCTGGTCACCAACGCCGCCGGCGACGTCATCATCGACTCGCGCTCGGTGCCGCCCCGGCGCATCCACATCGGCGACCGCGATTACTTCAAGATCCAGCAGCAATCGGCGGATGTCGGCCTGTACCTGAGCAAGCCGTTCATGCCCCGCATCAACGGCGTCGAGACGTCGATCGGCATCAGCCAGCGCCTGAACGGACCGGACGGCACCTTCAACGGCGTCGTGGTCGGCACGCTGCGGCTCAACTACTTCCGGCGGCTGTTCGACGGCGTGAGCCTGGGCGAGCACGCCGCCATCACGCTGGTCCGCACCGACGGCACGCTGCTGATGCGCCGCCCGTACGACGCGCACCTGATCGGCAGCGACCTGTCCGCCAGCCCGGCCTTCCAGATGCGCAAGGACGCACCGGCGGGCAGCCTGATCGTCACCGGGGCCATCGATGGCGTGGAGCGGCTGTTCAGCTACCGGCGCATCGGCGACTATCCGCTGATCCTCTCGGTGGGGCTGGCCCTCGACGACATCTACGCGGAGTGGCGCCAGCGGGCCTGGTGGATCGGCGGGATCGTGCTGCTGCTGGATGCCGTGCTGATCGGCATGTCGATCCTGTTCGCCAGGCAGCTGCGCCGGCGCATGGAGGCCGAGCAGAAGCTGGCATGGCTGGCCAACACCGACGGCCTGACCGGCCTGGGCACGCGCCGCGCGCTGGACGCGGCGCTGGAGGCGGAGTGGCAGCGCGCCAACCGGCAGGGCCGGCCGCTCGCGGTGCTGATGATCGACGTCGACGAATTCAAGCACTACAACGACCGCTATGGCCACGCCGCGGGCGATACCGTGCTGCGCACGGTCGCGCGCTGCGTCAACGACAGCATCCGGCGCCCCGGCGACTTTGCCGGCCGCTACGGCGGCGAAGAATTCTGCGTGCTGCTGCCCGACACCGACCTTGCCGGCGCCCAGCGGGTGGCCGAGATCATCCGCGCCACCGTGCTCGCCGCCGGCGAGCCGAACGCCGGCAGCGCGCACGGCAGACTCACGGTGAGCATCGGCGTCGCGGCCCACGACGGCCGCGGCGACACCGGCACCACCCCGGCGCGGCTGCTCCACCACGCCGATCTCCAGCTCTACGAAGCCAAGTCCGGCGGACGCAACGCCGTGATGCCGCGACAGGAGCGGCCACGGCTGGCGGTGGTGTAGGCCCGTCACGCCGCGCGGCGGCATCGCAAGACACCGAACGCCCAGCCCGCGCCCGATGCCCTCGGGCAAACGCCGCACGAAGCACAGGCGAGTGTCAGCATCGGGGCGTACAGTCTCGCCCCGGACCGGACCGCGTGGCCCGGAACGCGCCACACGATCGGCATCGCACATCCCCCCAATACATCGACACAGAAGCACGATGGAACCCGCAACCGCAGTCGGCACCCGTGCAACCGACCCTCGGGAAGAACGTTTCCCCCCCTCCAAGCGCAACCCCTTGCGGACCCTGCGCGTCACCGTGTGGGCTTCATGTGCCGTCGGTTTCGCGATCGGCGCGCCGGGCACGCACGGCCAGCCGACCCATCTGCTCGTCCTGGCCGTCGGCCTGCTGCTCATCCTGCTGCCGGTGGACTGGCTGCTGCGCAGGCAGCTCCGCGCGGGACGCAGCCTGATCACCATCACGGGCGATGCCATCGCGTCCGCGGCGTTCAGCGGCAAGGAGAAGCGCTTGCGCTGGAGCGAGATCGAAAACATGACGGTGGAGACGGTCCAGAACGCCCCCTATCTCGCCTTCCGGCTCAGGGCGGCCTCCGGCACGGCGAGCAAGCGGCGGTTCCGGTTCGGGCGTGACCGGTCCAAGCGCATCCTCGCGCTGTCGTCGTTCGACACGGCCGACCGCGAGCGCCTGGTGGACTCCATCCAGATCCACCTGCGCCTGCGCGGCGGCATGACCGGCACGCCATCCATGCCGGTGAACCCGTTCAAGGCCGAGCGCCAGTTCGAAGAACAGCTGGCGGCCCTGGCGCCCCGGCCCCACCTCACCCACGCGCTGATCGCGCTCAATGTGCTGGCCTGGCTGGCAACGCTGGTGCTCGGCGGCAATCCGCTCCAGACGCCGACCGACGTGCTGTTCAACCTGGGCGGCAATGCGGCCTTCGAGGTGCAGCAAGGCGAATGGTGGCGCCTGCTGAGCGCCACCTTCCTCCACGCGGGCGTGCTCCACCTGGCGGTCAACATGATCGGCCTGTACGCGGCGGGGGTCACGGTCGAGCGCATCTACGGGCCGGTGGCCTACCTCCTGATCTACCTGGGCGCCGGTCTGCTCGGCAGCGCATTGAGCCTGTCGTTTGCCGCGCAGCACGCCATCGGTGTCGGCGCGTCCGGCGCGGTGTTCGGCGTGGCCGGGGCGTGGCTGGTGGCTATCCGCCAATACCGTGGCCGGATGCCGGAAACGCTGAGCAAGCGGCTGCTCACGCAGATCGGCTTGTTCGTCCTGTACTCCCTGGTGCAAGGACTGACCAAGCCGGGCGTGGACAACGCCGCCCACGTCGGCGGCCTCATCGGCGGCTGCCTGCTGGCGTGCATCCTGCCGGCACGGCTCGACATGGACCGCTACCGCCGACGGCTTCCCGGCCGCGCCGCCATGGCGCTGGCGGCCACCGGCGCGGGCATCGCGGTGCTCGCCATGCTGGCACCGCGGGCCGCGCTCGACCATCGCCAATTCTTCGCCAGCGCCGAGGCGGTCGCGCGCGGCTTCAGCGCCGTCGGTGCCGCGGCGCAGGCCACGGAATCGGACCAGCAGGCCTTTGCCGCCGGACGCCTGTCGGCGCGCCAATGGGTCGAGCGCAATCACGCCGTCCACGTGCCGGCGCTGCGGCAGGCCACGGCCACGCTGCGCTCAGCCAGGCTCGCGCAAGGCGACCCGCGCGCGGACCTGCTCCGCGACACCCTGCTCTACGCCGACCTGACGGCCGAAGCAATGGAACTGACGGTGATGGAGACCCCCGAGAGCCGTGACCCCGTGTCGACCGACCCGGCTCGCCTGGCGCACGTCCAGCGCCAACTGGAAGCGGTCGGCGAGCGGCTCACGCGCGATGCCGACGCGTTGCGGCGCCGCCACTTCAACTAGCGCACACCGACTGCTGCCTCGCCATCGCGCAAGCCGACGCCGCCGGCGCATCGGACGTCCGCCGCCAGCGGTCGTCCGACCACAACGCGCGGCGAGCTCGACGCGCGCCGGTTCCGAGCGTCGCCGACATGCCGCCGGTCGATGCCACGGATCATCGTGCCAGACCCGCGCACATCGCTGGCCTGCATCGGCCAAACCCGAGCGTCACGCCACCGGCACCGGTGTCGGCGACCTGCGCTGCGCGCCGTCACGGCTTTGGCCCGACCGATCCCTCTCTTCGAGGGGATAGAGAAATCCCCGACCCGCGACCGCGCTGCGCTTGCGCGGCGCATGGCGCCTTGCGGGCGGCATCGGGGCGCACCGCACGGGCCCGATTGCCAGGCGCGGCACGCGCACGCCATGCCGGCGAGCCGATGGATTGAAAGAACGCGCATTGGACAATCGATTGCCCCCGGCCTATCAACATCTGGACCGCGCCAGCCCCAAAAACGGGCCTCACCGTCCACCACGCCCAGCAAGACGTGCCGGTCTCCATCGCAGCAAAACCATCAGAACCAGAAGAAGGGAGGCCATCTTGATCTCACGTGTCCTGCGCATTGCCGCGCTCCTGGCGATGAGCCTGATCGCAAGCTGCGGCGGCGACAGCGGCGATGCATCGTCGCCGACCATCACCAGCAACCCCGCATCGGCCTCCGTCACGGAAGGCAGCAGCACGAGCCTTTCGGTCGCGGCCAGCGGCGGCTCGCTGTTTTACCAATGGCGCAAGGACGGCGTGTGGATCCTCGGCGCAACATCGAGCACGTACACCATCGCGCCCGTCGCCGCCAGCGACGCGGGCAGCTACGACGTCATTGTCTCCAATGCGGCCGGGGCCGTGACCAGCCGCGCCTCCACGCTCACGGTGACCGCGGCGACCAGCACCACCACCGCGCCCGCGCTGAGCCCGGTCGTCTACGCGGCGGCGCTCAATTTCTACAACACGCTCAGCGCGTCGCAGCAGGCCGCCGCGCAGCTGTCGTGGAGCCTGGACACCGCGCGCCGCTGGTCGAACCTGCCGAGCGCCATGGCCGCGCGCAGCGGCATCGCCTGGGCCGACCTGAGCACCACGCAGCAAGTGGCCGCCGGCCTGCTGCTCAAGGCGGCGCTGAGCACCACCGGCGCCAAGCTGCACCTGGGCCTGCAGGCCGCCGACGACTATCTCTACGCCAGCGGAGGCGGCAGCAGCTACGGCCACGGCAACTACTACATCGCCTTCATCGGCACGCCCTCGGCCAGCGGCTTCTGGATGCTGCAGCTCACGGGGCACCACCTGACGTACAACCTCGCCTTCAACGGCAGCTACAAATCGGCGGCGCCCATGTTCCTCGGCGTCGAGCCCAAGGGGGCCTTCACGCTGAACGGCACGACCTACGATCCGATGGCGGCGCAGCGCACGGCGGTCTCCAATCTGGGCGCGAAGCTCACCGCGTATGCCGGCGCGAAGCTCAGCGGCACTTACAGCGACCTGCTGTTCGGCGCCAACGGCACCGGCAACATCGACGGCACCTGCCCGCGCGACTACGCCAGCGTCACCGAGCACGGCCTGCTCTACGGCAGCCTGTCGGCAGGCGACCAGGCCCTGGTACGCACAGTCATCACGTCGTACGTCAACACGCAGGCCGCCGAGTATGCGAACGACCTGCTCAACGCCTACCTCGGCACCGCCGCGCTGGCCCAGACCTACGTCGCCTACGCGGGCGACGGCACCGTGGCCACAAAGGGGAACTACTTCCGCATCGAAGGCCCCCGCGTGTGGATCGAGTTTTCAGTGCAGAACGGCGTGATCTTCAACAGTGACATCCACTATCACAGCATCTGGCGCGACAAGTCCGCCGACTACGGTGGCAAGTGCATCAGCTGAGGCCGCCCCGCGGCGCCTGCGCGCCGTGTGGATCGGCCTGATCGGCATGCTGTGGGCCGTGCTCGCCGTGGCCCATCCGATGCCGGAGAGCCGGGTCTGGATCGACACCACGCCCTCGGGCCTGCGGCTGACGCTGCAGTTGCCGCTCAATCGCCTGGAGTACGGTTTCGGCCAGCCGCTGGCCGACCTCCCGGGCACCGTGCTGGCCCGGCACAGCGAAGCGCTGTCGCGCTACCTGCTGCGGCATGTGGCCGTCCGCAGCTATGGCAGGAGCTGGCAGGCCTCGCCCCCGCAGCTCACGGTGGTGGGCACGGACGCTTCCGCCGAGCTGGAGGCCGTGATGGATCTGCGCGCGCCCGACGACGCCGGCCGCCGCGCCCCCGCGCTGGTGTACGACGCCATCACCCACGAAGTCCGCACCCATCGTGTCCAGGTATTCCTGCGCAGCGACTGGGCCGGCGGCTTCGCCAACAAGCCGCCGCTGCTGCTGGGGGAGCTGAGCCATGGACATGGCCGCCTTCCGGTGCCGCTAGAGCCCGCGCGGACCGGCGCCAGCGTGCTGCGGCTGCTGCAGGAAGGCAGCCTCCACATTGCCGAGGGCACCGACCACCTGCTGTTCCTGCTGATGCTGCTGGTCGTGGCGCCGCTGGCGGCCAGCGGGCACCGCTGGAGCCGGGTGCGCCCCGTCAGGCAGGCACTGCGCCACACGGCGCTGGTCGTCACCGCCTTCACGGTCGGCCACACGATCACCCTGGTGCTGGGCAGCCTGGGCCTGGTGAGCGTGCCGACACGCCCGGTGGAAGTCGCCGTGGCGGCCACGATTGCCGTTGCGGCATGGCACGCCTGGCGTCCGCTGTTCGCCCGCGCCGAGGCCTGGATGGCGCTGGGCTTCGGCTGCATCCACGGCATGGCCTTCTCGGCGAGCCTCTCGGGCGCGGGCCTGACGCCGTGGCAGCACGCGCAGGCCCTGCTGGCCTTCAACCTGGGCATCGAGGCCATGCAGCTGGCCGCCGTCGTCGTGGTCATGCCTGCGCTGCTGGTGCTGGTCCGCACGCAGCCCGCGCGATCCGCCACCCTGCGGCGCGGCGTCTCGGCCATCGTGGGCGCGCTGGCCCTGGCTTGGCTCATCGAACGGCTGGGCCTGGCCTCCCTCGGCGCCCTGTCTTCCATCGCCGACGGCTGGCCCGTCCTGGCGCTGATCCCCAGCCTGCTGTGGCTCGCGGCGCTGGTCGGCGGAAGCGGGCGCCGGCTGCGCGTGACCGCCTCCGAAGACTGAACGGCCCGTGCCATGCGTGTCACGCCTGCCCCGGTGGTGTCCGGGGCGCGGGCGAATCTCGTACGCCGCGCCGATCGCGTAAAAGCGATACCGCTGCCCGCGCCAGGACTGTGATCGACGCCGGGCATCCTCACCGATGCGCTGACGCTGGGTCGCCCCGACTCACGCCGCTGCGGCCGCCTGCGCCATCGATTGGGCAAACAGCACACGCTCGGTGAACCTGATGGTGTGCGGATCGTAGTACGGGTCGGCCCACGCATCGGTCGCCTTCAGCACCAGCGGATGGGCGCGAGTCGCAGTGAACTGGCTCGCGCGGAAGCGATCGTGATCGAACAGCCGGATCGCCTCGATGGCATACGCCGTGACGATGGCCGGGTCGCGGATGGCGATCAGGCTGTCGCCGTTCTGCTCCTCGCCGCCGCGCGACAGGTTGGAGGCGCCGCAGAACACCACCGGCTGCGGCCCATTGAAATCGCACACCACGAACTTGCGGTGGATATGCCGGCCGGCGCCGGCATCGACCGCCTCCTTGAACGGCGCGGGCGCCTCGTCCTTCAGGTAGGCGAACGAGACGGTCTGCGACGGCACGTCGAACGCGAACAGCACCGCGCTGTCGCCTTGATACACCTTCACCTGGAACGAATCGATCGATGCGGGCATGGCAGCCTCCTGGCTAGCGTGGATGGGGCCGGGCAACCAGGTCTTATCGCGCCGCGATCGTGACAAATACGTGGTCGGAGTCTGCATGGCCGACCCGATTCAATTAAATCGCTTCCATCTGAAATTCATTACGCACATAACGCCGCGTTATTGACTGCCGCATTTCGAAAGCGCCGGCTAAAACAACTCTCAACTTTGTTCTGCATCCTGCGGAATCGACTGGCTGCCGGAAATTCGGACTTCTATAGTTGCAGCGCACAAAAAATATGTGCCTTTGCCTTATGGGTAAACGTTGTGCAGTGCAAGGTGATTCGTCGCCGCCTTGCGCTGATTCTGAATCCAGCATTGCTTTTTATTTTCCCCAGGAGAACACATGACCGATCTGACGACATTCCATTTGCCCGAACGCATTACCAACACGGAAGCCCACCGCGAGCTCGGGCAGGCCATGGTCAAGGCGTGGCGAACGGACGGCATTTTCCAGATCGCTTTATCGAAACCCCAGGAACAGACCACGGACGAGGCTTTCGCGGAAAGCCGGCAATTTTTCTCGCAGGATTTCGAAACCAAGAGCCGCCATGTCAGCGCGCTCACCTACAGCGGCTATATCGCTTCGCGCGAGGAAGTCACGGCCGGCGAGGCGGACTATTCCGAGATCTTCACGATCTGCCCGGACATCGGCCTGGAGGATGCCCGCGTGCGGGAAAACCTGCCGTGCCACGGCCCGGTGCCCTGGCCCGGCGCGGCCTATCGGGATCGCATGAAGGCCTTCATGGGCATGCTCGGCACGTTCGGCGAGCGCCTGCTCCAGCTCATCGCGCTGGGCCTCGACCTGGACGACATGGACACGTTCACCCGCCTGACCCAGGACGGCTGGCACCATATGCGCGTGCTGCGCTTCCCCACGGTGCAGTCGTCGGAGAACGCGCGGGGCATCGGGGCGCATACCGACTACGGCATGCTCGTCATCGCGGCGCAGGACGATGTGGGCGGCCTGTATGTCCGCCCGCCGATCGAGGGCGAACGGCGCAACCGCAACTGGCTGCCATCGGAAAGCACCGCGGGGGTGTACGAGCACGACGACGGCTGGAACTTCATCAAGCCGGTGCCCGCCGTGCTGACGGTCTTCCCCGGCGACTTCCTGCAATTCCTGACGGGCGGCCATCTGCTGTCGACGCCGCACAAGGTCCGCCTGAACACGCGCGAGCGCTTTGCCATGGCCTACTTCCATGAGCCGAACTTCGACGCGTGGGTCGAGCCCCTGGAGGCGGACGCCGCCGTGGCCCCCATCCACTACGGCACGCACTTCACCAACATGTTCATGCGCTGCTACCCGAAGCGCATCACCACCCGGCGGATCATGGAGAACGGGCTGCTGGACAAGCTGCCCACGCTGAGCGAACTGGCCTAGCCAAGGTGCGCGCGGGTTTCAGGTGGCCGGCAGGCGCACTTGAAGCCCGCGCTGCGGGTGGGCACGGGATCGTTTGGGGGGTCGGCTCGCCGGCGCCCCCTGTCCGGCCGCGCCGATCAGTGATGCGCGTGGGCCAGGCCGCCCGCGCCATCGCTCAGGCCGATCGCCACGTTCTGCATCATGCCCTGGTCTTCGTGGTCCAGGATGTGGCAATGCAGGACGAACTCGCCGATGTAGCGCTCGTAGCGGGTGCGGACGATCAGGCGGTAGTACTTCTTCTGCGGCGGGTTGGTGAGGTTGTCGTTGGGGGTGAGGTCGGTCTTGACCCACAGCGTGTCCTTCCACGCGCCCTTGAGCCCGGCGAACTGGTTATCGCCGTCCGCTTCCACGTAGCCCGGCACGCTCACATCCCTGCCCTCCGGGTCCAGGACGGCAACGATCTGGAACGGATTGACGTGGATGTGGAAGGGGTGGCTGACGCTGTAGGACCGAAGCTCCCATTGCTGGGCCTGGCCCAGGATCAGGGGCCGGTCGACGCGGGCGGGGTTGTAGGGCGACGCGCCTTTCGGTACCCACTTGCCGGTGGACCCTTGCACGACCTCGAAACTGTTGCCCACGGTGAATTTGAACGCGTCGGGCTTCGGGTCGATGCCCGTGCCCAGGTAGAACACCATTTCCTGCTGCGGGGTGTTGCGGACTTCCTGGTCCGTGATGGTCGGATGCGGCACGAAGCGGGTCAGGCGGATGGCGGGCTTGCCGTCGGCGTCCCTGGCCGTCAGGTCGCGGATGATCGTGTCCCGCACGTCGGCCGGCATGTGGCGCCGCGCCGAATCGACCAGGGTGTGGACCAGCGTGCGCGTCGGATCGCCCCGGGCGGCGTCGCCGCGCACGGTCACCACGCCCAGCATGCCGCGCGGCGTCGCCGACCGGCTGACCGTGGCGGAGCCGGGTTTCGCCACCTCGGTGACGCAGTAGTTCCCCGGCTCGGGGAAGACCACCAGCAGGTCGTAGCGATAGCCCGGCTGCAGCGTCACGGTCTCGGTGGTCATTGTGTTGCCCATGGTCAGGCCATCGGCGGCCACGACCTGGTACGGCACGGTCGGCCCGGTGCAGACGCTGTCCAGGAACTGCGCCATGCCCGCCTTGGTCGGGCGCGCGTTGGCCGTCGCGGTGTTCGCCATCTTGCGGAACTGCACGGTGATGGTTTCGCGCACGCCGGCATGGATCAGGCGCCAGCGTTCCGCCCGCCCCGTCCGCGCATCGGCGAAGGTCGGCATGACCTTGCCGTTGATGCTCGTCCAGCGGCCCGATTCTTCCCAGCTGTCGGGCCCCATGTAGTCATAGGAATCGATGATGCCGATCTGGCTGGGCTTGCAGTCCCACGTCTGCTTGCCGTCGGCATCGAGGCAGTAGTACTGGATCTGCTGGAACAGCAGCGTGCGATCCATGAACGGCCGGCCATCGTGATCCACAAGCAGGGTGTCGAGGTCGCCGTTCACCCTGGGCGTGGGCTTGCGGTTGCCGTGGATGACCAGCGCGCCCGCCATGCCGCTGGCCACCTGCAGCGCGGTCGAGCCGTGGCGGTGCGGGTGATACCAGAAGGTGCCCGCCGGATGGTCGGCCGGAATGTTGTACTCGTACTGGAAGCTGGTCTGCGGGTTCAGCGACAGCAGCACGTTGTCGCTATTGCCGGTCGGGCTGACCCACAGGCCGTGCGAATGCAGGTTGGTGCCGTTGTAGCAATGCGGCTGGTCCGGCGCGGTATCGCCGTTGCAGCCCTCGCTTCCCTTCAGCTTGTTGTGCAGCGTGATGCGGACGGTGTCGCCCGGCGTCACGTCGATCTGCGGGGCGACGAACGCGTCCGATGTCACGCCGGTGCCGATATAGCCGCGCAGGCTCACCTTCTGGTAGCGCTGCTGGCTGGGGTCGTACAGCATCCCGCTCTTGTAGTCGATGTTCAGATCGAAGGCACGCTCCCTGCCGGCGTGCGGCTCGGGCGTGGTCGCCAGGCTGAGCGCCGACCGGCCGCGCGGCACCCCGGGCGTGGTGGCGGCCTCCTGGGACGGCGCCACTTGCGGCAAGGAGGGCGGGTTGGTGAAGAGATTGTCCATCTCCTGCGCTGCCGCGGGCGACAACACCAGCCCGCTCAGGAACAGGACACCCAGTGCGGCGGCACACCGTATCCTGCCGCCGGCGCATCCTCCCGCCGGGTTCGCCGGGCGGCGTGCCCGGTGCTGGTCAACACCTGGTTCTCTGTTTTGCATCGTCCATCCCCCTCCATCAGCAGCGATCCGCTGCGAATCGCTCCGCGCCGCCCTCGTGAAAGCGAGGTGCGGCAGCGGAACACCTGGTTGTTCCGGCAATGCCGGAGGCCCCTGACGCGCGCGCTGCACGCCGTCCGAAGTGATCCGCTCTGGACAGTAGTAAAGAATGGAACGTCTGTCTTACCGCAAGACGTTATGAACTCAAGATTCAGATGACGTTACGCTCGAAAAACGGCAGGTGATCGAGCGCGCGCGCAAAAGCCGGCCTCGCTCAGGTTGAGCGAACGGTGTCCGCCGACATCTCGAGTATTTGGCGCCGGGCGATTGCGGCATCCCGTGCCCCGAGAATCCCGTGGCGGAGAACGCGATGGCGTCCCCGATCACGCCGCCGCCAACGATGACGATGACCCGGGCGGCGGGTTCATCAGTGTTTTCCTACGCAGGCCCTGATTTTCACCAGCACTACCTGCAAACCTTAAGGAGCAAGGGGTTCAGGTCTGGGTCGCGATGATGGAAGCCCCGGCTGACTCGGTTCTGCCCATGAAGGGATCGCTGATACCGGGTGCTCGCCCCGTGAACACCAAGGCCGCGCGCGACCACAGACCTGACAAGCGTTACTGGCGCTTGCTCCCCGCGTCACCACTTTGCAGCGGTGCATAGCTCAGCCCTTCGATCGCCGTTTGTGCTGTCGCCGGATCCGCCAGGGTCGGCACCACCCGACCAACCGCCAGCCCCACCGACACCGCTGTGCGAACGTATTTCGTCTCGCCCGCATCCAGCGCCAGGCTCAGCGTCTTTTCCGTTTCTGTCGCCGTCGATACCGTGTAGTGCCCTGCCGGCCTGTCTACGTAGAAGAAGCCACCGGGCTTCGATTCCCCCACGGTCTCGCCGTTGAGCTTGATGTCCGGCTGCACCGCTGCTCCGATCATCGAACTCGATCGGAAGAAGTACAGGCGACCGTTCTGCGGCGCAAGCGTCGGGATTGAAGTGGCCATCTCCCGATAGGACGGGCCGCTCGCGCAGCCCGCCATCGTGACAAGGGCTGCGGTACACAGCAGAAGGGTCCGACTCAGCTTGTACATCAATGTTCTCCAAAGGTTAGGGAAAAAGGCGAATCGAGCGGTGAGAAATGCGCCTCACCTGGCAAATAGAACCCCATCAAGTCGGCGCCGGACACAACCAAGTAGGCTTCGTGTACTTGGCGCCCCTCAATGGTGAAGATGCCGTCCACCGGGCGCAGCACCTCGCCCTGCGGCAATGAACCGACCGGTCGCCAGCGCGACCCTTCGGCCAGCTTGCGCTTGTAGCCGGTGGACAGCCGCACGATGACCGTGCGTTGCAGCACCCGGATCGGTTGCATCGGCGACGCCAGTGCGTTCAGGTGCGCGTCCTGCACCGGCACAGCCGGCGCGCAACCGGCCAGGAGCGCGACGATGAGCGGCATCGACATGCTCAGGCACCTGGCCATCGAGACTTGGAATGGTGAGGGCATGGGGAATGTTTCGAAAGGTCATGTTTGGGCCCGCCAACAGCACGCAAGACGCACGGACGCGCCGGCCATGAACGCGCCGAGCCGTCCGTGAACTTGGGGCCTGCAATCTGCGGGTCGTCGACCGGCACCGTTGCCGTGATCACGCCCGCCGTGGCGTCGAATCGACGGGTCGGACGTTTTCATCGGTTGTCCCGCGCGGCAATCGGTGCCAGCCCTCCTTACTGCTGCACGACTTTCGCCTGCTTGAGCAGCCCACCCACCACCTGCACCGTCACGCGCTCCAGCTCGGCCGTCTCCAGCGCCTGCCGGATCGCCGGCCGGACCGTGTCGTACCCCGGCACCTGCGTCGGCCGCGCGGCCTCCACCTTGACGATGTAGCGCTGGCTGCCCGCTTCGACCGGCGCGGTGCTCGTCGCGCCGATGCCCAGTGCCGCGATCTCGCGCGCCAGCGGCAGCGGCAGGTTCTGCGTCTTGCCCTCTTCCACCGGCACCTTGAAGCTCACCCAGTCCATGTCGCCGCCGCGCACCTTGTTGGGCGCCGTGCTGTACTGCTGGGCCAGCTTGGCGAAGTCGCCGCCCTGCTTGAGCTGCGCGAGCACCTGCGCGGCGGTCACATCGTCGCCGAGCTGGATCACGCGCGCCTTGTACTCCTTGTCGCCCAGGCTGGCGACGATGGCGTCGTAGCGCGCCTTGACCTGCTCTTCGGTGATGGGCGCGGGCTTGATGTTGTCCTTCAGCCAGGCCTGGGTGATGACCGCGTCGTGCGCTTCCTGCATGGCCTGCTTGACTGCCGGCAGCTTGTCGTAGGCCGGGTTCTTGGCGGCCTGCTGGCGGAACAGCTCGCGCGCGATCAGTTGCTGCTTGAGCGCCTGCGCGATCTGAGGATTGGCCTGCGCGCCGCTCTGGGCGATCACGCGATCCAGTTGCTCCTGCGTGATCGGCATGCCGTTCACGGTTGCAATGACGCCCGGCGACAGACCGTCGGCATAAGCGAACGGTGTCGTTATGGCGAAGGCTACCGTGAGGGCAGCGATGGTGATCTTCAAGAATTGGGTAGGACGATTCATTTTGGTTGCTCGCTAAAACGAGTAGTTCATTGTGGCCAGCAAGACCGTTGCCTTGCTGCCAAGTTCCGCGGGTTGCACCAGCGCGCGCCCAAGCAGCAGCTCGCTGGTGAAGGCATGCTTGCCGGCATTCGCAGCCAGCCGCACACCCATGCCGGTGCCGGCCAGGTACTGCCAGTGCTGGTTCGCCACCAGCTGCGTCTGTCCGCCGTCCAGGAAGACATAGGGTTCGATGCGCACGCCGGCCAGCACGGGCACATTGCCCCACACCACTTCGTTGCGCAGCGTCAGGCCACGATCGCCGCTGATCAGCCCCTCGCGGAAGCCGCGCACCGAGCCCATGCCGCCGGCAAAGATCTGCTCCGAGCCGAACAGCGCGACGTTCGACCACTGCGCCAACACCTGCCCGCGATAGGCCAGCGCGGCGCGGCCGATGGCGGGCAGCGGTAGCTGGGTGCTGGCGTTGCCGTCCAGCTTCCAGAACTGGCTGTGCGCCTCGTCGCGCGTGATGTCCGGTGCGTCGTGACTCGCATTGAGCGCGTCCATGCCGCGTGATAGCCCCGCCTCCCAGGTCGCATAGCCGCCCTGGTTGCCGACGGCGAACTTGCGCAGCCCGTTGATGGCCACGCGCAGCACTGACAGGCTCTGCGGATCGAACAGCAGGTTGTTGACCTCGCGCTCGCTGCGCCGGTGCGTGAGCGTGACGTCGAACGCGGTGCGGCCGCCCGGGTCGCGCTCGATCACGCGGTTCCAGCCGAAGGTATGCGCGAACGTGCGGCCATAGAGCAGCGCGGTATCGCCGATCAGGCTGTTGTACTCCGACAGCGAGCCGGTATAGCTGAAGGTGTTGTAGCCGAACGGCACGGCCGCCGAGACGATGGCCGCGTTGGTGTCGCGCGTGCCGATGTACGACAGCGACACGGCTTCCTGTAAACCGAGCGCGTTGTCCGCGTCGATGCCGGCGCGCAAGCGCGTGGTGCCGGTGGCGCGGCTGCCGTAGTTGTCGGTGCCGGCGCTGAAACGGAAGCGATCGCCCGGTTGGTTGGCCAGTGCGATCACGGAACCGCCCGGCGCCTGGCCCGGCAGGATCTGCACCTCGGCCTGGTTGCGGCGCAGGCGGTTGATCTGGTCGACGCCCTGCTCCAGATCGGACAGCCTGAGCGTGTCGCCCACCGCCGGCATCGACCACACGGTGCCGGCATCGGTCAGCCAGCCGCCGGCCTGCGGTCCTTCGGCCAGTTTGGCATCGGGCACCGTGGTACGGACCGTCTTGCCGTTGATCTGCAGCGCCTCGACCTTGCCCGGCACCACGGCGATGGTCAGCACGCCCACCTTGAGGTTCTGCGGCGCCAGGTAAGCGCGCGTGGTGACAAAGCCGCGCGCGACGAACGCTTCGGTCAGCCGGCGCAGCAGCAGGTTGATGCGGTTGGTGCCGAGCGCGCGGTTCACGAACGGCTGCGTGACACGTTCGACGGTGTCCGCATCCAGCACCGTGTTGCCGGTCAGCTCGATGCGGTGGATGTCGAAGGTCGTGCCCGGCTCGGCCACCGCATCGACAGCGGCGTCATCGGGCACCGACGGCGCGACGGCGATCTGCGGCGCGGGCTGCGTGGCCTCGCGGCGGCGCTCGGTTTCCTGGCGCTCGCGCAGGGCGCGCTGGGCCGGGTCCTCAAGGAGCGGCCCCGGCGGCGCGGGTGGAGGAACTTGTGCCTGGGCGGCCATTGCCCACAGCAGTGCCGCTGCCAGCGAGAAAGGCTTCAATCTCATCGAACAGCCCCTCACTGCCACAGCCACGACGTCAAGCCGACATGCGACTCGACCGACACCGGCTGCCGCGACCTGGCCCGCACCGTCACGATGCCGTTGCTGGCGGTGACGCTCTGCCCGTCGAAACTGCCGCCCTCGATCTGGCCCTGACCGTTGATCGTCAGCGCACCGCCGATGGCAAACCAGTTACCGCCCACGTCGGCCGAATACAGGCGCGCCCACGTATCGCCGAAGAATGCCTTGAAGCCACGCTCGCGCGCCAGCGCCGTGTAGCCGGTGATGCCGACCGCGCGCACCTTGGGCGCGGTCACGGTCATGCTGCCGACGGCGAGCACCTGCCCGCCGATGTTCTCGGCCAGCGTGCCGGCCCGGATGGCCAGCTTGCCCGCCGCCGAGATCGTACCGCCCGTGGTCGACACCGTGCTCGACGCCTCACTGCGGCAGAAGATCATGCAGCTGCGGCTGAAGTGCGCCGAGCCCGTCGCCAACGCCTCGTTATGGAACACGTTGGCGGCCGTGATGGCGATATCGCCGCCGTTGGAGAGCACCTGCCCGCCGACGTTGCTGACATTGCGGCCGCTGACCACCGTGCCCGTCTGCGACACGAGATACGGCACCTGGCCCGTCTGCGGAATGGAACCGTAATCCACATCGAGCCCCGCGCTGTGGTTGCGCAGGAACAGCCAGCGCGTACCGCTGCTGGTCCAGGCCACGGGCTGCTCGCCGTTGGCGCCGGCGGTCTTGTCCAGCGTATTGAACACGTCGCCCTGCGCGGCCAGCGTCAGCTTCGCGTTCGACAGGATGCGGCTCTGGTGGTTGACGATGTCGCCGCCGGCGCGCACCACCACGTCATCGTCCTGGCCGAAAACGATGCCCTGCGTGCTCGCGGTGGCATCGTTGCGCACTGCGCCGGCCGAAATCAGCGTGACCGCGCCTTCGGAGGCCGATTGGCCGGCGTTGCGCGTCTTGCCCTGGATCAGCCCGCCGAGGTTGACGAGATCCGCATCGCTCCGGATCACCACCCCGCCGTTCATGGCCGCCACCGACGCCGGCAGCGCCGACGCCGCGAGGTTGACGCTGCCGCCGTGGATCGTCGCATTGCCTGCTGCGATGACGTTCGAGTCGGTCTGCGCGTAGGCACCCGTGGCATTCAGCGTCACATCGCCGCCCGAGGACTGCACCGTGGCCGGCGTGCCATTCACCGCGCTGAGCGCGATGGAAACGGCCTGCACCGTCGTCCCGCCCGTGCCATCGATCTTGCTACCCGCCACCTGCACCGCACCGGGCGCGGTGATCGCGACCGTGCCCTGCTGCGAAATCCATCGGCTCGCGCCGGACGCATCCGCGCCGAACGACAGCGCCCCGACCTGCGCGACCACGTTCTGGGCCGCCGTCAGCTGCGTCGCCGTCATCGACACACCGGGCCCGGCATCGAACAGGCCGATGCCGCCCGTCGCATTCAGCGTGCTGTGGTCGATCGCGACCGGCTCGGTGTGCACTTGCCCCGCCGCGCCGATCACGATGCTGCCGGCCTGCGACGCCGTGCCCGCCGACAGCGCGGCGCCATCGAGGTGGACCTTGTTCGCACTCACCTGGAGGTTACGACCGGCCGCCAGCACACCATTGCCCAACAGACCCGCCGAACCGATCAGCACATCATTGGCCGCACTGACGCTGCCGCCGCCCAGTTGCAAGTCACCCGTGCTGCTGATGACGAAATCGCCGGCCGTCGCAAACGCCGCGCCGGCATGCCGCACGCCCGCGCCCTGGTCCGTGACCAGCAGCTCGATCCGCCCGCCCGTGAGCGACCCGCCCGACGCGATGTCGATCGCCAGCCCCAGCGGCCGGCCCGACCCGGTCGTGCTGTAGGTGACCCACGGGTTCAGGTTGTCGGTGGGCGACACGCTGGTATCGATCTCCGCCCGGCTGTCGCCCGCGACGATGCGCACGCGGCTGTTGGCATCGGTGAAGCTGTTCTGCACCGCGCCCGCCACGCGCACCTGCTTGGCGATCAGCTCCAGGTTCAGCATCGCCCCGGCCAGGCCGCCCGGGCCGATGTTGATGGCGCCGGCGCCGGCGCCGGTATTGAGCACCACGTTGCGCTGCAGCTGGCCGGCGCCCGTGGTGAAGTCGTTGAACGACACCTGGCCCGTGGTCAGCGCCACATTGCCCGTGTTGGTGAACGAACCGCCATCCACCGTGATGCCGTTCGGGTTGGCGATGATCACGTTGGCGCGCGGGCCGAGCACGGCGATGTTGCCCTGGATCAGCGACGGGTCGGTGCTGGTGACCTGGTTGACGATGGTGCGGGCGCGGACGGTTGCGTTGTTCAGGTCAGCGCCCACCGTGCCTACGTTGAAGGAGGTGTAGGTGTTGTGGGAGACGCCTGCGGTGCTGGGGGCGATGTTGACTACGGGGCGGCCATTGGCGCCTGTGGTGACCGTGGTGGCGGTGCCGCCGTCGGGGACGATGCCGGCGGCTACGGCGACCGGCGGGACGAAGACGGCGCAAAGGCCGAGGAGCGCGGCCAGGTGGGCCGGGCGGTGTGGTGACTGCACGAGACGCTTCCCCTAAAACTGCTTGTTTTGTTGTTGTGGCGGCGACCAATCGCTCACGCCGCCCAGCCGATTAACGATGATTGTCTGGATTGACTCTGATGACGCGATAGCCTTGATCGATTAGCAGGTTCTGCAGCCAATACTGCCCTCGGAGGGCACAGTAAATGTTCTTGGCGATAACCAGCAGCAGAGCGATGCCGAAAGCGGAAGGATGACCGCATTGTTCGCCATAGAGACACAACAACCCTGCGACTCCATCGACTGCGGTCAGCCGGCCACCGTGGGCGATCAACCCTTCCGAGTATGCCCAGAAGGTTCCGAAGAACAGCGCCACCCAGCAAAAACCAAGCTTTATCTTGCGTTCTGGCCTTGTGGGGTGGACAAATATACTCAAGGATGACATCAATAACCGGCCAACCACTTCTATACGTGGTTGTTACTTCAGCCGCCGGAATCTGTACACTGCGGAATACTTCGCTGTTCCAACAGGAATATGAAGAAGCCGCAAGTTCATGTGTACCTGCATTCCCCTCTCCAAAATCAGATTTCCTTGCGCATCCAGATAGATCGCCTTAATAGAATCAGAAGAGTTTGGGCCGAATTCAGAGCGCCCCCCCTCGCTTGCACCACCCCAAACAATCTTCCCATCCAAGCCCGTGCACACGAATCTTCCCTTGTCTTCAAAAGATGGGGAGAACGATGCAGTTTTTCCATTAGGGAAGGCAAAATAGATGTAATACGTGCGATCCGATTTCCTTTCGACGATCCCATATTGGGGGGGCGCATAAAAACCATCCGGACGGCGTGCGGCAGCCGACAGGCTATCGAGCTGTTCTCTGCTTGCGAATGGAAATACGTTGTCCAATCGCCATGTTCGTTGGTCACGCAGCGACCCCGGATCGCCATCGACAATCTCTCCCTTTCCCTCATATCGCCCGGAAAGGTCAACACAAGCCTCGTTGGTGAACTGACGAGGATCCAGATTATCCCCACCAGCGCCAGGATAATTCGGAGGCGCGTGCAGGCAACCAGCACATGCTGACGCCATAAGAGACACCATCAACAGACTCACTCTCATCGCTTGTCCTTTGTCTGGTTAAACTGGTTCCGGAAGGTCGACCAATCTACCCCATATTGATTCAAGAATGTCACCCCTGCAAAAGGAGCCGACAACGGAATATCAATATCCGTCTGGATTTCAAATAGAGTTCTCTGGAGAGCAGTCATCCCCTGCTTCAGATTCCCCAACTTGTCATAGGCAAAAATGCTGCCCATGAAATCATGAGGCCCGGCAAAACTTTCGAGAAGCTTATCTGTGGCTGTTCCGGGTGCGTACGGAGCCCCACTCAGGGTCCCGCTAAGACCCTGAGCGCCGCCGGTCAAACCTCCTTCCTTTTGCAGGGCATCTCTCAGAGTCCAAAATGTTCCAGTCTTGGGGTCAACTTGTGTCCCCGTAAAAGTCCAAGAGCCGTCAGCTGCTTGCTGCACGTCGCCATATTTCCGCAAATCATCGAAACTGACGCGCGTTCCCGCAATCTTGTAACCGTCACCGTTCACCCCTGCACTTGGACCGCTAGCGTTATCCACCGGACCCAACTCAGAGGCTTTCGTGTCGGTGATGCCACTAAACCGCTTCGACGACTCAATTTGATTCTGCCGCATCGCATCCCCCGCCCAAGCGATGGCTGCTGTTGCGAACCCGGAAATTGCTCCTGACTTGCAATCGCCGCCAGACATCGCCGCCGTACCGCATCCTGCCGCGGTCGACGCGAGTAAGCGATCAATGCCGTAGTTCGCCCCAAAATATCCCGTCATCCCGCCGGTGATCGCCCCTGCGGCACCAGCGATCAGCGTCTGGCCCACGCTGAGCCGGCCCGTCAGGCCAACCTGCGAAACCACACTCGCGGCCATCCCGCCCAACGCGCCAGCAATTGCCAAGTTCGCTATGCCGCCAGCGGCAAAGACCGAGCTGGCCATAATGCCGCCTGCTGCCGTCGCGGCTTCAACCGAGCCCGTTGCAATCAAAGTCGCCATGCCCGCTTCGGCTGCCGCGACCTCTGCGGCGGCGATGGCTGCTGCAGCGGCGCCCGCCGTCACAACGGCGGCGACCAGCGCAATCACCATCACCACGAACGTCGGCAGTGCACTCTGTTCCTTGATGAAATTCTGGTGGATGTCATCCTTGACCGTCCCGGCGGTGTAGTTCCCGCCAAGATTGGCCTTCAGTTGCGCAATCAGCGCATCGGTCTTGGCCTGGTCGATCGAGCCATCCGCGTTGCGCACAGCGAACGCATCGTTGACCGCGTTGATCGCATTGGCGGTAACGTTCAGATTCACCGCACTCATAAACCCGCCCGGCTGCACCTGCGTGCCGCTCACCTCCAGCCAGCCGCCCTCCACCTTGTACGCCGACGTGCCGACGTTCACCACGTTCGGCCGCGCGTCGATGGTGCCCGCGCGCACGTTGAGCGCATCGCCCGCGACGATCTGCCCGCTGTTGCGCAGCGTGCCATCGACGTTCACGTTGACGTTGGTGCCGGCGATCATGCCGCCCGCGGGCTGCGTGATCGCATCCGCGTAGCCGGCCGGCAGATACAGCTGCGGCACCAGCGCGCTCACCATCGGGCACGCCGTGCTCGCCACCGTGTTGCAGCTCGGGTCCGGCACCTGCTGCGTCACGTACCACAGCATCGGCTTGTCCAGCTGCGCGATCTGCTGCTGCGTCAGCGCCTGGCCGAGCTGGATGTTGTGGGCCTTCGCGTAGTCGGCCGCGTTCCGGTACAGGATCAGCTTTTCCTGGTCCGTGACGGAGAGCCGGTTCTGGCTGTCATAGGTCAGGCCGTTGACGAAGCTGCTCTGCCCGGTCTGCGCCAGCGCGGCCTGTTGCAGCTTCTGGTTTTCGGTGAACGGGTCGTAGTAGAACGGCGTGCCGCCCGGGCGCAGGTCGGCCGGCAACTGCGACAGCAGGCTGTCGGGCGTGACGCCGGCCAGCACGGCCGTCGCCGGGTTCGGGTTCACGTAGGTCGTGCCGTTGACGGTGGACGCGGATGCGCTCACCGCACTGCCGGCCGCCGGCGCGTTGAAGTGCCAGCTGACCTGCGTGCTGCCCGGCGCGCTCGGCGTTGTCACGATCGCGGGCTGGAAGCGCCAGGCCGGCGTTTGCACCGGCGTCACGCTCGCCTGCGGTGCGCCGCCGGAGGCGCTGGACGTGGTCGGCGTCGCGCTGGCCGCTTGCGCGGCCGGGCCGGTGCCCGTGTTGTTGGCCGTCGGCAGCGAGCCCGACGGTGCCGGCGGCGGCGCCAGCGAGATGACCTGCTGCCCCGGCACTGACGGCGGCGTCGGCTGGGTCGGGCTGGTGATGCCGTTGACGAGCGAGGCGCTGGTCAGGTCCACCGTGCTGCCCAGCAGGTTGCCGGTGTTGACGGTCCGGCCGCCCGAGGTGACCGACAGCGCGTTACCGGCCTGGATGCCCGAGGCCAGGTTGCCCAGCACGGCCACGCCATTCGTCTCGTGGCGCTTGTCCCCCTTGAGCCAGCCGGTCTCTTCGACCCAGTGGCCGTGCCAGTTGGCGTTGAGCGCGATGCTGTTGTTGTCGACGTTGCCGGCCATGTTGACCGTCACGTTGCGCCCGCCGGTGATCAGCGCGCCGTTGTTGGTCAGCGTGGTGCCCGACAGGTTGACGTCGCGCGCGGCCGAGATCACGCCGGCCGGGCCGGCCGCCGTGGTCTCGTCCGAGGCGCACTGGCTCTCCTTGTACGTCCCGCCCGCGTTGCAGCCGCCCGCGTAGCTCGGGTTCATGTTCCCGTAGCTCTTGTGCAGCGTGACCGGCGTCATGGTCGTGTTGACCACGGTGGGCGCGGTGATGCTGACATCGCCGGCCGTCGACTGGATCGCGCCGGCGCGGTTGGTGACGCCGCTGCCGGCCGTGAGCGTCACGTTGCCCACGGCGGCCAGCGTCCCGTTCAGGTTCTGGATGCTCGCGGCGTTGATGGTCAGGGTGTCGCCGGCCGCGACCGTGTTGGGTGTCTGCTGCCAGTTGAGGGTATCGACGTGTGCGCCGCCTTCTGCACACTTGATCGCGCCGGGCAGGCAGCCCGCCGTGGTGGTCACCGAAGACACGTAGGTGCCCTGGTTGGTGAAGGTGCCCGCCGCGGTGATCTTGACCTTGCCGGCGGCGGCCAGGTCGCCCGCGTTGGTGAGATCGCCCGAGCCGGTGAGCGACAGGTTGCCGCCGCTCAGGATCTGCCCCGCCTTGCCGAGCGTGTAGGTCACCGTGGATTGGACGGGCGCCGTTGCCTGGGCGCCATCCTTCGCATGGCCGACATCCAGCACCACCGCCGAAGGCGCCGGCGCCGTGCAGCTGTCGCAGCTCGACCCTTGCCAATCCGGTTTGCTGAACATCAGATACTGGCTGCTCGACAGGAAGGCCGAATTGGCAAACGACGACATCGTGTTCGCCCGGGCGATGGCACTGATGCGGTCCAGGAACGCCGCAAGCTCCGCGGCATTGACTGCGTCGGTCTGGCTGCTCACCAGCGTGGCCGAGCGGCTGTTGTCCAGGCTGCCGACATTGAGTGTCACGTCCTTGCCGGCGCGGATCAGCCCGCCCTTGTTCGAGACCGATGCGGCCGTAACATCCATCGCACCACCGGCCGTGATCTGGCCGGCCGTGCCATCCGCCTGGCGCACGATCGTCCGGTCCACTGTCGGCAGAGGGACCCTCTTCTGGTCAGGATCATTCGGGCTGATGGTCAGTCCGCTGTAACCCATGAACCAGCGGCTCTCGAAGCCGGGGCCGTTCTCGGAGCTGACGGCAACCGGGCCGAGATACAGCGTTGTGGTGCCGTCCGCATTGCGCACCAGATCGCCAATCGTGACATTGATGGGCGCACCCGCAACATAAGCGCTGCAGCTATCGCAGCTGCCGCCATAGACCCACGGCGAGTACGACCCGATGATGGTCGAGTTCAGCAGCGCATCGTTGACCGCCTTGCCGAAGCTGCTGCCCGCATCCACCGGCGCGGTGCGGTCGTTGACGACGCTCTGCGCGGCGATGTGCACGTTGCCGTTGGCGCCGATCACGCTGCCGACGTTGTTGAGCGTGCCGCCGATGTCGAACCGGATGTCGCCGTTGGCCTGGGTCTTGCCGCCCTGGTTGTCGTAGTTGGAACCGGTGACGGCGATGTTGCCCAGCGCTTCGGCCGTGCCGGCGTTCCGGACATTGCCCGCCAGCGCGAGATTGCCGTCGGCGTGGATCGTGCCGGTGTTCGTCAGCGTGCCGGCCGACAGCGCCACGTTCGAGCCGCCCACGATCTGGCCGCTGTTGGCCAGCGCGCCGGCCGTCGACAGCGACAGGTCGCCCGCCTTCTGGATCGTGCCGCTGTTGGTGATGCCCTGGGCCGCGTTGATCGCCACGCTGCGGCCCTGCACGTTCCACGTGCCCGTGTTGTTGATCGACTGGATCGACAGCGTGAGCGCATTGTTGGCGTTCAGCGTCCCCGTGCTGGCCGCCGACGGATCGAAGACCTGGTTCGGGGTGTTGAGCGTCAGGTTGTTGCCGGCCAGCAGCTGCCCGCCGGCATTGTTGAAGCTGCCCGCGCCGCCGTTGACGGTCAGGGTCAGGTTGCCGGTGGTGGGCGACTTGCCCGTCAGATCGCCGCCGAAGAACGTCCCGCCCCGGTTGCTCGTGAGCGCGCCGGTCGTGACGTCGAGCGTCTGTGTGCCCACCACCAGGCCGCCTGCGTTGTCCAGGTTGCCGGTCGTGTTCAGATTGACGGCCTGGCCGCCCACCGTGCCGCGGTTGACCAGATCGGCCGCGCTGACCGTGAGCTGGTTGGCGGCAAGCGTCCCGGTGTTCGCGACCGTGCCGCCGCTGACGGTCGCCCGTTGCGTGGCGAGCGTCGAGCCCTGGTTGGTGATCGTGGCACCGCCGAGATTCAGGGCATTGGCATTGCTGTTGCCGGTGAGCGTCAGCCCACGCGAAGCGACCGCATCCAGCGTGCCTTGCACCGCATTGGATTGGCCCGCCGCCGAACCGACCGCGATGTCGGCGCCGCGCAGGATCGCGTTGCCGCCCACGTAGTTCAGCTGCGCGACGCTCAGCGCGTTGGCTGCGCTGGCCTGCAGGTCGCCGCCCGTCTTGAGCTGGCCGCTCAGGGTCGTGTTCTGGCCGCTGCCGACGCTCGTCTTGCCGAGGCTGGTGAGATTGCCCGAGACCGTGGCGTTGCCGCCCTGCGCGGCGAGACCGGCGTTGCGGCCAGCGTAGACGCTGCCGCCCACGTTCAGGTCCTGCCCGGCGGTCGCGTTGACATCGCCCTGGTTGGCCTGGATCGAACCGGTGCTCGCCAGTTGCCCGGCCTGCGCGGTCAGGTTGACGTTGCCATTGACGCTGGCGGCAGCGCCGTTGACGGTCAGATTGCGCCCGGCCGTGGCGGTCAGGTCGCCACCGGCAATCGCATTGCTGCCGAGGGTGGCATCGCGTGTCGCCGAGATCGTCACGCTGCCGGGCGCGCCGACAGCGCCACCCAAACGGACGTCACCCAGATTGCCGCTGCCGTTGGCCGTCAGCGCAACCTGCTTGCCCTTGACCTGCCCGCCCAGATCGATGCTGCCGCCGGTCACCTTGGCGGTCTGGGCCGCGCTCAGGTTGCCCGGGCCGGTGATGGTTTGGCTGGCGTCGAGGGTCGCGTTGCCGCCCGCGGCAACATCCCCGGCCAGCGCAATCGATTGGCCGGCCAGGACGCTGGCATTGCCGGTACTGGTCAGCGCCCCGTTGACGGTAACGTTGCTGCCGGCCTGCAAGTTGGCATCGGCGCCGCTGCCGACCTGGCCGCCGATGGTGAGGTTCTGCCCGGCATTGAGCGTCAGCGTGCCGTTGCTGCCGATCTGGCCGGCCGTGCTCAGATTGCCGCCCGCGTTGACGCTGGCCGTGCCCGCCGCGCTGACCTGGCCGCCCAGGCTGGTGTCGGCGCCCGAGCTGACGACCAGATTGCCCGGCGTGATGACCGCGCCCTGGGTCGTCACCGCCCCCGTGCGCGCGGTCAGGCTGACATTGCCCTTGGTACTGCCGACCACGCCACCCACGCTCAGATTGCGCTGGGTCGCGAGATTCAGATCGCTGTCGGACACCACACTGCCGGCAATGGTGGTGTCGCGCGCGGCGTTCAGGGTAATCGTGCCCGGTGCGCCGACGTTGCCGCCCAGACGAATGTCGCCGACGCCGTCGCGGCCGGCTGCCTGCATGGCGATCCGGTTCGCGCTGACATTGCCGTTCACATCGACGCTGCCTCCCGCCTGCACATCGATGGCCTTGGAAGCGGTGAGATTGCCCGCGCCGCCGACCGTATTGCCGGCCGTGACCGTCAGATTGCCGCCGGTCTGGGTGGCGGCACCCAGCGTTGCGTTCTGCCCGGCGGTGAGCGCGATGTCCTGCGCGGCCGTCAGCGTGCCGGCCGTCGTGATGCTGCCGGCGTTTGCCTGGATCGCGACATGGCCGTTGGCGGCGGTGGTGCCGCCCAGGCGAACGTCCTGCCCCGCGCTCGCCGTCAGGTTGGCTTGCGTGGTGACGGCACCCGTGGTGCTCACACTGCCCGCAGCGGCGGCGAGATTCAGATCGCCCACGCTGCCGATCGCTCCGGAGACCGACAGGTTGCGGCCGGCGTTGACCGACACGCCACTGCCGCCGGTCAACTGCCCCGCGATCGTCGTATCGCGCGCCGCATTCAGCGCAATGCCTCCAGGCGAAGCCACCTTGCCGCCCAGCGTGATATCACCCGTGCCATCCTTGCCCTGTGCGGTCACGGCAATGCTTGCCGCGTTCAGGTTGCCGCCCAGATTGGCGCTGTTGCCCGCGCTCACGCTCAAGCCATGCACGGCAGCCAGATCGCCCGATCCGGCAACATTGCCGCCCGCGCTCACCGTCACGTTGTTGCCCGCCTGCGCCGCACCGCCGAGCGTCACGTCACCGCCGGCCCCGATCGTCACGTCCTGCTGCGCCCGCACGGCACCGCTCGTCGTCACCGCCCCCGTCGTCGTGATGCCGGCGGTCTGCTGCCCATACACATTGCCGACGCTGACATCGCCATTGGCATCGATATTGACGTTGCTGGTATTGGCCGCCAGGTCGCCGGCGGCGCGCACGCCCAGCCCCTGCGCCGTCGAGATCAGCTTGATCTGCCCCGCTGTCATCGCGCCGAACGCCGTCGCGTCGATCGCCAGGCCGTTCTGCGCGCTCGCGCTGTTGGCCGCCGCATTGGCGCCCGCGCCGCTCACCTGCCAGTCCGAACCCGCCCGGCCCGTGCCCGTCGCCACCGGCGCGACCTGCTGGTTCCCCGCGATCACGTTGATCTGGTTGCCCGCGTACAGCGGCGCATTGACACCCACCGTCTGGCCGATCAGGTTGATCGCCCCGACCGTGCCCTCGATCCCGGCACCGGCCGTGGAACCCGCCGCCGGGTCGATCTGGATGCGCCCGCTGTTGACCAGGAAGCCCACCGCGGTGGCCTGGTCGAATGAAACGTTTGCGCCGCTGCCGCTCAGAAACTGCGGTGTACCGCTGGACAGCGTCACCCGTGGCGTGTTCGTAAACCCCGCGCCCTGCGTATAGATGCCCGCTGGCGCGGAAAAAATCACGCTGGCCGGCGCGCCGAACACCTCCACCGTGCCGTTGATGCGGATCGGCTCGGTGCCCGTGACCTGCGTCAGGATCGTCGAGGCCGGGCCGGACGTGGCCAGGTTCGCGTTGCCGGTAACGTTGCCGCCCAGCAGCGTGCCGCCGCCGAGCAGGCTGTTGTTCAGAATCAGCCCCACGCCATCGACCGTCAGCGAACGCAGCAGGTTGTATGACAGGCCGCTTGCGTTCGGCGTCGTCACGTTGATCACCGGGACGCCCCCGTTCGCTCCCGTGGTCTGGGTAAGGGTGGGCGTGAAGCGGATCGGCGCGGTGGGATCGGTGATGGCGCCGGCCTGCGCCTGCCGCAGGCCCCAGCGCACCAGCAGGCGGCCGGTGGTGCGCCACGACGTGAATGGGCTATCGACGGTTGTGCCGTGCAGTGCAATCGTGGCGGCGCTCTGCCGGGCCGCCTGCCAGGAGACCTGCACCGGGCCGAGCCAGCTGATGAGCGCAACGGCGGCGGCGATGGCCCGCGCTACAAACGAGCGCCTGGCGCGGTCATGGCGGCTGACGGGATCAGCGGTACCCGCGGGAATGCTGTGTTGTTCTTGTTGTTGTTCAATGGCACGCGGCTGCTCCAGCGCAGCGCGTGCGCGGGCCGTGACCGGCTGGCGCATCGATGAAACTCCCCGAACGTCTTGTTGTGCGGGGTGCTTCGCGGCCGCCGATCCCCCAGCGTCAGGCACCCTCTTTATTGAACTCGGGGCGGATCATAAGGGATCACACAGTGTGGAGAACATCCCCCAACTGTTTGGAACTCACTTGAAACACACTGAAAGTTACTTATTTCAGACATCAATATCATTGAACACTCAACAATGTTGCACTGCCATATCCATCGGCAATTCCGCGCCCTATAGTGGTCAGCCTGGAACCAACCCTGATCGCCGACCGGCCCGTAGCCGTCCTGCCCGCCTGAACGGTCGGCAGGAAGGACCCGTTTCCACTACACCAAACGTGCTGCCAGCACCGTGCCCTGCCCACAAGGCGGAGCACCGGCGTGCCATGCGCGCAATTGCACTTGTTTGCATTGCCCCAATACGAGTCGCCCTACGCTAGATCGACCCTGATGAGGAACCCGATGCAAGCTCTGGACATCCTTTCCCGAAAACGCGCGGCAGATCGCCGCAAGCAGGTGGCCCGGTTCTCGGTCCGGCTCGTCTGTACGCTGCTCATTACCGTCACCCTGTTCGACCTGCTCAATCAGGAAGGCGTGCTTGCACGGATCTATTTCTTTCTGGGCGGCAATACCTGGCCGCTGGTCGGGAACTGCGTCCTGCTGTGCGCCCAGACCTGAACTGGCCGCCAAATTGACGGAAAGCCTGCGCAAGCGCAGGCTTTTTTATTGTGCGCAGCGCCTGTTGCTGCCCCCGCTTTCCGTTGTCCCCGCCGAGGGCCGGCAGCGCCTCACCCGATACGCGCACCGATGGCCCTCCGTGCCGACGGAAGCGGTACGATCGCTGCGCCGGTCACCCCGGCCGGGCCGCGACCTGCCGGCCTCGTTCTCTCCAAGGAAGCCCCACATGACCACACCTTCGATGTACGCCTTCCTCGTTCCGGGCGTGAACCGCATGCTCGGCAATCTTTCCGCCTTGCTGGACAAGGGCGCCGCCCACGCGGAAGCCAGGCAATTCGATGTGGCCAACCTGCTGACATCGCGTCTCGCGCCGGACATGCACCCGCTCACGCGCCAGGTGCAGATCGCGTGCGACATGGCCAAGAGCGGCGCGGCCCGGCTGACGGGAACGGAGCTGCCCCGCTACCCCGATGTGGAAACGACGATTCCCGAGCTCAAGACCCGCATCGCCAAGACGCTGGCGTTCGTCAACGGCATCGACCCGGCAAGCTTCGCCGGCAGCGAGGATCGCGCCATCACGCTGCAAGCGCCGAGCGGCGAACTCAATTTCACCGGACTGGATTTCCTGCGCGGCTTCGTGCTGCCCAACCTGTATTTCCACGTCACCATCGCGTATGCGTTGCTGCGGCATGCGGGGGTTGAGATCGGCAAGCTCGATTACATCGGCCGACCGGACTGAGCTGCACGACGCCGACGCTGGCGGCGCGAGGCAGCTTGACGGCCCCCATGCCTGCCACGGCGATCCCCCCCAGCGGGACGGCGATCCCGTGGCGCCTCAATCCCCGGGGCCGACCACCTGGGTCCAGGCGCCATCCACCGGCCCACGGGATGCCCATCTCACTTGGGCGGCGGACTCAGATCATCCACCGCGCTCCCGCCCGCGGCGGCGAGCACGGCCTCGGCCACCCCGACCTGCTCGGGCGACGCCTCCACGGTCAGGACAAACTTCCCGCCGATCACGACGTTGCGGAATTTCCGCTCATAGGTCTCGGCGATCTCGCCGCCCGGCTCGTAGTCGCCGGACAGGAAATTGCCGCACAGCGCGCCGGCCTCGTCGCCCTGGAACGACAGCGCGATGCAATCGGGCGACAGCCCGGCATCGAGTACGGCCTGCCGGGCGGCCTCGGCGCTCGCGTGCTCGGAAAAGATGCGGACGATCATCGACATGGCGTCTCCCCGGTGGTGTGGAATCTTAGAATGACGCATTGAACGTGCCACCTCGCAGGCGGCGGGACGCCGCCGCCCTGCCGGCGGGCAATCGTGCCGGCAACCAGGGCGGGTGTCCCTGCGGCGACACCCGCCTGGGCGCGCTATCGACCTGCCCGCACAAACTATTGATCGCAGCGGCATTCCGTCCGGATCTGCTGCATGCGCTGCAGAAAAGCCGCCGTGGCGCGCTCATGGACCGGCTTGTACCTCGCCTGGAACAGCTGGTTGATGGCCGGCAGCGCATCGCGCGAGGCAGCCACTTCCTTCTGGCCGAGCGGCGACGCATAGAACGCGATCAGCTGGTCCAGTTCCGCATCGGTGAATTTGGCGCCGAACAGCCGGGACCAGATCGCGACCATCTCCCCGGGGCTCAACGATGGCTGCATGTCCGCGATGAACGCCTCCATCGCCTCCTGGAAACGCTTGCGGTAGGCCGCATCCGCGTTCAAGCCCGCCAGCACCTGCGCCATCGTCCGTTCAGCCTGCTTGCGGCTGAACTCGCGGCCGCTGGCGATCTGCTGCTCGACCATCTGGCTCAGCCCCTGCACCTGCATCAGCTTCTGGATTTTTTCGGTGCGGTCTGCGGCAGCGACCGACGTGGACAATGCGATGCCGACCGCCATCGCAATCAGGTTGCGGATCAATTGAAGCCCCTTGGGTTGTTGTTATTGCAGGGCGGGAATTCGATGTGATCGCTTCGGCGTCCGGAATCGGCCAGCGGACGGCCAAGCGCGCGGCGCTTCAGAACAGCGCCATTTGCCGCACCCCGAACCCGATCGCATCTTCCACCCGCGTGCGCGCATGCGTGAGCGAGGCCTCCACGCCCGACAGCGTGCCGGCCAGCCAGCTGTAGACCAGCGGGGCCTGGCCGCGCGGGCTCAGTTGGATCTCGCCGAGTTTGATGCCGCGCTTGTCGCGGCAATAGTGGGATCGGTAGCCGCGCTCCCAGTGCGTGATGGGACCGCGCCACTGGCGCAGGCGCGAGCGGCGGGGCTTCAAGGGCCGGGAGACGGTCAGTACGGACGACAGCGGGTCTTCCCAGCCGAAAGCGGGTTTGGCAAACAGCGGCAAACCTTCCAGATCGGAGTAGAAGTCCATCGTCATGCGCTCACCTGACCGCGCCGACGCTGGATTTACAGGTTAGCGCGGCGCATGACCCGCATGATACCTGCGTTTGTGGCTCACGGCACGTGCAAAAGCAATGCCGGCGCGCAATACGCGGTACAAAAACGGCGCCGCCCGCTTCCGGACGGCACCGCGATCGGCAACGGCTTGCGCGCAGCGGTCCCGCCGTCAGCCCAGGTCCAGCGGCACGAAGATCTTGGCATCGTCGCGCTGCACCAGCAGCGCCACGTGCTTGCCCGCGCGATCCACCAGCGCGCGCAGTTCCTGCGCCGACGACACCGGCGTGCCGTTGAGCGACAGGATCACGTCGCCCGGCTGGATGCCCGCCTTGGCGGCCGGGCCGCTCGAGTCCATCACCACCAGACCGCCGGGCAGGCCGCTCTGGCGTTTTTCTTCCGGCTGCAGCGGGCGCACGGCCAGGCCCAGGCGGCCCTTGTCGGGCGCGGCGGACGTATTGGCGGCGACCTTGGCATCCTTGGCCTCGCCCACGGTGACCGACAGCGCGGTCGGCTTGCCGTGGCGGATGATCTGCAGCGGCACGGTCGAGCCCGGCTTGATCTCGGCCACCTGCTCGGGCAGGTCGCCCGAATGGCCGATGTGCACGTCGCCGATCTGCAGGATCACGTCACCGGGCTGCAGGCCGGCCTTGGCGGCAGGGCCATCTTTTTCCACCGCGTTGACCAGCGCGCCTTCCGGCTTGGGCAGGTTGAAGGAATCGGCCAGCGACTGGTCGACCTCCTGCACCGAAATGCCCAGCCGGCCGCGCGTGACCTTGCCGGTGGCCACCAGCTGCTGCTCCACCTTCATCGCCACGTCGATCGGCACGGCGAACGACAGGCCCTGGTAGCCGCCGGTCTGGCTGTAGATCTGCGAGTTGATGCCGATCACCTCGCCGCGCTGGTTGAACAGCGGGCCGCCCGAGTTGCCGGGATTGACGGCCACGTCGGTCTGGATGAACGGCACGTAGGTGTCGTCCGGCAGCGAGCGCGACTTGGCGCTCACGATGCCCGCGGTGACAGTGTTCTCGAAGCCGTACGGCGAGCCGATCGCCAGCACCGGCTCGCCCACCTTGGTGCCGGCCGGACTGCCGATCTGCACGGTCGGCAGGTTGCTGGCCGCGATGCGCAGCACGGCCACGTCGGATTGCTTGTCCACCCCCAGCACCTTGGCCTTGAACTCACGGCGGTCGGTCAGCTTGACACTGACTTCCTGCGCGCCGTCGACCACGTGGGCGTTGGTCAGGATCAGCCCGTCAGGCGACACGATGAAGCCGGAGCCCAGGCCCTTGACGACCTGGTCGCCCTGCTGCTGCGGCGCCTGGGGCATGAAGCGCCGGAAGAACTCGGCGAACGGATCGTCCGGGCTCACGCCGGGCGGCAAACCCTGGATGGAGGTGCGCTGCGCGCGCGCGGTGGTACTGATGTTGACCACCGCCGGACCGTAGCGCTCGACGATGGCGGAGAAGTCCATCGGCACGGCCACCGCCATCGGGGCGGCCGAGGTTTGGGCGGTCGCGGAGGCCGCCAGCGGCGCGGCCACCGCGCGCGTCATCACGTCCTTCTGCAGATAGGCATAGCCGCCCGCAACGGCCAGCACTGCGGCCAGCCCGACCGCGCTGCGTGCCATGGTTTGACGCGTCATGTCTGTGTCCTCTCTTGCTCGATGTGCCTTGGGGGCGAGGGCCACGGCCGGCAGGGTCGCCTGCCGTGCCCATCGGTTGCAGACCATCGTAGGCGGGCAGACTTAAACGGGACTTAAGGGGACTTAAGCGACCGGACGTCACATGCAACAAAGTGTTTCGGCTCAGGCCGCGGCGCGAAACGGAAACCGCAGCACCACCCGCAGGCCGCCGCCCTCGCGCGCCTCCAGCGACAGCGTGGCGTCGTGAGCCTGCGCGATCTCGCGCACGATGGCCAGGCCCAGCCCGCTGCCGCCGGTGGGCGCCTGGGCGGGCCGGTAGAAGCGATCGAGCACGCGTTCGCGCTCCGCGGCGGGGATGCCGGGGCCGTTGTCTTCCACGATCAGCTGCGCGCCGCCATCCGGCGCATGCCCGGTCGACACATCGACGCGGGCGCCCTCAGGGCAGTAGCAGAGGGCGTTGTCGACCAGGTTGACCAGCAGCACGCGCAGCGCATCGGCATTGCCGCCGACCGATGCCGGCTGCGACTCCACTGCGATGCCCAGATCGATCCGCTTCTGCAGCGCGGCCGGCGACAGCTCGGCGACCACCTCGGCGGCGATGACGTCGAGCGCGACCGGGCCACGCTGCGTGTCGGCGGCGCCGGGCTCCTGCCGGGCCAGCGTCAGCAACTGGCCGACGAGGCGGATCATCCGCTCCACGCCGCGATGCAGATCGGCATGCGCGGCGCGGCGCTCGTCCTCGCTCTGCGCGCGGTCGGCCACCTGCAGCTGCAGCTTGAGCGCGGCCAGCGGCGTGCGCAGCGCGTGGGCGGCATCGGCGACAAACGCACGCTGGTGCGCCAGCGCACCGCCCAGGCGGGCGAGCAGGTCATTGAGCGCGGTGGTCAGCGGACGGATCTCGGCGGGCAGCCCGTGCGTGGGCAGCGGCGACAGCGCGGCCGCATCGCGTGTCTGCACCTGGCGGGCCACCGTGCCCAGCGGCGACAGGCCGCGCCCCACCGCCAACCACACCAGCCAAGCCAGCAGCGGCAGCAGGATCAGCAGCGGCGCGACGGTGCGCAGCGCCATGCGGGCCGCCACCTCGTGCCGCGCGCTGTAGGGCTGGGCGATCTGCACCACCGCCGGCCCGAAGGCGACGCTGTAGACGCGCCACGTCCCCTCCGGCGTGACGACATCGGAGAAGCCCAGTTCGGCCTGCGTGGGCAGGTCGGGCCGCGCGTGCGACAGGTAGAGGCTGCGGCCGGTGTCGTCCCAGATGCGGATCACCACATCGTCGTCGTGGGCGATGCCGGCCAGCGCGGGCGGCGGCGGGTCGATCCACTGGCTGGGCAGCGCGGCGGCCACCTGCTGCATCTGGTAGTCGAACAGCGCGTTGGCCTCCTGGCGGGCCTGCGCGTAGATGAGGAACGTGGCGGCAACGATGCCCGCGAGCAGTCCGCCCGAGAGCCACCACAACAGCGTCTTGCGAATGGATTGCATGGTGCGCTATGGAGCCGCCGACCGGCCGGCAGGTTCCGCGGGCGGCGTCGGCGCCTCTCGCGGGATCACGTATCCCACGCCGCGAATGTTCTGGATGAAATGGCTGCCCAGCTTCTTGCGCAGCGCATGGATATAGACCTCGACCGTGTTGCTGCCGACCTCTTCGTCCCAGCCGTAGAGGTTGTCCTGCAGCTGCGCGATCGACCAGACCTTGCCCGGGCGCGACAGCAGCGCATGCAGCACCGCGAACTCGCGCCCCGACAGCTTGATGGGCATGCCCGCGCGCAGCACCTCGCGCGTCACGGGGTTGAGCAGCACCTCGCCGTGGCGCATCAGCGGATCGGCGCGGCCGCCCTGGCGGCGCAGCAGCGCATGCATGCGCGCGGCCAGTTCCTGCAGGTCGAACGGCTTGACGAGATAGTCGTCCGCGCCGGCGTTGAGGCCGGCCACGCGGTCGGCCACCGCGTCGCGCGCGGTCAGGATCAGGATGGGTAGCGTGATGCCGCGCCGGCGCACCTCGTGCACCACGTCCAGGCCGTCGCGCTTGGGCAGGCCGAGATCGAGCAGCATCAGGTCGAACATCGAGCCGCCGGCTTCGGATGCGGCGCCGGGCGCGCCGATGGCCTGCACGGCGGCCTCGCCGTCGCGCACCCAGTCGATGGCAAAGCCGTCCTGGCGCAAGCCCTTGCGCACGGCCTCGCCGATCATGTCGTCATCTTCGACCAGTAGTACGCGCATCGCGTGCAAAAAAAATGAGCCGGGAATGGCTCATTGTAAAACCGCGATGCGGACAGCGCCCGCTTGCGCGACGCGCCGCCCGCCAGCCACGCCAGGAGCGCGGGAGCCCCGTGGCGCGCAAAGCCGCCGCAACCCGCCTCAGGCCGCCGGCGCCACCACCGGATAGCCCGGCTGATACGGGGTGATACCGGGGATATTCAAACGGGGCGTCAGGTTCTGCACCGGGTTCTCCAGGAAGTCCTTCGTCTTGTCCGACACCCAGTTGACGCCGGTGTTGACCGTGTTGACGGCGTTGGCCGCGGTGGCGTGCAGACGGCCCTTCAGGTCCTGCAGGTAACCATCCACGAACGACTTCGCCTTGTCGACCGCCAGATCGATGCCGGTGTTGGCCACCTTCTCCACGAGCATCTTGGTCAGGCCGTTCTTGAGCGCCACCCGCGCCTCCGGTCCGGCGACGGCCCCCAGCGCGGCGGAGGCCAGGTTGATGCCCGCCTCCGCCAGCGCCTTCTTGAGGCTGCCGCCGTTCAGCAGGGTCGACAGCACCTTGGCCGCCGAGGCCCCGGCGGCCATCCCCATCGACAGCGCATCCGCGATTTCACCCAGCCCCGGAATCATGCCCAGCGCACCAACGACCTGCGACGCGATGTCCATCACCTTCGAGTAGATGGTGAGGATCTTGTCCATGGCCTTCTTCAGCGCGCCGCCGCTCTTCTTGACCGCCTTGATGTCGGGCTGGTCTTCCATGCCCATGCCCATGTCGGCAACGGCGCTCTTGCTGGCCTCCGAGTTCGCCGGATGCGTCTTGCGCGCCTGGACCGTCTTGTTGGCGTCCGTCATGCTCGACATGAACTTCTCGAAGTCCTTCTTGCCGATCACGCCGGAATCCACCGTCGGGCCGCCGAAGCTGAAGAAGCCGTTCTTCGTCTTGTAGCCCGAGTTCGCGTTGTTGATCAGCCCGTACAGCAGCGGATCCTGCAGCAGCTGCTTGGCCGCGTTGCGCACGGCCGGAGACAGGCTCTCGTCCTGCGACATCGCCGCCAGCCGGTCGCGGGTGATCTTCTGGCCGTCCTTGAAGAACACGTCGAGATTGCTGTTGATGGTCGACACGGTCTGCAGATCTTCCTTGCTCAGGTGCACGGCCGAGGCGGCGCGCTGCAGGAAGTCCGACTTGCCCACCCGCTTGTCGGGGTCGTCCATCTTGTTCAGGCTCGCCCACTCGTTGCGGTTCTGCAGGAAATACTCGGCCGCGGCGATCACCTGCGGCGGCGCCTTCTTGACGTCCGAGTCGCCGTCGACGATGCGCTGGAAGGCTTCCATGTCCAGCTTCTTCGGCAGGTAGTCGGAGTAGCGGTACAGCTCGCGCAGCGCATCGTTCTGCGTCATGGCCGAAGGCTTGTCGCCCGGCTTCGCGTCGGACGGAATGTAGTTCTTCACATAGCCTTCGGCCTTCTTGCGGTTGTACTCCTCCACCTGCGGGTGGTTGTCCGCGAACTTGCTCACGTCGCCGGCCTTGATCTTGCCCTTGCAGTTGCCGTCGCCCTGCGAGCCGATGGCAAAGAACAGCGCCGGATCGTTGGCCAGCGCCTGCAGCGCGGCCTTCAGGTCGGACGGCGTGCTGGGATCATTGATCTTGTCCTGGATCGAGCTCCAGTCGACCGGCATCTTGTCCTTGTGGCGGGCCAGGACGGACATGATCTCCAGCTGGCTGTCGTTGAGCGTGCCGCTGTTCCACGTCAGGACCTGCGAATGGCTCTTGGCGAATTCGGCCAGATCCTTGCCCTTGATCTTGCCGCCGAAACGGCCGTCGCCCTGCGAGCCGATCGCCTGGAACAGGTTGAAATCCTGCGACAGCGCCTGCAGTGCCCACTTCAGGTCGGGCGGCGTGTCGGGGTCGTTGATCTTGTCCTGCAGCTTGTCCCAGCTGATATCGCCCTTGTCCTTGTGCAGGTTCAGGATGCCGATGATCTGCAGCTGGGTGTCGTTGAGCGTACCGCCGTTCCAGGTCACGTCGCTGCCGACGGGCGGGGTGGCGGGCTGGCTCGGCTGGCAGGATTGGCCGTCCGGGCTGGCCGGAGCCGGGTCGGCGGCCGGAGCCTGCTCCGGCGATTGATTCGACGCGTCCTGCACCGCACGCGAGATGGAATCGCCGAAGCTGAAGAACAGGTCGGTCGGCAGGTCCGGACGGGTGCTGCCCGTGGAGTGGTCGAACTGGAAGAACAGCGAACCCGGCATATCGGATTTGCCCTCGGCTGGCCCGTTGACGCCCGGCCCGGCTAACGGCAAGGTCGGGCTCGCTGCGCTAGAGATGTTGGTACTCATGCTGACCTCTTGGCTGAAGTGGGATGGGATATGCCTGCCCGCCTTTGGGCAGACATACCCTGAGGCTAAGTTGTGGGGCCTGCGCGTCGGGCATGGTTGCCCGAAGCGGAGACCGCGTCAGCGAAATGGGCCGCCCCGGCCGCAAGGGGGGTCGGCAGGCCCCGCATACGCCGCGCAGGCGCCGCCGATCCGGCCCACCGCCGCAGCAAGGCACGGCAGGCCCGCGCCGCCGGTTGCGCGGCCCCGCGCTTGCCTTTATCGTGATGCGATCGACATCCGATCCCGCGCGCAGCTGCGCGCCCCGCAAGCCACCTTGCCCGCCTCGCCCACCCCGCCCGCTTCCCCCGAGGCACCCGCCACCGACCTGCGCGAACGCATCCGCGCCGCCCGTCCGACGCTGTCGCCGGCCGAACGGCAGGTCGCAGACTGGGTGCTGCAGCAGCCCGGCACGGTGCTGAGCCTGCCGGTGGCGGCCATCGCCCGCGAGGCCGGCGTCAGCCAGCCGACCGTGATCCGCTTCTGCCGCTCGATGGGCTGCCATGGCCTGTCCGATTTCAAGCTGCGGCTGGCGCAGGGCAACGGTCCGCGCGGTGCGGCCCCGGCCCGGGCGACGCATCCGGCGGGGCACCGCATCCTGCAGGACACCATCGACGCCCTCGCCTTGCTGCGCGACCAGCTGGACGCGCGCGCGCTGGACGCCGCCGTGGCGCTGCTGGAGGCGGCCCGGCGCATCGACCTGTACGGCTTCGGCAGTTCCGGCGTGGTGGCGCGCGATGCGCAGACCAAGTTCTTCCGCTACGGCATCGCCGCCGATGCGTACAGCGATCCGTACCTGATGTCGATGTCGCTGAACGTGCTGCAGGCGGGGGATGTGGTGATC
Source organism: Ralstonia nicotianae (assembly GCF_018243235.1). Classification (NCBI taxonomy): domain Bacteria; kingdom Pseudomonadati; phylum Pseudomonadota; class Betaproteobacteria; order Burkholderiales; family Burkholderiaceae; genus Ralstonia; species Ralstonia nicotianae. The sequence goes on from NZ_CP046675.1 coordinate 1,286,396, forward strand.
GCCATTTCCAAGTCCGGCGATCTGCCCGAGCTGCAGACGGCGGTGGAACGGGTGCGCGAGCTCGGCGTGCGCGTGGTGGCGATCACGGCGCCGGGCAGCCGCCTGGCCGCGCTGGCCGACGTGACGCTGCCCGCCGGCGTGGAGGCCGACGTGGCCGACCGCTCCATGGTGGCACGCCTGCTGCACCTCACCCTGCTGGATGCGCTGGTGCTGGAAACGGCGCTGCGCAAGGGCAGCGCGGTCGGCTGGACGGATGCGCCGGAATAGGCCTGCGCAGCCGGTTTCAGTGGCCGCTGGCCACGGCGTGATCCATCGCCGCGCACAGGCCGATCAGCCCCGGGTACGGCGCATGGATGACGTACACCGGCATCGCCGCCACATAGCCGGAGAAGCGGCCCTTGTCTTCGAACCGCCGCCGGAACGGTGAATTGGCGAAGGCGGCGCCCAGTCGCGGCACGATGCCGCCGCCGATATAGACCCCGCCCCGCGCGCCCAGCGTGACCGCCAGGTTGGCCGCCACGGTGCCGAGCATGGCGCAGAACGTATCGACGGCGTAGCGGCAGCGGGCGTGATCGCCCGCGGTGTCTTCCATTTCGCCCAGGGCGATGGCGGTGATGTCGGCGGCGCGGCGCACGGCGGGGCCCTGCTGCCACAGGTCGAAGCACGCGCCGAGCGCCTCGTAGATCAGCTCCAGCCCCATGCCCGAGATCAGCCGCTCGGCCGAGACATGGCCGAAGCGCTCGCGCGCGAAGCGCCAGATGACGACTTCCTCGTCGTTCATCGGCGCAAACGCGACGTGGCCCCCCTCGCCCGCGACGGCGATGAAGCGCCCTGCCTGCGTCGGCAGCAGCGACGCCACGCCCAGGCCCGTGCCCGGCCCCAGCAGCGCGCGCGGCGCGTCGGCCACGCAGGTGCTGCCGCCCACCTGTTCCAGCTCGTCGGCGCCCAGGTAGGGCAGCGCGTGCGCCAGCGCGGCGAAATCGTTGAGCACGACGAAGGTATCGAAGCCCAGCGACTGGCGCATCGCCTCGGTGGAAAACGCCCAGTCGCGGTTGGTCATGCGGATCTGGTCGCCCAGCACCGGATTGGCGATGCCGATGGCCGCATGCCGCACGCCCGCCGCGGCGATCTCCGGCGGCAGCGCGGCGAGATAGGCGCGCATGGCCGCTTCCAGCGACGGGTAGTCGTCGCCGGCCAGCACGCCGATATGGGCCAGCCGCATCGGCGCCATCTCCAGCGCGAAGCGCGCGTTGGTCCCGCCGACATCCCCGACCAGGCGCGGGTAGGCCGTCACATCGTCCATGCTGCCCACGCCGACTTCATGCAGACCAATAGACATCGAGCGGCACCTCCCGCTGATGAATGACGTAGCTGACCGGCAGCGCCTGCCGCGCCGTGCCCTGCGCGGCCTGGTCGAACACCGACCGCTTGGCCGCCCCGCCGATGGCGAGAAACAGCGCGCGCGCCGCGCACAGCGCCGACAGGTTCAGGCTGATGCGGCGGTACGGCGCCGCGCCGGGGCGCACCGGCAGGTAAGCGGGCCGCTGCGCGCGGTCGATGCCGAGCGCCAGCTCCGGCGCATCGGGAAACAGCGAAGCCGTATGCCCGTCGTCGCCCATGCCGAGGAGGGCCACGTCGGGCTGCTGGAACGGATCGTTGGCGGTGGCGATGCAGGCATCGACATCGATCGAGCCACCATGCACGTGCGGCGACAGCACCAGCGGGAAGAACCGCGCGGCGGCGGCGGCATCCCGCAGCAGGTGCTCGCGCACCAGGCGCGCGTTGCTGTCCGGATGATCGGGCGGCACGGCGCGCTCGTCGACCAGCGTGATCGACACCGCCTCCCAGCGCAGCGGCCGCGCGCGCAGCGCGGCAAACAACGGAATCGGCGAACGCCCGCCCGATACCGCCAGGCACACGCTGCCCTGGGCCTGGATCTGCCGCGCCAGCGCATCGGCGAGCGCATCGGCCAGCTGTTCCGTCTGGGCCTGGGCATCGGGCATGGCGTGCCAGCGCAGGGTCATCACATCTCCTCGTGCCAGGCAGCGGCATCGCGTGAGAGCAGCGCGCTGGAAGCGGCCGGCCCCCAGCTGCCCGCCGTGTAGCCCTTGGGCGGCGTGCGGGCCTGGTTCCATGCCTCGATGATGGGCTCGACCCAGCGCCAGGCCTCGGCCTGCTCGTCGCGGCGCACGAACAGGCCGAGCTGGCCGTTGACGGCGTCCATCAGCAGGCGCTCGTAGGCGCCGGCGTGGCGCACGCCGCCGTGGTTGGTGAAGTCCAGGTCCAGCGTGGACGGCTGCAGGCCCAGTGCCGCGCCCGGCGTTTTGGTCAGGAACTGCAGGCGGATGCTTTCCTCCGGCTGCAGGCGGATCACCAGGCGGTTCTCGGGAAACTGGACCAGCGGCTTGGGAAACAGCGCGTGCGGCACGTCATGAAAACGCACCACGATCTCCGCCAGCCGCTGCGGCATGCGCTTGCCGGTGCGCAGGTAGAACGGCACGCCGGCCCAGCGCCAGTTGGCGATCTCGGCCTTGATGGCGACGAAGGTCTCGGTGCGGCTGTCTTGCGGAATGCCGTGCTCGGCCAGGTAGCCCTGCACCGGCTGCCCGGCGATGGCGCCCTCCAGATACTGGCCGCGCACGGTCTTCTCGGGCACCTCCTGCAGCGGGATCGGCTTGAGCGCCTTGAGGATCTTCAGCTTCTCGTCACGGATGGCGTCCTGCGACAGGCTGGCAGGCGGCTCCATGGCGACGATGCACACCAGCTGCAGCAGGTGGTTCTGCACCATATCGCGCAGGGCGCCGACGCCGTCGTAGAAGTCGCCGCGCTTCTCCACGCCGAGCTGCTCGGCGATGGTGATCTGCACGTCCTTGATCCACTCGCGGCGCCACAGCGGCTCGAACAGCGCGTTGCCGAAGCGGATCGCCATCAGGTTCTGCACCGACTCCTTGCCGAGGTAGTGGTCGATCCGGTAGATCTGGTCTTCGGCAAAGAACTCGGCCACGGCCGAATTGATGCGCTCGTTGGAGGCCAGGTCGGTGCCCAGCGGCTTCTCGAGCACCAACCGCACGTTGGGCGTGTTCAGGCCGACGCGGGCAAGCTGCGCGCAGATGTCGACGAAAATGCCGGGCGCGGTGGCCAGGTAGCACACGGTGACCGGGGCGCGGTTCTCGCCCAGCGCGGCGGCCAGGGCATCGAACTGTTCCGGCTTGCGCGCATCGACCTGCTGGTAGACGATGCGGGCGACGAAAGAGGCCCAGGCATCGTCCGACACGGGCGCGCCGGAATACAGGCGCATGGTGGGGCGCACCTCCCGCTCGAGCAGGGCCAGGTAACCGGCGGTCTCCAGCGGCTGGGTGCCGATGGCAAAGATCCGCCCGCGCGAATGGAGCTCGCCCCCCTGGTGCGCATCGAACAAGGCCGGAATCAGCTTGCGGCGGGCCAGATCACCCGTACCGCCAAACAACACCATGTCGAATGCGGGCACCGACATCGTCATCTCCTGTCTGTGTGTGAGCCATCGGATAGGCTAGCCTATGAAGCGCGCCCGGTCAGCGCCGGGCGGCCGGAAATGCGCTCGTTCATTGTGAGCGCGTTTGTGCAGGCTAGCAGGGCAACGTGCTGTTTTCGCCTATTTTGTAGTATTACTACATCACGAGCAAGACGGGCGGGATCCTGCCCCGGCAACAGCGTGCCCTGCCGATTCAACGCCGGCGCAGGCTGGCTGCGCCTTTGGAGGCACGCAATTCGCGTGCTCGGCGGTTCCGGCGCAGGCCTGCGTGTCAGGGAAAACGCTGCCCCACGGCCGGCCCGTTTGTAGGAAAATTACATCGATCTGTCCCACCAGGAGAACCGCATGGCCCTGCACCGCGTACTGGGCGACGTCACCCAGCGCATCATCGACCGCAGCCGCGGCCCCCGCCAGGCCTATCTGGAAACCACCCGCAAGAACGCCGGCCGCAAGGTCGAGCGGTCCCTGCTGTCGTGTACCAACCTCGCCCACGGCTTCGCGGCCATGGAGGGCGAGGCCAAGATCCGCCTGAAGGCGCTGGAGCGGCCCAACATCGGCATCGTCTCGGCGTACAACGACATGCTGTCGGCGCACCAGCCGCTGGAGACCTTCCCGGCCTGGATCAAGGAAACCGCGCTGGCCGCCGGCGGCACCGCCCAGTTCGCCGGCGGCGTGCCGGCCATGTGCGATGGCGTGACGCAAGGGCAGGACGGCATGGAGCTGTCGCTGTTCTCGCGCGACACCATTGCGCTCGCCACCGCCGTGGCGCTGTCGCACCAGATGTTCGACGCGGCACTGTACCTGGGCGTGTGCGACAAGATCGTGCCGGGGCTGGTGATCGGCGCGCTGTCGTTCGGCCATCTGCCGGCCGTGTTCGTGCCCGGCGGCCCGATGACCACCGGCATGAGCAACGACGAGAAAGCGCGCACGCGCCAGCGCTACGCCGAAGGCAAGCTCACGCGCGCCGACCTGCTGGAGGCCGAGTCCAAGTCGTACCACGGCGCCGGCACCTGCACCTTCTACGGCACCGCCAACTCCAACCAGATGCTGATGGAGATCATGGGCCTGCACCTGCCGGGCACCGCCTTCATCAACCCGAACACACCGCTGCGCGAGGCGCTGACGCGCGAATCGGCGCGGCAGGTGCTCAAGCTCGTCTACGGCGGCCAGCAGTACACGCCGATCGCCGACGTGCTCGACGAGCGCGCCTTCGTCAACGGCGTCGTCGGCCTGCTGGCCACCGGCGGCTCGACCAACCACACGCTGCACCTGATCGCGATGGCGCGTGCCGCCGGCATCCTGCTGACGTGGGATGACTTCGACGACCTGTCGTCGGTGATTCCGCTGCTGGCGCGCGTGTATCCGAACGGCAAGGCGGACGTGAACGAATTCCAGGCGGCGGGCGGCTTGTCGATCGTCATCCGCGAGCTGCTCGATGCCGGACTGCTGCACGACGACGTGACGACCGTCATGGGCCGGGGCCTGCGCCGGCATGCGCAGGAGCCGTTCCTGGAGAATGGCACGCTGGTCTGGCGCGAGGGCGCGGCGGCTTCGCTGGACACCAACATCGTGCGCGGCATGGCCGAGCCGTTCTCGCCGGACGGCGGCCTGCGCGTGCTGGACGGCAACCTGGGGCGCTCGGTCATCAAGGTCTCGGCCGTGAAGCCCGAGCACCGCTTCGTGGAAGCGCCGGCCCGCGTCTTCCACGCGCAGGACGATCTGATCCATGCCTTCAAGGCCGGCGAGCTGGAGCGCGACTTCGTCGCCGTGCTGCCCTACCAGGGCCCGGCGGCCAACGGCATGCCCGAGCTGCACAAGCTCACGCCGACGCTGTCGGTGCTGCAGGAACGCGGCTTCAAGGTGGCGCTGGTGACCGACGGCCGCATGTCGGGCGCGTCGGGCAAGGTGCCGGCGGCGATCCACATCACGCCGGAGGCGCTCACCGGCGGACCGCTGGCGCGCGTGCGCGACGGCGACATCGTGGTGCTGGACGCGGAGGCCGGCACGCTGTCGGTGCGCGTGCCGGAGGCGGAATGGAACGCCCGCGAGACCCGCGCGCCCGATCTGGCGCACTATCACGCGGGCGTCGGCCGGGATCTGTTCTCCGGTTTCCGCCGCAATGTGTCCGCGGCGGAGGAAGGCGCCTGCACGCTGTTCGTGTCGGCCGGCGCCTGAACGCGGCGCGGGTGCCGCGGGCTCAGTCCTTGGCGGGCCCGCGCACCAGCAGCACCGGCATGGTCGCCAGGCGGATGAACTTTTCCGCCACGCTGCCGAGCATGGCATGCGCCAGCCCGCGGCGGCCGTGCGTGCCGATCACGACCACGTCGGCATCCCACCTGACCGCCTCGCGCTGCAGCGCGCCGGCGACGTCTTCGCCGATGCCTTGGGTTTCGATCAGCGCGGCCTGCTGGGGCACGCCTTCCTTGGTCAGCCGGGTCTCGATGTCGGTGAGCAGCGTGGTCCCCGCCTGGATGAACGATTTGCGCAGCTCGATCGGATCGTAATAGCCGACGTCGAAGAGGATGGCCGGGCTGTCGACGACATAGATGGCGCGGATGGTGCCGCCGGCCGATTTGGCCAGCCGCACAGCCTCGTCCAGGGCCAGCTTGCTGGTGCCGCTGCCGTCCACCGCCACCAAAATCTTCTTGTACATAGAGAGCCTCGCAGGAGAGTTGTTGTTGGGGATGCGCCGGCCTTGACCGGTGCAAAGGTATTCTGTGATATCCGGAACCCGCCTGCGTTGCGCCAGATCAGACGGCCCCGCCCCACCCGCGCAACAATGATGCCCGCCCCGCCGCCCGCTCACCCATGTCGCACCGGCACCCGCCCGCACCCACGCCCGAACTGATCGCGGCATACCGCCGTGCACACTATCGCGTCGCCGCGCCGGCCGGCGACGTGCTGCTGCGCATCGACGCGGCCGACCCCGGCGTGGCGGCCCTGCTCAAGCAGGCGCAGGCGCCGTGGGCCGTGTTCGTCACGGCCTGCCAGCCGTTCTCGCATCCGGTCAGCGCCGCAGAGAACGCCGCCCGCCAGACCGAACTGCTTGCTTGGGCGATCGCGCGCGGACTGTCATGGCTCGACGGCGAGGGCGGCCCGCCCGATGCCGACGACACCACATGGCTGCCGGAACCCAGCCTGCTGCTGTTCGTCGACGACCCCGCCATCGCCGATACGCTGATGCTGAACTTCGAGCAGAACGCCGTGGTGATGTGCGATGCGCATGGATTTTGCACCTTGCGTTGGCATCCGTATCTGCCATTCTGAATCCACAGAGGACGCACTTCTGACACGCGCACGGCGCTGACCCGAGACACGAGTGACGCGATCGATGCCTGGGTGCTGGAGTCGATACATCGGCAAGGAGGTCGTATGGAACTGCACATGCAATCGCACCATTGGGAGCGCCGCATGCCCGACTGGCTGGCCGCTGCCGTGGCCGGTGTCATCGGCGGCGCGCTGGTGATCGTGCTGGAATTCTTCTGGTCGACCATGGTGCTCAATGAAAGCCCGTGGCGGCCCACCCACAAGATCGCGGCCATGGTCATGGGCCCCAGCGCGCTCGAGCAGATGTCGCTGTTCAGCCTGGGCATCGTGGCAACCGCGCTGGTGTTGCATTTCGTGCTGGGCGCCGTCATGGGGATGATCCTCGGCGCCGTCATCGCGCCGTTCCACTTCGATTCGAGCGTCGGCATGGAAGCCGCCATCGGCGTGGCCTTCGGGATCGTGGCCTATGTAGTCAACTTCTACGGCATGACGGTGGTGTTCCCGTGGTTCGCCTCGGAGCGCGGCTCCGGGCCACTGCTGGCGAACCTGCTGTTCGGCGTGGCGACCGCCATCACGTACGGCATGCTGGAACGGCGCACACAGGAAGCGATGCGCTGACGCGCCGGTGTTTTCCCGCGGCGCCGCATACCGGGCGGCGCTGCGGAAGACGGCCGCCGCCGGCCTTCGCTGCCGGCGGCGGCCGTTTGGCATTGCGCCGCAGCATGCCGCGCGCATATCGTCGCGATCCGCACGCGGGGCGGCCCTCCCCCGGGCGCTGCCTTGCACGATGCAAATCAGAGGACTAGCCTTGCTATAGCGTGTGGCGCACAGCGGGGTGGCACATGGCGCTTGCGATTGCATTGATCCTCATCATCGTGCTGGCGGTGGGGTTTCACTTTGCCAGCCCCTGGTGGATCACACCGATCGCATCGAACTGGGTGCGCATGGACGACACGCTGACGATCACCATCGTCATCACCGGCACGCTCTTCATCGCGGTCAATCTGTTCGTGGTGGCCGCGCTGCTGCGTTACCGGCACCGCGACGGCCATCGCGCCGCCTACGAACCGCACAACCGGCGGCTGGAGTGGTGGCTGATCGGCGTGACGGCGGTCGGCGTGGCGGCGCTGCTGGCGCCCGGCCTCTTCGTCTATGCCGACTACGTGCGGCCGCCGCCCGGCGCGCTGCAGCTCGAAGTGCTCGGCCAGCAATGGCAATGGCGCTTCCGCTTCCCCGGCCCCGGCGGCAAGCTGGGCACGACGGACACGCGCTACATCAGCGACGACAACCCGTTCGGCCTGAACCCCGCCGATCCCAACGGCCGCGACAACCACCTGATCGAGACGCCCGAGCTGCACCTGCCGCTCAACCGGCCGGTGCAGGTCCTCACGCGCTCGCGCGACGTGCTGCACGACTTCTATGTGCCGCCGTTCCGGGCCCGCATGAACATGGTGCCCGGCATGGTCACCACCTTCTGGTTCACGCCGACCAGGGCCGGCCGCTACGACATCCTCTGCGCCCAGCTCTGCGGCATCGGGCATGCCAGCATGCGCGGCGTGGTGGTGGTGGAAGACGAAGCCGCGTTCATCCGCTGGCTGCAACAGCAGCCGACCTTCGCGCAACGGCAGCAGGCCACGGTGCAGGCGGCCTCCGCGACGGCCGGCGCCAGTGCCGGCGCCCAGGCCATGGCCGACCAGGGCAAGACGCTGGCGCAGGCCAAGGGCTGCGTCGCCTGCCACAGCGTGGACGGCAGCCCCGGCGTCGGCCCCACCTGGAAGGGCCTGTACGGCAAGACCGAAACCATGGCCGACGGCAGCACCGCGCCGGTGGATGACGCCTATCTGCGTGCGTTCATCCGCGACCCGAAGGCGCGCGTGGTCAAGGGCTTCGCGCCGGTCATGCCGAACTTCGACCTGAGCGAGCAGGAGTTGTCCGCCCTGGTGGCCTACATCAAGGCGCAGGGCGGCCCAGGCGCCGCCAGCGCGGCCAAACCCTAGCGAGGCAGCACGATGTCCTACGCGCACCCCGACCACGAGCACGGCCCGCAAAGCTTCTGGACACGCTACGTCTGGAGCCAGGACCACAAGGTCATCGCCGTGCAGTATTCGCTCACCGCCATCGCCATCGGCCTGGTCGGCCTCGTGCTGTCGAACCTGATGCGGCTGCAGCTGGGCTTTCCGGGCAGGTTCGCCTTCATCGACGCGAACCACTACTACCAGTTCGTCACCATGCACGGGATGATCATGGTGATCTACCTGCTCACCGCGCTGTTCCTGGGCGGCTTCGGCAACTACCTGATCCCGCTGATGCTGGGCGCGCGCGACATGGTGTTCCCGTTCCTCAACATGCTGAGCTACTGGGTCTACCTGCTCGCGGTGCTGGTGCTGGTGGCGAGCTTCTTCGTGCCGGGCGGGCCGACCGGCGCGGGCTGGACGCTGTATCCGCCGCAGGCCATCCTGCCCGGCACGCCCGGCACCGAGCTGGGCATCGTGCTGATGCTGGTGTCGCTGGCGATCTTCATCGTCGCGGCAACGATGGGCGGGCTCAATTACGTGACGACCACGCTGCAGGCGCGCACGCGCGGCATGACATTGCTGCGCATGCCGCTCACGGTGTGGGGCATCTTCATGGCGACCATCCTGGCGCTGCTGGCGTTTCCGGCGCTGTTCGTCTCGGCCATCATGATGCTGCTCGACAAGACGCTGGGCACCAGCTTCTTCGTGCCGGCGGTGGTGTCGATGGGGCAGCATCTCAAGCATGCCGGCGGCAGCCCGCTGCTGTTCCAGCACCTGTTCTGGTTCTTCGGGCATCCGGAGGTCTACATCGTCGCGCTGCCGGCCTTCGGCATCGTGTCGGACCTGATCAGCACGCACGCGCGCAAGAACATCTTCGGCTACAAGATGATGGTGTGGGCCATCATCATCATCGGCGTGCTGTCCTTCGTGGTGTGGGCGCACCACATGTTCGTGGCGGGGATGAATCCGTACTTCGGCTTCTTCTTCGCCACCACCACGCTGATCATCGCCATCCCGACCGCCCTCAAGGTCTACAACTGGGTGCTGACGCTGTGGCGCGGCGACATCCACCTGACCGTGCCGATGCTGTTCGCCATCGGCTTCATCAGCACCTTCGTGATCGGCGGGCTGACCGGGCTGTTCCTCGGCAACGTGAGCGTGGACATTCCGCTGTCCAACACGTACTTCGTGGTGGCGCACTTCCACATGGTGATGGGCGTGTCGCCGATCCTGGTGGTGTTCGGCGGCCTCTACCACTGGTATCCGAAGGTGACGGGCCGCATGCTCAACGACACGCTGGGCCGCGTGCATTTCTGGATCACCTTCATCGGCACCTACCTGATCTACTTCCCGATGCACTACCTGGGCGTGCTCGGCATGCCGCGGCGCTACTACGCGTACGAGGGCTACAGCTTCATCCCGCCCTCGGCGCAGACGCTGAATACGGTCATCACCGTCATTGCGCTCGCCGTGGGGGCGGCGCAGCTGCTGTTCCTCGTCAACCTCGCGTGGAGCCTGGTGCGCGGCAGGAAAGCCGACAGCAACCCGTGGCGCGCCACCACGCTCGAATGGCAGACCCCGCAGACGCCGCCCGTGCACGGCAACTGGGGCCCCGCGCTGCCGGTGGTGTACCGCTGGGCGTATGAATACAGCCCGCCCGACCGCACAGAAGACTTCGTGCCGCAGAACGAGCCGCCGCCGGGCACACCCGGGGCGCAAGCCGATATCCTTCACGCTGGCGGGGTGCGCGCATGACGACCCTGCCCCGCCGCTTCGTTCCCGGCACGCCGCCCGTGCTGCCCGGCGCGGGACGCATCGGCCTGCGCGTCTTCATGGGCGTGGCGACGACGCTGTTCTCGCTGCTGATCCTGGCCTATGCGATGCGCATGCGCGAAGCGGATTGGATGCCGGTCCCGCATCCGGTGCTGCTGTGGTGGAACACCGGCGCGCTGGCGCTGGCCAGCGCGGCGATGCAGATGGCGCGGCAGGCAAGCACGCGGCGCGCAACGTGGCTGCTGGCGGGCGGCGCGCTGGCCGCCCTGTTCGTGATCGGGCAATGGACGGCGTGGCAACAGCTGTCGGCCACCGGACAGGGCGTGACGGTCAACCCGTCCAACAGCTTCCTGTATGTGTTCACCGGCCTGCATGCGCTGCATGTGATCGGCGGCCTCATCGCCTGGAGCATCACCGCCGCGCGCCTGCGCGCCGATCCCGAACGCGCCCGGCGCGCCGTCGCCCTGTGCGCAACGTACTGGCACTTCCTGCTGGCCGTGTGGCTCGTGCTGCTGGCGGCGATGTGGTGGATCACACCCGCGTTCGTCGCCGCCATCTGCGGGCCGTTGTATGGAGCCACGCCATGAGCACGCCCACGCTCCCGACCGATTCCACCGAAGCCTTGCCGGATGCGATGCCCCAAGGCTGGCACGGCATCGTCAACGACTGGTCGGCCGACCGCGAAGCCTTCAAGGTGCCGTGGGGCAAGGCGATGATGTGGATCTTCCTGCTGTCGGACACCTTCATCTTCAGCAGCTTCCTGATCGGCTACATGACGGTGCGCATATCGACCACGGTGCCGTGGCCCAATCCGTCCGAGGTGTTCGGCCTGAGGATCGGCAGCGTTGACGTGCCGCTGCTGCTGATCGCCATCATGACCTTCGTGCTCATCAGCAGCAGCGGCACCATGGCGATGGCCGTCAACTTCGGCTACCGGCGCAACGCCAGGCGTGCCGCCGCGCTGATGCTGGCCACCGCGCTGCTGGGCGCCACCTTTGTCTCCATGCAAGCGTTCGAATGGACCAAGCTGATCGTCCACGAAGGCGTGCGCCCATGGGGCAACCCGCTGGGCGCGGCGCAGTTCGGTGCGTGCTTCTTCATGATTACCGGATTCCACGGCTTTCACGTGACCTGCGGCGTGATCTACCTGCTGCTGATCGCGCGCAAGATCCTGCAGCCGGGCTTTACCGAACACGGCAACTTCCAGATCGTCGAAATCGCGGGCCTGTACTGGCACTTCGTCGACCTCGTCTGGGTGTTCATCTTTGCGCTGTTCTACCTGTGGTGAGGCAGACCATGGAGCACACCGATCCATCCCACGCACCCGGCGCCCATGGCCAGCAGCACCCCATCGGCATCTACCTGAAGATCTGGGGCCTGCTGTTCGTGCTGAGCACCCTGTCGTATCTGGTGGATTACTTCCGGGTGCAGGGCCTGATGCGCTGGACACTGATCGTCGCGCTCATGATCGCCAAGGCCGGCCTGATCGTGTCCGTGTTCATGCACATGATGTGGGAGCGGCTGGCCTTGGTGTACGCCATCCTGATACCGCCCCTGTGCCTGCTGGTGCTGATGGTGCTGATGGCGGCGGAGGCGCATCACACCTTCGGGATGCGGGCGCTGTTCTTCCACTGAACGCCGCCCCCGGCCCGACGCCGCGGCCGGTCACCGCTGCGGCACGCTCCAGAGGGCCCAGACCACCACGCTGCGCACATCAACATGCACGGCCCAGCGCAGCCAAACTACGTCAGGAAGTGCATGTGCGGGCAGTCTTCGCCGCCAGTGGCCAAAGCTACGGCAGCCGACGCGTGATGTACGCGCTGCGCGCCCAAGGCGAACAGATTGGGCGCTATCGCATCCGTCCCTCGGTCAGCCTTGTTCTGCGTAGGGGATTACCCAAGCGCTTTCATGCGATGTCTTTAGGGCATTGCTGATCAATGAGGTTTGCGCGTGATGTTGCACACACCAAGGACCTCGGTTTTCGCAATGCGGGAGAGATGGGCCGATTCAAGCCGTTTTTCTCTCGTTTCGGACCTCTCCTGGCGCGCTTTGCGCGCTCAAGACGGATTGCGCCCCTCTGAGGCCAACAACAGCTTCCTGGCGAGCCTCAGATTTGCCAGACCAAACAGACTGAACAACTGCGCCGTGTTCTTGACCAGACCCTTGTAGCGAGCCTTGCTATGACCAAACAGATTCATGAGTACAGCGCATCTTCCAGCGCCTCGTCCGACAACCCGTACCACTGTTGAAGGAAGTCAATGCGCAGCATTCGCTCCAGACCAATCGGCGGCCGTCCACGTTTGCCCTTGGGATAGTGCGGTTCGACCGCCGCAATCAGACGCGACCACGGCACCACGCTTTCCATCTCCGTCAAGAAGCGCTGCCGGCGCGTCACCCGCGTCTTCCCCTGGCTTTCCGCTTCCGCAAAACTGATCTGTCACTTCATGCCAGACTCATCTTTGGGGCATGCACATGACAACGTTTACAAACGACTCAACGATGACTTTCGTGCTGAATAAATCAGTCTTTCCCTAGCAGTACACGCATGGCGTCCCCAAAAAACCGGGAAAGCGCATTGTAAAACCGCCACCCAGGCAATCCGCAAGATGCATTGCCGCCAAGCACACTCATGGGCGGCATGCCCTGTCCGTTACCACCCAGACAAGCAGAATGTCAATAGCAAATCGACCCGGTGATTTCTACGAATGCGCTGAATACACTCCGTCGCATTATCTATGCGCCTGAGACAGCATAAAAAACCATGCGCTTGTCATTTGCAACGGAATATCCGATGGGAACCCTGCCAGGCGAGGCCATGGCCGCGTTGACGACGCTCGTTCAGGACGCGATCGGCACTGAGCTTGAAATCGACGCTCTTTTTGACACAGCGCAACCGGTGCTGGGAGCATGTGCAGCGTCAAACGTGCAATTCGATGGAGGAGCTGTCTTCGGCGCCTCTCTGATCGGGCATGCCAGAGTATTCGAACTGGCCGCCATCCCTTGCGAAGCCGGATGGCACGACGCGGAAGACGATGCCAGACGGTTCCGTGGTCTTTTCAAAGACGGCTTATATCGCGCAGGCTTTCGGCTCATCGCATCGGTCCCAATGCCTCCGACGGGCTTATGGACGTCGCGTGCAATCGACTGCGAAGAGGAGCTCGCGTGTTGCAGGATCCGAACGTATGACGCCTTGTCCAGCGAAGTATTCTCGGCGCTGGGTTGCACGGCTGTCCGCATGCCATTTTCCCAGTTGTCCGCCGCGCTCGACAGCGGAGAAATCGACGCGGTACTTTCCTCTGGCGATGGGTCGGCGGGCACGTCGCTTTCTCGATATTGCCGTAATTACTTGCCGCTCGGCTACAGCACGCCGCTCTGCTTTCTCGTCGTGCGGGAGTCGAGCTTTATCGCCATGCCAAAACGATGGCAGCGGGCGCTGAAGTGGGCCGGGCGCGAGATCCAGGCCCGGTACTTCAATCGGCAAGCGACCCGCGAGCAAAACAACTTGAGAGCGATGCGGGAGCGTGGCATCCAGGTTGGCCGCGGCCTTCCGCATCACGCCGCGGTCCGGCTGGAAAGAAAGATGGAGCTGGTGCGGCAACGCTTGATCACCGAGCACATGCTCGCAGACGTGCTGGTTCCCATTGCCTGATTCAAAAAACATTATATGAATTCGACTATGTCGTCGATTGTGTCCGACTCCAGGCTGCCCCACATCAAGGGCTCCATCTTTGCCGACATGTCGCGCGCCGCCAAGAAGCATGGTGCCGTTAACCTGTCGCAAGGGTTTCCGGACTTTGCGCCCGACCGGCGATTGCTGGACGCACTGACGGAAGCCGCGCAAGGCAACTACCATCAGTACGGCCTCCCGGAGGGTTCGGAAGCCTTGCGACAGTCCATCGCCCGCATGTTCTGGAATCTGTACCAGCTCGATCTGTCGTCCGAGACGGAAATCACCATCACGGCGGGGGCCACCCAGGCGATCTCGGCGGCGGTCGGCAGCCTGATCCACGCTGGCGAAGAAGTCATCTTCCTCTCGCCCGCGTTCGAATCGTATGCCCCCGCCATTCTGCTTGCGGGCGCGGTGCCGGTCTGCGTGGATTTACAAGCACCGAAGTTCGAAATCGACTGGGACGAAGTCGAGGATCGCATTTCGCCTCGCACACGCATGATTATCGTGAACAGTCCGCACAACCCTTCCGGTCGCTGCTGGACGGCGGGCGACGTCGCGCGGCTCGCCGAACTGGCCGACCGGCACAACCTGCTCGTGCTGAGCGACGAGGTCTACCACAACATCGTTTTCGAACAACCGCACATTACTGCGATCTCGGATGAGCGGCTGCGCAAACGCACGGTTGTCGTCGGTTCGCTCGGCAAAACAATGCACGTGACGGGATGGCGGATCGGTTACGCGATCGGTGCCGCGGCACTGACGCATGAAATTCGCAAGATCCTGCAATTCAACACCTATGCAGCGCCCACGCCGTTACAACAGGCAATGGCCGTCGTGTTGGATGACGCAGCGTACCGCGATTTGCCCGAACTCTTTCGTCGCAAGCGAGACCGCTTTCTCAAGGGACTGGAGGGTTCCCGTTTCACGTTCGCCCCAACTGGCGGCGGCTACTTCCAGTTGGCCGACTACTCGGCCATCTCCGACCTGCCTGACGCGCAATTCGCGAATCGGCTGATCGAGACCCACGGTGTCGCCTGCTTACCGATATCGGGGTTCGGTTCGCAATATGCACAGGCAAGACTCCTGCGCTTCTGTTTTGCCAAGCAAGAAAGAACGCTGGATGCGGCCACCGATATTCTTCGCAATCTCTGAACCATGATGACCACGCTCGAATTCCGCGAAGAGGGCAGCACCACCCGAACCATGCAACTGGCGGCAAACACGCTCACGATTGCGGGATGGACCGGCAGAAACCCAATGGCCGTTCAGCACCATATCGACGAGCTTGCAGCCATTGGCATTGCGCCCCCCGAGCAAACCCCCACGCTTTATCGTGTTGCCAGCGCGCTGCTGACCACGGCCCCCGTCATCGAAACCGTCGGAGACAGCTCAAGCGGGGAGGTGGAGTTCTGCCTGTTCAACCTGGACGGGCAGCTATACGTCACCGTCGGCTCCGACCACACCGACCGCGCCCTTGAGCGACACGACATCGCCCTGTCGAAACAAGTGTGCGCGAAACCCGTCAGCCATGCCTGCTGGCGCTTGGACGAAGTCGAATCCCACTGGGATCAACTGATGCTGCGCAGCTTTGCGACAACAAATGGAATCGAACGGCTGTACCAGGAAGGCGCGGCGTCGGAACTGCTGCATCCACGGACGCTGCTTTCGAAGATTGAGGCGCCGTTCGACCATGGTCATGTGCTCTTCGGCGGAACGGTGCCGGTCAAAGGCGCTGTCGGCGCCGCAGACTGCTTTCGCGCCGAACTGCATGACCCGGTGCTTGGAAGAACGCTCGCCTGTACGTACCGGACCAAAGTGCTTTGATAGGAGATGACGATGCTCAAACCTCACCTTGAATTCCTCTCGCTGGACCTGACCGAAGGCTGGAGTGTCCCGCCAGGGTATCCAGAAGGCATCGAGGAAAAGATTCTGTGCGGCGACCTGTCGCCGGAGACCGCCACGGGCTGCCGCACCCGATTGCTTCGCTTCGCTGCCGGCGTTTATACGACCGCGCCGTTTGTGCACGCCTATTGGGAAGAGGTCTATCTGGTGCAAGGGGATCTGACCGTTGGCAATGACGCGAACGGCAACGGCGGCACACCGTTCGGCCCGCATACCTACGCCTGCCGGCCGCCTGGCGCCTATCACGGCCCGTTCAAATCCGAACATGGCTGCATGCTGCTGGAAATCCACTACTACGCAAAAGATCGCGCAGTGACTGCCGCGTCGAATGCGCTCCCGGCATGAGGCGCTTCTCCATGCACGATAAAGCACGATCGGAACAACAGGGGCTTCGCGTCGCCCAGTGGACGGCATTCTGGCTCACCATCCTCGCCTACATGGTGTCCTTTTTTCATCGCGTTGCACCGGCGGCACTGTCGATGGAGCTGCAACAAGCATTCTCCGCCACCAGCACGGAGCTGGGATCGGTTACCGCCGTGTTCTTTTTCGTCGTGATGGCCATGCAGATCCCCACCGGCATCATTGCCGACACGCTGGGCCCGAGGCGACTCCTGGTGGCCGGCTGCATGATGGCAGCGCTCGGCGCCTTCGTCTTCGCCAGTGCGCACACGGTGGGCATCGCATGCATCGGGCGCGGCTTCATCGGATTGGGCGCCGCGATTCCATTCGTCGCGCTGCTCCGGCTCAATGCATCCTGGTTCTCGTCGCGACAATTCGCCACCCTGAGCGGCTTGACGCTGCTCTTCGGCAACCTGGGGTCGATCTTATCGACCACGCCATTGCAAATGGCCTCGCAGGTTGTGAGCTGGCGGCTCATCATCGGGGGCATTGGCGTGCTGACGCTGGCCGCTGGCGCGCTCATCGCGCTGTATGTGCGCGACAAACCGTCCGACCTCGGGCTCGCGCATCCGGACGGCCCTTCCAGCACCGCCACTGCCGCAACGCGCGGATCATGGGTTCGGCAACTGCTGGCGGTCGTGACGAACGCACGAACATGGCCGTGCTTCTGGGTGGGCTTCGGCATCTGCGGTACGTTTTTCACGTTCACCAGCCTGTGGGCCGTGCCCTATCTCGTCCAAGCCGTCGGGCTGACAAAAAGCGAGGCGTCGACCCACGTGCTGGTGATGATCCTGTGTCACGCAGTCACCGCACTCTTTCTTGGCAGAACGTCCGACCGCTTGGGCAACCGTAAAGGGCTGCTCCTGATGCTCGCCGCCATCTACCTGGTGTCATGGCTTCCGATGCTGGGGCCGATGAAAACATTTGCTGGAGAAAGCTATATCGTTTTCGCCATTCAAGGCATCGCCTCGACCAGCTACACGCTGATCTGGGCCATTGCGAAAGAAGTCAACGCCCCCGATTCCGCGGGGATGGCCATTGGTGTCACCAACACCAGCATGTTCATGGCCGCCGCCATCTTTCAGCCGCTGATCGGCGCGCTGATCGACCGTTTCGGGTTGCAAGGCATGACCTATTCAATCGAGCTGCTCGCAGCGGTTTCCGCAATCGGCTTGCTCGCGGGTCTATGTCTTGTCGAAACCCGTGGAAAAAACGTGTATTCCCAAAAGATTGCATAAACATGCTCTACACCTTCTACAACATCGACGTGCCGGGCACGGACCTGCGAGCAAAGCTCAGGCCAGCCCACCGCGAGTACCTCGCAGAATTCGCAGACCGGTTTGCCTTTGCGGGGCCACTGCTCGGAGAAGATGGAACGACTCCGGTGGGCAGCCTGCTGGTGCTCGATTTCGACTCCGCCGAAGAAGCGAAAGCGTTTATCCAGGCAGAGCCCTACACGGTTGCGGGACTGTATGCCAGCGTCAGCATGCTGCCGTTCGTCAATCTCTGGGAACAACGAACGGGTTTTCCCGCGCCTCGATAACGGGGCGGGCTTGAATTTGCATCCCGCGTATCGGGTACCCGGGGGGCCGAGCAGTCGCGTGCTGCTCGGCCCTCCAGTAAGATCACGCACTGCGTAGCGATCTGTCGACGAGTCATGCCCGAAAAATTTCCTTTGAAACGGGGGGACCGAAGCACATACCTGATTCTGGCGGTGGGCGTGCTGGTACTCGCCGCTGTCTGGATTGGCGTGCTGACCCGGCTTTCCGTCGAAAAGACGGAGGTCTTGCAAACGGCTCAGGCCAAGGCCAACGTGTTGGCTGACGCGCTGGCCCAACACGTAGACACCACAATCCACGATATTGATGTCATTGCGCTGGTGGTCAAGCGCGAGTACGAGTTCAACCCGGCGTCGATCGATCTCCGCGCCCTGCAAGACGAGGGCTTCTTCTCCCGGGCAACCGCGGCACAAGTCTCGGTCGTCGATGCCACCGGCCGCATTCTCCAAAGCACCATTCCTTACGCCGGCGGCGTCTATATCACAGACCGGGAGCACTTCAAGGTACACCGCGAGCCCGACACGCGCGGGCTTTATATCAGCAAACCGGTACTGGGCCGCGTCTCCGGAAAATGGACAATTCAGCTCACGCGGCGGCTGGAAAAGAAAAACGGCGACTTTGCCGGCGTCGTCGTCGTTTCGGAGGACCGCCGTTACCTCACCCGCGAATTTTCCAATGTGGCCGATTTGGGCAAGAGCGGTACCGCCTCTGTATTTCTGGCAGACGGCACCATGCTGTCGGATGGCGCGTCCGGCGCTGAGACCGCCATGGCGAACGGGATCGCCAAGAGTACAAGACGCGACTTGGTAGAACAAATCGTTGCGCGGCGCCCGGTTTCGGGCTACCCGCTGGCGGTTGAAATTTCGCTGGGGTACGCCGAGGCGATGGTGCCGTACACCAAGATGAAAGCGCTGTATCTGACTGGCACAGCCGCGTTTTCCGCTTTCTTTCTGATGTTCGTGACAGCGATTTCGGTGCTCGTTCATCGCCTATCCAAGAGTCGCAACCGCCTCCGGACCTTCTCCGAAACCGATGCGCTCACCGGCCTTTGGAACCGTTACGGGCTATTGGCGCGGCTGAGCGAAATGCTGCCGGGGCAGGTCGGTCTGAACCGGCTTGCCGTGGTTTACATTGATCTGGGGAATTTAAAGCACGTCAACGACACCCTCGGCCATGAAGCCGGCGACCAACTACTCAAAAAGATGGCCGCCCGGCTTCAGGATGGGGTGACCCCGAACATTCTGGGGCGCTTTGGAGGGGACGAGTTCATTGCGGTTCTACGAGCGGAGGATGCAGCCCAAGATATCTATCCGATCACGAAAACGGTACTCGAAAAAATCGTCGACATTTTCGAGATGCCCGTAACCCTGAGAGGCAGCATCTTCAACATTCGCGCAAGCATCGGTGTTGCCGTCCATGCGCGGACCGAAGATGGCGTGGCGACGCTGATCCGCGAAGCCGACGAAGCCATGTACGCGGCGAAGTCGCAGATGCGGGCAACGCAGAAAACGGCGTGGCGGTTCTATTCGAACGAGATGCGCGAAAATACGCGCCGTGCCGTAGAGGCCGAACAGCGCCTCCGATCTGCCTTGAGCGAAGGGATTCTCAAGCTTGCGTTCTATCCCATCCACCGCTTGAACGAAAAGCGTGCGTGGGGTTTCCGCGTGGTGGCAGCGATTACGGATGACAGGAATCGCCTCGCTCCTGTTCAAGACGCCGTCCCCGTTAACAAAGAAAATGGATTGCTCGGCCCGCTCACCGAATTTGCCCTGCTGCAGATGTGTGCCACGCTCACCGGCCGGCAAGGCGGCCCGGTCCGGCTCGCTTACCGGCTCGACAGGAATCAGTTCCTTACCATTGACTGCGCGTCCATTGTGCGCACGCTCGCCAGGGAATTTCAGGTCGCTCCAGGCACGCTGGTGCTCGAAGTCCCAGAAAGCGCATTTCTCGAAGAGCCGCTTCTCGCGGAAAATCGGGCGGCCGCATTGGCCAGCACAGGCGTGAAATTGATGCTTGATGGTTTTTCTGGTGGCTTCGCATCGTTTGCGTTGCTGGAAAAAGGACTATTTTTCGGCGTGGTCATCAGCCCCCCCCCATCTACCGCTGATATATTGGCGCCCGTAGTCGAGCGGGTGACGCACGATGGCCTGATGGTCGTGCTGGAAGAAGCGCATGAAGCGGCCACCGGGTTAGCGCATCACCCCTTGGTGTACGCGGTCGACGTGCTGGACGCTCCAGTCGTAGAAGTTGATGGCCGACTCAGTCAGTGAAAAATCGGGAAAATCTCGTCTACGAAGCGGAAGTCACAATTGGACGCGAACGAGTCAGTTTGCGCTTCCTGATACTTGACGCACTGATGCTGCTCGAGCGTGAACTCACTCAAGCGGACGGCTCCACCTTCATGCATTCCATCTGGGTCGATGGGGGCTCGACTTTATTCGACTATATGACGGCCGACCCGTATTTCATGCAGCTCGAGCGGCATTACGGCCTGATTCAGGAGAAAATGAGCCGGGTGCTCGCGCCTTGAGAGAGCTCGGAAAAGCGGATGCAAGCGAATCTCGATCAGGTGCTGACAAAGATCAACTCGTTGGGTGCTTGCACGCACGACATCGAGTTGCACGCACGTCTGAGGAGCATATTCTCGGACCTCCAGATCCCTTCGTTCATTTTCAGCACCTTCAATCTGGACGCGAATGGTACAGCCTCCAGCTATCGCTTCCTGGTCGGCTGCAGCGCGGAGTGGATCCAGATCTACCAGCACCGCCACTGGTACAGCAATGATCCGTATTTGCAGTACGCACGTTTCAATGCATCCCCCGCGCCCGGCAGCGTGATCCCGATCACCAGTGCCGGGCAGCGCGAGATGCGCGCGACTGCACGCCAGTACGGGTTCCGCAGCAATCTCGTCGTCCCGGCGCATTCACGGGCGACTTCGCTGCTGGGCGTCCTGCACATTGCGAACAACGTCGAAATGGAGGATGGCGGAGAAGCCCGCCTTCTCGAATGGCAATCGCTGCTTCGCGCCATATCGCTGACCCTGTTGGACATGCGCACGGCGGCACAGCATCAGTTGATGGTTGCGAGGTTCGGGCTCGACGCGCGCGATCTGACCGCGCTTCAGTTCGTGCTCGCCGGAGAGCCTGCGCAGGAGGTTGCAAGAAGCCTGGGGCTTTCGGTGGCGAGCGTTTATTCCATGTACTCGCGGATCAACGAGAAACTGGGCGTCAACCGGATCAACGAAGCCGCGCGTCTCGCCCAGCAGTACGATTTGTTATAGGCCGCATGACTTCGAACCCGCCACTCAGGTCCGGGCCGTCTCCACCACCCGCAACCAGCCGCGCCCGCCGCGCATATCGTTCACCCGATCGCTCGTCAGCGTGGACAGATGGGCGTTGATGCTGTTGATGACCTCCTGCGCCGCGCGCGGCAGCGGTCGCCCTTCCTTCACCATCACCCGCGCATACTGGTTCTCCGCCAGCGGATGCTTGAGCGGGACGCCGACCAGCAGCCCCGCCGCGACTTCCTTGCGGATCGAGAAATCCGTGATGAACGCCACGCCCCGGGTGTGGCGCGCATAGGCGCGCAGCGCCATCAGGGTGTTGGCATTGAAGTTGGGCGTGAGGTTGAGGTTTTCCGCTTTCGCGATGGTGCGGATCAGCAGGCCGAGACCAAAGGCCGGCGGCATGATGCCGACCGGATAGGCCAGCGCCTGCGCGAGCGGGACCGGATCGTCGCACCGGGCGAGCGGGTGCTCCGGGTGCACCGCCGCGACGATATGGTGGACGGCGCTTGCGCAGAATGCGATGCCGCTGGTCATCGGCGGGTTGTAGGCCAGCCCGATATGCGCCTCGTTGGTCGCGACATCGTTGATGATCTCCGCCGTGGCGCGCATGTTCAGCACGACTTCCACGCCGGGATATTTCTTCATGAAGCCGGCCAATACGTCTTCCATCAGCGTATCGACCAGCCCCTCGCTCAGGGAAATCAGGAGATTGCCCTTCTGCAGGCTCCTGAGCTGGTGCATCTGGTCGAGCAGCTTCTCCTGCGAGGCCTCCATGCCGCGAGCATATTCCAGCAGATACGGCACCGCATCGGTGGGCATCAGCCCGGTCGCCGTCCGGTCGAACAGGCGCCCGCCGATCATGTCTTCCATTTCCGTCAGGTACCGGCTCACCAGGGACCGGCTCATCTCCAGCTGATCCGCGGCCTTGCGCACGGACCGGTGCTCCAGAATCGCATGGAATACCCGCATCTTGGCGCGGGTGATGTCGTACATGGTGATCTCCTTGGTGCGCCCGAATCGTCTTGCGCCGTCCCGTTATAGGCAACTTCCGCTCCGGCGGGATCGGCCGGGCACGGGCTCCATTTCATTTTGTCGATAATCCTCGCGCCAATGATTCGGCTTCGAGCGCGATTTGAAAACCGCGTGTGTGCATTGATGAGGATTACTGCATTAGCGCGTCCACATATTTAGTCCACCCTGTCCACTAAATAGCGGACACCTCCAGTATGCGTTTCGTTTACAGTGCGATCACCTTTCGCATAAAGAGATTCCGCAAGGAGATCCATGGCCGCTAACGCCATTCCAGCGCAGGCGCACTCGGGGGAGCGCAGCACGAGCGTCTACAGCGTCGTGAACCGGCGCATCCTGCCATTCCTGGCGACCTGTTATCTGTTTGCTTATCTCGACCGCATCAACATCGGTTTCGCCAAGCTGCAGATGCAGAATGATCTGGCCCTGAGCGATGCCGCCTACGGTCTCGGCGCCGGGATTTTCTTCTTTGGCTACATGCTGTTTGAAGTGCCGAGCAATCTGCTGCTCGTGAAAATCGGCGCGCGCCGGACGCTGAGCCGCATCCTGATCCTGTGGGGCATCGTGTCGGCGTCCATGCTGTTCGTCACCGACGTGTGGACGTTCTATGCGCTGCGCTTCCTGCTCGGCGTGTTCGAGGCCGGCTTCGCGCCCGGCATGATCTACTACCTGACCCAGTGGTATCCGGGCGAACGGATGGCGCGCGCCATGGCCGTCGTGCTCGGCGCCGCGCCGCTCGGCGGCGTGATCGGGGGGCCGGCATCCACCTGGATCATGGGCCACTTTGCCGGCGCGGGCGGCCTGGCGGGCTGGCAGTGGATGTTCCTGGCCGAGGGCATCCCCTCCATCCTGCTAGGCATCGCGGCCTACGGCTACCTGGTCGACAAGCCGGCCGACGCGCGCTGGCTGACCGATGCGCAGAAAGCCGTCATCGCCGGCGATATCGCGCGCGCCGCCCCGGGGCAGGCTTCGTCCTTCGGCAAGGCGCTCACCGAGCCGAAGCTGTACGTGCTGGCCGCGGCCTACTTCTGCCTGATCTGCGGCGTGTACGCGGTCGGCTTCTGGCTGCCTTCGATCCTCAAATCTGCCGGCCTCTCGGACCTGTTTCAGATCGGCCTCTACTCGGCCATACCGAACCTCGCGATGATCGTGGCCATGTACGCGCTGGGCCGGCGTTCGGACCGCCGCGGCGAGCGCCACCTGCACAGCGCGATCACCGCCGTCCTGGGTGCGGGCCTGCTGGCCTGGGCGGCCTATGCAACCTCCTTCCCCGCAGCGCTGATCAGCATCACGCTGGCTTCGGCGGCGATCTTCGCGTCGTACAGCGTGTTCTGGGCGATCCCCCAACAGCATCTGAAGGGCACGGCGGCCGCCGGCGGCATTGCCCTCATCAATTCGATCGGCCTGTTCGGCGGCTTCTTCAGCCCGACCCTCATCGGGTGGACGAAAGAGGCGACCGGCTCGCTGCAGGCGGGGCTGCTCGTGATGGCCGCATTGCTGGTGCTCGGCGCGGTCCTGCTGGCCACCCAGCGGACACAGCAGCCGCCCGCCCGGTGACGCCATGAAGATCCTGGTGGCCGGCTTTCAGCACGAAACCAATACATTCGCGCCATCACGGGCCACCTACGGCGAGTTCGTCAAAGGAGAAGGCTGGCCGGCGATCAAGCGGGGCGCCGAGGTGCTGTCCCTGCGCCACGCCAATGTGCCGATCGCGGGCTTCCTGGCCGCCATGGAGCCGGCCGGGCACGCGCTGGTGACGGTGCTGTGGGCGGCGGCCAATCCGTCCGGCCCGGTCACGGAAGACGCGTTCGAGCGGATCGCGGGCGAGATCGTCGAGGCGAGCCGCCGGCACGATCCCGATGCCATCTACCTCGATCTGCACGGTGCCATGGTGACCGAGCATTACGACGACGGCGAGGGCGAACTGCTGGCCCGGCTGCGCACCGCCACGCGCGACGGCACACCGATCGTGGCATCGCTCGACCTGCACGCGAACGTGACTGCCCGCATGCAGGCATGCGCCGATGGCCTGGTCGCCTACCGGACCTATCCGCACGTGGACATGGCCGCGACCGGCCGGCGCGCCGCGCAACTGCTGCATGACCTGGTGGCGTCGCAATCGCCGGTGGCCAAGGCGTCGCGACGCCTGCCGTTCCTCATCCCGATCAACGGCATGTGCACGACCGTGGAGCCCGCGCGCGGCTTCTACGCGCGCCTGGGCGAGGCCGAGCGCGGCGGCATCCTGTCGCTGTCGTTCGCGCCGGGGTTTCCCGCCGCGGACTTTCCGGAGTGCGGGCCGATGGTCTGGGGCTACGGCCTGGACGCCGACGCGCTGAACCGCGCCGTCGATGCGCTGTACCAGGACCTGCTCGACAGCGAGCCCCGCTGGGGTACGACGTTCCTGTCCCCCGACGAAGCGGTGCGGGAAGCGATCCGGATGGCGGGGGCGGCCCCGAAACCCGTGGTGATTGCCGATACGCAGGACAACCCGGGCGCCGGCGGCGACGGCAACACCACCGGCATGCTGGCCTCGCTGGTACGGCACAACGCGCAGCAGGCCGCGATCGGTCTGCTCCACGATCCGCAGGCCGCGCGCGCGGCGCACGATGCCGGGCCCGGCGCCTCCATCCGCCTGACGCTCGGCGCCGGCTCGGGCGCCCCCTTCGAAGGAACGTTCATCGTGGAAAACCTGTCGGACGGGCGGTGCATCCTCGACGGCCCGATGATGCGCGGCGTACGGCTCGAGCTCGGGCCATCCGCGTGCCTGCGGATCGACGGCGTGCGCGTTGCGGTGTCCACCGGCCGCGCCCAGATGATGGATCGCAACCAGTACCGCATGGTCGGCATCGAGCCGGAGCGGATGCGGATCCTGGTGAACAAGTCGTCCGTGCACTTCCGCGCCGACTTCGAGCCGATCGCGCAGGCGGTGCTGGTGGCCAAGGCGCCCGGCATCGCGCTCGCGGACCCAGGCGAGCTGCCCTGGACCCGGCTGGCGCCGGGCATGCGGCTGCGGCCGCGTGCAGGGTCCGAGCGGACCGGTCAATAGCGGCGTGCCGTGGCGATAGCGGACAGCATGCAATGGAATCGCGCCAGCGCCGGCCGACGGTCGGCCGGATCACCCGGCGTACGCCTCCAGCCTCGGGGCGCGCTCGCCGGCATGCAGGCGGGTCAGGATGCTCAGGAGGAGATCCAGGCTGCGGCTGGCCGGACGCGCGGTCTCGGTGATCGCGCACATCTTGTTGTCGTACACGGGGCCGTCGGGCAGCGGCACCAGGGCATACCGGTGCGACACCGTATCGGCATAGTGCTCGGGCAGCAAGCCGACGTAGTGCCCCGTGGCCACGAACATCGCCACGGCCTCCAGCCCGGTCGCCTCGGGGCCACGGCTGAAGCCGTGGACGCTCAGCGCATCGTGCACGAACGGCTGCTGGCGATACACCAGGGGCAGGCGGCGGGGCCGGTTGATGTTGTGGCGCGCCGTGTAGACGCGCTGCCGTTCGTTAAACAGACACAGATAATTGAAGCCGCTATCGTGCTTGTACATGCCGCGCACCGCGATCTGCACCCGCCTTTCGCGCAGCGCCAGCGTCAGCTCGGCGAAGGCCATGACCGCCAATTCGACCCGCACGCCCGGCGCCTCCTCGCGCAGCGCGGCAAGCGCCTCGGACATGCGGAAGTCCTCGTGCTGCATGATCTGCTCGGACATGCCGATGGTCAGCGTCCCCGACAGCACGCCGCGCACGGCGTCGATTTCCGGCCCGATGCGCTCCAGCGACTTCAGCGCGTCGCGGGCCAGATCCAGCGCGACCCGGCCCGCCGCGGTCAACTCGAATCCCGACGGGCCGCGCTCGCACAGGCGCACGCCCAGGTGATCCTCGACCTCGCGGATATGGCGACTGATGGAGGCCTTGGACATGTTGAGCTGCTTCTCCGCGGCGGCGAATCCATTGGCCTGGGCCACGGCACAAAAAATCCGCAGGGAGCGCAGATGGCGCTCGGTGAGTTCGGGGCGGAGTCGATGCACGGCAGTGTGCTAAAAGGTGTTGAATTGTGAAACCATACCATCAAAAAAATCATTTTTCATCGATCTTTCTTGGCAATACATTACCTGCACTGCAAGCGGCATCCGCGTTTGTTTCCGGCCGCGACAAATTAAGCAGAATTAAATACTGAAATAAATAAAATATGCAGCCTTACTCCCGCCGCGACTTTTTCCGGCTCGCACTCGGCGCCAGCGCGGCGCTTGCCCTGCCGACCACCGCATTCGCGGAAGGTGGCTCGATTGCCGATATCAAGAAGCGGGGCAAACTGGTCGTGGGCACCGAAGCGGCCTACGAGCCGTACGAATTCGTGGAAAACGGCCAGGTGGTCGGTTTCGGCCGCGACATCCTGGTGATCATGGCGGACAAGCTCGGGGTCAAGCTCGAGCAGATGAACCTGCCGTTCCAGGGGCTGCTGCCGGGCCTGCTGTCGCACAAGTTCGACTTCGTGGCCACCAGCGTGAGCATCACGCCCGAGCGCGCCCGGCGCTTTGCGTTCAGCCAGCCGGTCGGCACGGTGCGCCCGGTACTGATGGTGCGCGCCGACGATGCATCGATCACGCGCGACCTGGATCTCGCCGGCAAGGTGCTTGGCACGCAGATGGGCTCGTCCTCGCAGCCGGCGGCCGAGCAGTTCGAGAAGACCCTCAAAGAGCAGCGCGGCAAGGGCTATGCCGACACCAAGCTGTTCCAGGCCTATCCGGACGCAGCCCTCGCGCTGAGCAACAAGACGGTCGACGTCGCCTTCATCCCGTCGAACGTGGCGGCCATCCAGATGCGCAAGCAGCCGGGCGCCTTCAAGATCGTCGGCGAAGTCGGCCAGCCGCGGCTGCTGGCGTGGGTCGCCAACCCGCAAGACCTGGAAATCCGCAAGTTCATCAACGACACGCTGAACGAGCTGCACGCCAACGGCAAGCTGACGGCGCTGCAGACAAAGTGGTTCGGTGCGCCGATGGATGTCCCGCGCGCCAACTACCTTCCCGACGGCGCCATCTAACGGACGGGGCCGATCCATCATGCTGGCATGGCTGAACCAGGGCGGAGTGCTGACGCTGTTTCTCGAGGGCGCGCTGGCGGGAGCCGCCGTCGCCGTCGGCGCGTCGGCTTGCGCGTTTGCCCTGGGCCTGGTGCTGGGCGTCGCGCTGCTGTGGGCGCGCCTGTCCCGCTACCGGCTCCTGCGCGGCATGGTCATGGCGTGGGTCAGCGCGATCCGCGGCACGCCGGCGCTGATCCATATGCTGCTGGCCTACTACGTCGTGCCGCCGCTGCTGGGCCTGTCCATCTCGCCGCTGGCGGCGGGCATCGGCGCGCTCGCTTGCAATACGAGCGCCTATCTCGTGGAAATCCTGCGCGGCGCGCTGAGCAGCGTTCCGGATGCGCAGCGCGCGGCGGCCCAGGCACTGGGCATGCGCGAGCCGCAAGTCTGGCGCCACGTGCTGCTGCCGCAGGTGTTCTACCGCGCGATCCCGCCGCTGACGAGCGAATTCACCATCCTGCTGAAAGCCTCGTCGCTGATGTCGATCATCGCGGTGCCGGAACTGGCGACGGTGGCGCGTAATGCTTCGCTGCAGAGCGACCTGCCGCTGCAGGTCTTTGCCATGACCGCCGCGGTGTACTTCGTGATCCTGTTCTGCATTTCGGCCGCCGCCAGGGTCTGCGAGCGCCGTGTTTCGTGGATGCTGCCCCATGCCGTTTGATTTCACCGTCGCCGCGCAGGCTGTCCCCGTGCTGCTCCGCGGCCTGAAGGTCACGGCCGTCGTCAGCGCCATCGGGATTCCGCTGGGCGTGCTCGCCGGCACACTCGCGGCCTATGCCTCGCGGCTGCGCTCGCTGGCGCCCGCCTGCCTTGCGCGCAGCTATGTGGCGACGGTCAGGAACGTACCGTACCTGATCCTGGTCTATCTGTCGTTCTTCGGGCTGCCCAAGCTGGGCGTGGCGGCTTCGGCGATGGCGGTCGCGATCGGCTGCACGGCGCTGTACACGGGCGGCTACTTCTGCGAAATCCTGCGCGCCGCGCTGCACAGCGTGCCGCGCGGCCAGTCCGGCGCCGCGCTGTCGCTGGGCATGTCGCGCTGGCAGGTGCAGCGGTACATCGTCGGCCCGCAATTGCTCGGTTTCCTGATCCCGCCCACGACCAGCCTGGTGATCATGATGTTCAAGGATTCAGCGATCTTCTCCGTGATGAGCCTGCCGGAAATGACCTACCAGAGCAATCTGCTGACGGCCAACACCTTTGCGTACACGGAAATCCTGGCGGCCACCGCCGCGATCTACTGGCTGACCAGCGTGCTGCTGGCCGCGGCGGGCCGCTCGCTGGAGCGCCTTGCGCGCCGCCGCTGGCTGTCGCCCCAAACCTGACGCATTCCAAAGCATTCCAAAGAAAAAAAACCTGCCTCGATGAGCACCTATACCACTGCGCCCCGCACCGGTCACCAGACGCTGCTGTATGCGGAGCTGGACACCGACCTGGACAACCTGCAGGCCGACATCGCCGTCCTGGGCATGCCGTTCGGCACGCCGTATTCCGCGGCCGATTTCAGCAACGACCAGACCAATGCGCCCGCCGCGATCCGGCAGGCCACCGACCGGGTCGCGCGCGCGCCCGGGCACTATGATTTCGATATCGACGGCCCGCTGCTGCAGGGCCGCGACGACATCCGCTTCGTCGACTGCGGCGACATCGTCCCCGACCTGGCGCAGCCGCCGGGCGAACACTACGCCCGCGCCGAAGCCGCGGTCCGGCGCCTTGCGAATGCCGGCGCGCTGCCCATCGTCCTGGGCGGCGACCATGGCATCACCACGCCGATCCTGCGCGGCCTCGACCAGAAGGGGCCGATCACGCTGGTGCACATCGATGCGCACCTGGACTGGCGGGATTCGGTCAACGGCGTGAAGGAGGGCCTGTCGAGCCCCATGCGCCGCGCCTCGGAGATGCCACACGTCGCGCGCATCGTGCAGATCGGCCTGCGCGCGCAGGGCAGCGGCCGCCCCGAAGACCTGGCTGCCGCGCGTGCCTACGGCGCCGACCTGATCACCGCCTACGAGCTGCACGACATCGGCATGGACGCGGTGCTGGCGCGCATTCCGGACGGCGGCAACTACTACATCACCATCGACGCGGACGGGCTGGACCCTTCGACCATGCCGGCGGTCGCGGGCCCCGCGCCCGGCGGCCTGACGTTTGCGCAGACGCGCAAGCTGATTCACGGCCTGGTGCGCAAGGGCCGCGTGGTCGGCATGGACATCGTCGAAATCCAGCCGAAGAAGGACATCAACCAGATCTCGTGCATCACGGCCGGTCGCCTGATCCTGAACCTGATCGGCACGACCATCCGCGCGGGCTATTTCGACTGAAGCGGCCATGCTGACTCGTGCGCTTGACCAGTGCCTGACCGCCGCCGAGCCGGTCCACGATATCGCAGCGTTCAAGGCGTGGACGCGCGAATTCGTCCGCCCCGTCGTGGGCCATCGGCACCTGGCGTGCGGCTACGGCCGCACCACCTCGTCAGGGGTGGCGATGGACTACGTGGTGACGGTCGACTATCCGAACGAGCACCTGCTCGCGATCCGCAACACGGCCGGCGGCATCGACACGCCGATCATGCGCCGCTGGCTGGCCACGCGCCGGCCGGTGTACTTCGATGCGGCGGCGCCGTGGGAAGGCACCGATCCGGCATGGCTCGAAAAATTCGTGAAACACGGATTGCGCAACTGTGCAGCCGACGCGATGTTCGACGAGGTCAATTGCGTCGGCACTTATTTCAGCTTTCATGCACTGCCCTCGGTCGAGCAGGGATGCCTGGATGCGATGCTGCGCGACCTGACGCCGGTCTTGCACGGCGCACTGCTGCGCGCGGTCGCCAACGTCGAGAGCGATCTGCAGAAAGCGTCGGAGGCGCTTGCCACCCTGAGCGAGCGGGAGCGCGAAGTCGCCCTGTTGATCGGCCAGGGCAAGAGCAATGCGGAGATCGCCCTGCTCGTCTGCAAATCGGAAAATACGGTGAAGCATTATCTCAGCAGCATCATGGACAAGACCGGATGCGAAAACCGGGTCCGTGTCGCCATGCTGGTATCGCGATTGCAAGCGGCGCCGTTGGGAATCGGCACTAAAGTGCTCTAGCGAATGGATGCTGCAATCAATATTCTGGGTGATTCAGAGGGCCGGCTTCACTGCTGCCGGACGGACGTCACCCAGGGAGACAAGCTACGTGTGACGTGATCTCGTAGAAGAAGCGGCCGACGCCGGTGTTCCAGCACCGGCGCCAGCCTGACCATATCCAAACCCAGAGAGGCCCAAGATGGCTGCGGCCATTATAGCGCTCGGCTGCGCTCGCCGACGCGCGGCAGACACGAGCGCACCAGACCCACGCCCCACTCCCCCACGGACTGTCGTCCACACGATGCCAGGGCTGAGCCCGCCTGTGAGCGGCGCCGCCGAAAGCCGCCTGAGGCGGCGACCGTCCTCGGGCCGTCGGGCGCATGCATCCCATCGGCTTTCGGCGCACCGCGGCGCACGCGCCGCCGACATCCATCAAGACAACGTGCAAGGCCGGCGCGCGCGCCGGCCACGCGGCACGCGCACGTCCAACAACATCATGCAATGGGGAGTCTGTCCATGAAACGCGAAGCGAATGCCGAGGCCTGCGAAGGTCACGGATATCGAACCACGAGCCGAAGCATAGGCGACAAGCGAGCCGGTCCGCACGGCGGCGGTGCCTTCCACCCGACCGGGACCTCCTCGTTCGCCTTTGCCGGCAGGAAACCGGAACGCGTCGCCTCGGGCGGCTACCCGGGCTACCAGGCGCCGCGCGGACACATGGCGCAGAACTATGCCTTCGGTGTCCTGTTCGTAATCCTGAGCGGGATCATGGCCATCGCCATGATCGTCAAGAAACATCCGGAGGGTGCCGAGCGCGCCATCAGCTGCGCGGTGGCTCTGCTGGCCGATTGGCGGACATGGGCAGTCGTGACGGCGGGTGCTGCCCTGGCGGCCGTGGTCTGCGTATTGCTGCCGGCACGGCGCTAGCCCGCGGGCAAAGCCGGACGGCAGATGGAGCCGCCCCTGCCGTCATCGAGTCCGAGGCACCATCACAATCACCCCCATGACCCAACCCGTTCCGATCACCGCCTGCCTGGTGCCGAGGGGAAGGGACGCCAGCCGCCCGCGGCCCCGGCGTCCGATACGGGCCATGCTGGCCCACGCCCGACGACGCAAGCACAAGCGCTGGCGACACTGAAGCGGCGCGGCGGAACGCGCTCCGCCGGCCCAGGCATCCGCATCGCCGATGCGGACCACCGCTGCCTCGGCGCAGGAAGGTGCCCTTCGAGGATGCGCGGCGCGTAATGGTCGGCACGAACGTGCCAGCGCGCCCGAAGATCGTGATGGGCCTACCGCCCCATCAAAAAAAAGGGAGGAGCGGGATACCCCGGCTCCTCCGTCAACACCCTAAGCGAGATCCAACCGTAAAACATGCCTGCCGCAGCGAAGCACGCTCACGCGCGACATCGCGACGGCAGGCGGCACATCATCAGTCCTGCAGCTTCGCGGCCAGCGATTCCACGCGGGCCGGATCGGCCTTGACGGCCTGGGCCAGCGCGCGGCCGTAGCCGGCATCCGCCTTCTGGAAGTACGACAGCATGGTGTACTTCACGCCGTCATCCTTCACCTGCCCCAGGTCGCCGGCCAGGTTGCTGACCAGGTTGGCCTGCTCCTTGGCCGTCAGCGAACGGTAATAGTCGCCGGCCTGCTTGAAGTTCTGCGTGCGGGCGATGCGCTGCTGCTGGGTGGTGCCCGAGACCGGCAGCTGGCTGTACTTGACCGTTGCCGCATCGCTCAGATCGGCGTGGGCGCTGGGCTGGTAGTTGACGCTGCCCTTGCGCGCGCCGGCATTCAGGTCGCCGTCCTGGTTGTAGTTGGCGGCAGACGTGCGCGGGCGGTTCACCGGCAGTTGCAGACCGTTGGTACCCACGCGATAAAGCTGCGTGTCGGCATACGAGAAGATGCGGCCCTGCAGCAGACGGTCTTCCGAGGGCTCGATGCCCGGCACCAGGTTGGACGGCGCCAGCGCGGCCTGTTCGGTTTCCTGGAAGACGTTCTCCGGGTTCTTGTTCAGCGTCATCGTGCCGACCTTCACTTCCGGCACGTCCGGCCAGACCTTGGTGGCGTCCAGCGGATCGAAGTCGAACTTGGCGAGCTGCTCCGGCTTCAGGATCTGGATGTACAGGTCCCACTTCGGATAGTTGCCCTTGTCGATGTTAGCGATCAGGTCACGCGTCATGTGGTTGAAGTCCTTGCCCTGGATGGCCTCGACTTCCTTGGCGCTCAGGCCCTTCTGGCCCTGCAGGCTCTTCCAGTGGAACTTGACGTAGTGCACCTCGCCCTTCGCATTGACGAACTTGTAGGCGTGCACGCTGTTGCCGTCCATCTCGCGGTAGCTGGTGGGCGTGCCATAGTCGGTGTACACCCGCGTCAGCATGTGCGTGGACTCGGGCTGGTGCGAGAAGAAGTCGAAGAAGCGGTTCGGGTCCTGCACGTTGCTGTCGGGCGACGGCTTGAGCGAGTGGACCATGTCCGGGAACTTCATCGCGTCGCGGATGAAGAACACCGGCAGGTTGTTGCCGACCAGGTCCCAGTTGCCTTCGCGGGTGTAGAACTTGGTGGCGAAGCCGCGCGGATCGCGCAGCGTCTCCGGCGAATGGCCGCTGTGGATCACGCTGGAGAAGCGCACGAACACCGGCGTCTCTTCGCCGGGCGTGAAGACCTTGGCGCGGGTCAGGTCGGAGATGTCCTTGGAGGCGACGAACACGCCGTGCGCGCCGGTGCCGCGCGCGTGGACGACGCGCTCGGGAATGCGCTCGCGATCAAAGCGCTGCAGCTTCTGGATGAGCTGCACGTCTTGCAGCAGGACCGGGCCGTTGGGGCCGGCCGTCTGCGAATTCTGGTTGTCGCCGACCGGCGCGCCGTTGTCGCGGGTCAGCGTGACCGCGCCCGCGTGGAAGGCGGTCAGTGCGGCCAGCGCCAGTAGGGACACACGCAGGGAACGGGAGGGGAAAGACATGACGGGAGTCTCCTGTGGGGATGAGTCGTTACCTTAGTGACCCTGCCGTCCGGGTGGAATTTGATTATTTAAATCCCCTCGATAGGCTATTTAAATCATCGACAGCAAATCTGTTTTAAAGCTTATCTATTTGAGTATTGTTGATTTTGATTTCCAAAATAAACATGGCATGTGCGTCGCCGCGCGCAGCAAGGGCTTGAAAGCGTCGGTCCCGACCGCGGCGGCGCGGCATTGGCGCTTCGCAAATGGCGATGATCTTTCCGATGGAGCGCCCTGCATCACCGACTCGCCTGCTACAAGGAATGCACTTCGACCGATCACTCACCACGCACCATCATGCCCCCATCGATCCGCGGCCTGGGCACCAGCGCCCTCCTGCAGCATTCCCCTGGAGACGCTGCTGCCGGCGAAACGTCACCGTCTTCAAACACGGTTCGCGCAAGAACGGCGTCTGCAGCATTTGACCGGCTGCAGCGGCGTCCCTCCCTGGAACGCACCGCATCGCAAACGCCGGATACCGCAGACATCGCGCACGCCGCAGCCGCGGCAATTCCTTATGTCCGGTCCTTGTTGCCATTGAAATCCGATAACAAGGACTATGGGGAAGACGACGCGCGCATTCCGCCGTCGAAACTTGCCCGGTACCACGAAGACGCAAGGGACAACCGCACGATCCTTCTCAACAAGATCCAGTGCGAAATCTATGCATTGGAAGCCACGTGGAGACAATCAAGGCAAGCGCCGGATTTTGGCGCGCTGGCACGCATCATTACCTCGAAGGGGGCCAGCGCTGCGGGCAATTGCTATGAGCAGGCAGTCCTGGCTTACGACTTTCTGCGCATGCGCTTGACGGACGCGAACCTCCCGATCGATATCGTCAGCCTGGAACGCCCCGGCGACCACAATTTCGTGGCGATCGGCCAGTCCACCGATGGCAACGGTCAGTATCCGAAGCAGTTCAGCGACTGGCATCCGGACGCGTTCATCGTCGACCCCTGGACCAGGATCGCCTGCCGTGCTGCGGACTATCCGCGGCAATGGAGCGAAAAAATGGAGAAATGGGCAGCCCGGGGGCTTCGGGTGGACGACGCGTCCCCGCTTGACTCGAGCTTGCTCGATGCCTTGCGCGACAACAACAAGATATCAAGGCGGAAAGCATTCCCGGTGTAGGGATTCCACCACCCTCAAGGTGCGCGCGGATGGCCCGGCAGGCCCACCCGCCATGGCGAGCCCTCTCGCGATGACAGCGGATGCCGTCGTCGCGAGACGGCTGCGCGACCTCAACGGATGCCGGTCGCGTCCAGCGCCTGCGTGAAATCCGCCAGCAGGTCCACCTCATCCTCGATGCCGACCGACACGCGCACCAGCGAATCGGCGATGCCCATCGACGCGCGGCGCTCGGCACCCATTTCCCAGTAGATGGTCGGGGCGACGGGAATGACCAGCGTGCGCGTATCGCCCAGGTGCGTGGCGCGCACGGCGTAGCGCAGGTGGTTGAGCATGTCGACATAGTCGGCGCCGTCCACCAGCTCGAAGCTCAGCAGGCCGCCGTAGTGGCGGAACAGTTCCGTCGCGCGGGCGTGCTGCGGATGGTCGGCCAGGCCGGGGTAGTAGACGCGAGCGACCTTGGGATGCGCGGCCAGCGTGCGGGCCAGCGCCAGCGCGTTGCTGCAGGTGCGGTCCACGCGCAGTGCCATGGTCTCGGCGCCGATGGCGATGCGGTGCGCGGCATCGGCGATCAGCGTGGCGCCCAGGTCGCGCAGGCCCTTCTTGCGAATCTGCTGGATGCCCTGCATTTCGGGCTTGACCTTGCGGTAGGCCGGGAAGATGTTCGGGTACGCCGTCCAGTCGAACAGGCCGGTATCGACCACCGCGCCGCCCAGCGCGTTGCCGTGCCCGCCGATGTACTTGGACAGCGAATGCACCACCAGACCAGCCTGCGCGTCGCGGCCGCGGAACAGCCACGGCGAGGTCATCGTGCTGTCGATCACGTACAGCAGGCCGCGCGCCTTGCAGAGGGCGCCGATGCCCCCGAGATCGGCCACCTGCGTGCGCGGGTTGGCGATGGTTTCGACGAAGACCAGGCGCGTGTTCGGCTGGACGGCGTCGGCCACCGCCTGCGCGGAGGTCGCGTCGACGAAGGTCACCTCCACGCCCAGGTTGCGCAGCGTCTCGAACACGCTGTTGGTGTTGCCGAACAGGAAGGCGCTGGAGACCACGTGGTCCCCCGCGCGCAGCAGCGTCGAGAACACCGCCGCGATCGCCGCCATGCCGGTCGCGAAGCAGGCCGTGGCCAGGCCGTCTTCCATCATGGTGATCTTGGCCTCCAGCGCGGCTGTGGTGGGGTTGCCCTGGCGGGCATAGGTGTAGCCGGGCTTGCCCTGGAACACGTCGATCAGGTCGCGCGTGTCGGCGTAGCCGTAGGTGGTGGAGGTGTGCAGCGGCTTGTGGACGGCGTAATGCTCGATGCCGGCCTCGCGGTCGGCGTGCAGGAGGGCGGTGGTCAATCCGGTCATGATGGCAGGCGGGAAGGAAGCACGAAAGCGGGCCATTATCGCGCGATTCCTGCTGCCCAAGCGTGCCTTTGCGCCCGGCGGATGGGTGGATGGGTGGATGCCGTGTCCGCACGGCTTCGATGCGGAGCTCAAAGCATGCGTTTCCCTGCGGCCGGAGGCGGTGCCGTCGGCCATAGGGGTGCCCTGCCCCGAGGGAGGCAGGATCAGATCACGTTGCGTTCGAGCAGCGGCCGGTTCTCGAGAATGCGGGAGAAGCCGGCCTCGCTCAGGTCCAGGGAGCGGTACTCGCCGAACCGGATCAGCTCGGCGATCCCCCGGCCGACCGCGGGACATTGCTGCAGGCCATGGCCGGAGAACCCGGCGGCGAAGTACAGATTGCCGCAGGCGGGGTGCAGGCCCAGGATGGCGTTGTGGTCGAAGGTGTTCATCTCGTAGTAGCCCGCCCACGCGCCGGTCATGCGCATGGCCTCGAACGCGGGCACCCGTTCGGCCAGCGTCGGCCAGATGAAGGCGTCGAACGCGTGGTAGGCGACCTCCAGGGGCAGATCATCCGCGTCTTCCGCGGCCGGAGGCGCGTAGCCGCAGATGAACTGCTCGCCTTCCGGACGGAACCAGATGCCGGAGGGGTCGATGACCAGCGGACAGCCGGGCAGGCGCTGGGGGCAGCTGAAGCTGAACACGCTGCGCCGGCGCGCGCGCACGGGCAGCTCGATGCCCGCCCACCGCGCGACCGAAGCCGCCCAGGGGCCGCCCGCGTTCACGAACACATCCGCGTGGAGCGGCGCGCCCGATGCAAGCTTCACCGCCGCAATTCGGGCACCGTCCAGCGCAAAGCCGGTGGCTTCATCCCTGACGTAACGCACGCCTTGCGAGATGGCCTTTTTCCGGAAGGCCTGCAGCACGCTGTAGCCGTCGAACCAGCCCTCGTCAGCCAGGCCGTGCGATGCGAGCGCGACGCCGTCGGTCGAGACCCACGGAAACTTCGCCTTCAGCCGCTGCGGAAGCATCAGCTCGACGTGGACACCGTGCGCCTGCTGGACCGCATGGTTCTCGCGCAGGACGGCGACGCCGTTCTCCGTTGCCAGGTACAGGTAGCCCGGCTCGACCAGGCCGATCTCCGGCCGCTCGCCGTCCACCGCGAGGCGCTCGCCGATGTCGCGCAGGAACGCGATGCCGTACTGCGACATCCTGATGTTGATCGCCGACGAGAACTGCTGGCGGATCGAACTCGCGGACAGCGCCGACGAGGCACACGCGTAAGACGGGTCGCGCTCGATGACGGTAACCGCCACGTCGCGGTCGTCCTGCGTCAGGAAGCAGGCAATCGCGCTGCCGATCACCCCGCCGCCCACGATCACGACCTCCGCCGCCGGCCGCGGCGTCTTCGTTCCGGTATGCATCCCGCTCACCTCGCCGAGTCAGACATCGAAACGCACGCCCTGCGCCAGCGGCAGCCGGTTGCTGTAGTTGATGGTGTTGGTCGCGCGGCGCATGTAGGCCTTCCAGGCGTCCGATCCGGATTCGCGGCCGCCGCCGGTTTCCTTTTCGCCGCCGAAGGCGCCGCCGATCTCCGCGCCCGAGGTGCCGATGTTGACGTTGGCGATGCCGCAATCGCTGCCGGCCGCGGACAGGAACCACTCCGCCTCGTTCAGGTCGCGCGTGAAGATCGCCGACGACAGGCCCTGGGGCACGCCGTTCTGCAGCGCGATGGCCTCGTCCAGCGTCCGGTACGTCAGCACGTACAGGATGGGCGCGAAGGTCTCTTGCTGCATCACCTCGGTCTGGGCGGGCATTTCGACGAGCGCGGGCTTCACGTAGTAGGCCTCCGGGCCGGCCTCCAGGTGCGTGCGCTCGCCGCCGTGGACCCTGCCGCCCTGCGCGCCGGCCCGCTCGAGCGCATGCGCCATCGCCGCGTACGCGCCGGCATCGATCAGCGGACCAACCAGCGTGCCCTCCTGGAGCGGGTTGCCCACCGTCACCGAGCCGTAGATGCGCTTGAGGCGCTCGACGAGATTCGCCGCCACGCTCTCGTGGACGATCAGGCGGCGCAGCGTCGTGCATCGCTGTCCGGCCGTGCCCACGGCCGCGAAGGTGATCGCGCGCGTGGCCAGCTCCAGGTCCGCGCTCGGCGCGACGATCATCGCGTTGTTGCCGCCCAGCTCCAGGATCGCCCGGCCGAGGCGCTCGCCCACCCGCGCCGAGACCAGGCGGCCCATCCGCGTGCTGCCGGTCGCACTGACCACCGGCACCCGCTTGGACTGCACCAGCGCCTCGCCCGCCTCGCGGCCGCCGACGAGCAGGGCATGCAGCCCGTCGGGCGCGGTGCCCGGATGGGCCTTGCTGAACGCAGCGACCGCTTTGCGGAACAGGGCATCGCAGGCCAGCGCGGTCAGCGGCGTCTTCTCGGACGGCTTCCAGGCCACGCTGTCGCCGCAGACGAAGGCCAGCGCGCTGTTCCACGCCCACACAGCGGCCGGGAAATTGAAGGCCGAGATCACGCCGACCACGCCGACGGGATGCCAGGTCTCCATCATCCGGTGGCCCGGGCGCTCGGAGGCGATCGTCAGGCCGTACAGCTGGCGCGACAGGCCCACCGCGAAGTCGCAGATGTCGATCATCTCCTGGACCTCGCCCAGCCCTTCGGACAGAAGCTTCCCGGCCTCCAGCGTCACCAGGCGCCCCAGGGCCTCCTTGTGCCGGCGGAGCTCGACGCCCAGCAGGCGCACCAGCTCGCCGCGCACGGGCGCGGGCACTCCGCGCCAGTGCAGGAACGCCGCGTGGGCGCGCTCGATGGCCGCTTCGCTCTCCTTGGCCGAGACCAGCTTCACGCTGCCGATCAGGGTGCCGTCGATGGGGGAGCGCACCTGGTGGCCGCCCTCGACGCTGGCAGCGCCATCGATGGACAGAGACGACAGAAGTTCGGAAACGCGCATGGTGGGGGGATAGGGGTCAAGTGAGATCGCCGGGCGCGGCGACGGGCAACCAAGGGCAGCGGGAGGAAGAGGCCATCAGGACCCCGCCACGCGAACCGCCTTGCCATCCTGATACGTGAAGACCGTGAAGCCCGGGGTCTTCAGGTTGCCCTTCTCGTCGAAGGCAACGGGGCCGGTCGTCCCGTCGAGGCTGATCTTCGCCAGCGCGGGCAGATACCGGGGCGGCTCGACCGAATCGGCGGCCTGCATCGCGGCCGCGATGGCCATCAGCGAATCGTAGAGATACGGGGCGTAGTTCAGCACCTCGGTGCCGAAGCGCGCCTTGTAGCGCCGCGCGAAATCGCTTCCGTTCGGCATCGTGTCCAGCGCCTTGCCGCCGCGGGTGCAGTAGAGGGTGCCGTTGACGGCGCCGGCGCTGATCTTCGCGACCGCGCCCGTGCAGAGGCCGTCCGTGCCGAGCAGCTTGGCCCCGATCCCGAGCTGCTTCATCTGGCGCGCGATCAGCCCGCCTTGGGCGTCCATGCCGCCGTAGAAGATGACATCGGGCCGCGTGCGCTTGATGCTGGTGAGGATGGCCATGAAGTCGGTGGCCTTGTCGCTCGTGAACTGCTGGCTGACGACGCTCGCCCCCAGGCCCTTGACCCCGTTTGCGAACACCTCCGCGGCGCCCTGGCCGTAGGCCGTGCGGTCGTCGATGATCGCGACCTTCTTCGCGTTGAGCGTCGTCACCGCGAACCGGGACAGCGCGGCACCGACATCGTCGTCGCTCGCGATGATGCGGAACGTGTTCCGGAACCCCTGCTGCGTCAGCTGCGGGTTGGTCGCCACCGAAATGTCGGGGATGCCCGCCCGCGCATAGATGGCGGACGCCGGAATCGCCGCGCCCGAATTGAAGTGCCCCAGCATCGCCTTCACCCCGGAATCCACCAGCTTGTTGGCGACGACCATCGCCTGGCGCGGGTCGGCCTGGTCGTCCTCGGACAGCAGTTCGAAGCGGACCTTCCTACCACCGATCACGAGCCCTTTCCGGTTCAGGTCTTCGACGGCGAGCCGGGCGCCGTTCTCGTTGTCCTTGCCCCAATGCGCGGCGCCCCCGGTCAGGGGCCCGGCGTTGCCGATGCGGACCGTCTGCTCGGCCTGGGCCCACCCCACGGCAGGCACGGCTGCCGCGACGATGAAGACAACCGGCAGCATGGATTGCTTGCAACGAAACCGCATGGAAGACTCCTTTGGCTGATGGGTTCCCGTGAACGGTCGGCAACGGTTCCGGGAAGTTCCGGGGGAGGTGGTGGCACGCGCATCGGCGGTCCGGCCGCTCTGGGTTTTGATCGGGCGAATCGGCGCGCGGCCGGCGCGCGATGCAGCGTCCCGCGCGGAGGCGCACCGTCCGACCCATCGCCCCGGATCGGCCGACCTCTGTGGATCTCGCCGCCGCGCGCTGGTGCGTCAAAGCATAGGAGCCGCGCAATCGACGCACCAAGCGCTAATTGCTCACAACATTGTGCGCATGCCGCAGGTTCACCGGCGATGGCCGATGGGCGATGGTGTGCATCGCGGGCGCCAAGGAAACACCCCGGACGACACTGCCATCGGCACGGCCTTGCCGCTCGCTTGCCGAACAGCCCCTGGGGTGGCCGGACGGCGGACAACGGCCGGGCCGACGGTACACTTTCCGGCGCGAGCCCGACGGCCCCGCTCGCCAGACCTGTTACCCGACACGGCATGATGAGTCATGAGAAAAGACATACCGAACCTCGGGGCGCTGCAAGCGTTCGAGGCTTCCGCGCGGCTCGGGAGCTTCACCCGCGCGGCCGACGAACTGGCGCTCACGCAAAGCGCGGTCGGCCGCCAGGTCGCGGCGCTGGAGCGGCGCCTGGGGGTGCCGCTGTTCACGCGGGTGCGGCGCCGCCTGGTCCTGACGGATGCCGGCAGGGAATACGCGGCCCGGATCCGGCGCCACCTGGAGCAGATCCAGCGGGACACGCAGGCGCTGAGCGCAGGCCGGCAGATGGGGTACATCCTGGAGATCGCCGTGGTGCCGACGTTCGCGACGCACTGGCTGATTCCGCGTCTGGCGGAGTTTGCCCGGCTGCGTCCCGACATCACGGTCAACCTGGCCTCGCGCACGCTTGCGTTCTCGTTCCAGGAGTGTGCATACGATGCGGCGATCTATTTCGGAGACCAGTTCTGGCCCGACACGAAAGGCGCCTTCCTGTTTCCGGAAGGCCCGATGGTGCCGGTGTGCAGCCCGGCCTATCTTGAAGCGCACGACGTGTCGTCCGAAGCCGGCTTCGCGCAGTGCCGGCACCTGCATCTGAGCACGCGGGCCAACGCCTGGCGGGAGTGGTACACCGCCCAGGGCTGGGACTACACGGTGGGGGCATCGCGCGGGCCGCGCTATGAGCTGCACACCATGGTGGTTGCCGCGGCCGTCGCCGGACTCGGCATGGGCCTGGTGCCCAGGCTCCTCATCGGAACGGAGCTTGAGACCGGCCAGTTGGTGGTCCCGGTCGAGCGCAGCCTTGCGGTGACGCAGGGGTACTACTTCGCGTATCCGGAGCGCGTCAGGCCGTCGGATGCCCTGGGGGCGTTTGAGCGGTGGATGTTGTCGGTTGCGCGATGAGGCGGCGTGCTGATTCAGCTGGCTTCCGCGCGCGTTCTGAGTGTTGTCCCAGATGAGCCGACCGATACTGCCCAACTCGATGCGCCAAGCTTCGACGTGGCGGATGTGGACAGCCGTTGCGATCGGCAATGCGCAGCATGGATACTGCCCGGCAAGCCGCTATCCGTTCGCGCTGCCGTGCGAAGTGGATGTGCCTTGTCCGCTTGGATCGTAGCTCTTGAGCGTCCACACGGTGGCCGCGTTCCAGACAGGCCGCTCACCCTTGACGCGCTGCCACAGAGACGGAGTGCCCGCGACGGCAACCTTGGGCATGATCTGGCCCTCGCGGATGAACTGGTGCCGCTCGCTGGTGATGGCGTCCGCTTCGTTGCACTGCCACCAGCCCGTTTGCGGGCAGGTGTAGCCGGTGACAACCGGTTCTACGGACGCGACGGATGGGTCTCGCTGCGGGTAGGCTAGCGTGCGGTCCACGCCGGGCGGTGGTTCGCCCGGTTCGGGCTGGTGGCCCTCGTCGTTCTCCATGAAGTATGGGTCGCTGTATTTCCAGTCCGCCAGCGTCTTGAGATAGGCCCAGTAAGCGACATCGGTGTAGCTCTGGTTCAGGCCCAGCGCCAGGTCCCACGCCATTACGCCGCGCACCACGAACTCGTTTTTTGGCAAGGTGCTGTGATTGGTCAGGTTGTGCGCGGTGTTGACCAAATCCTGCTGC
The DNA here is from genome assembly GCF_018243235.1 of Ralstonia nicotianae. Classification (NCBI taxonomy): domain Bacteria; kingdom Pseudomonadati; phylum Pseudomonadota; class Betaproteobacteria; order Burkholderiales; family Burkholderiaceae; genus Ralstonia; species Ralstonia nicotianae. The sequence continues at coordinate 1,328,686 of NZ_CP046675.1, forward strand.
GCTTCGGTCACCGTCTTGTAGACCGGGTAGCGCTTCCCGTACACGTCCACCTCCATGCGCACCACTTCGTAGTTCGGGCCGTACACTTGGCCGTAGGCGGCTACGTCGCGGGCGTCGTCGCCTTTGTCTTGAGGCTCAAGATAGCCTCGGTACTGGTGGAAATTCTTAAGACGGCCGTCCCATCCGGCCAGATTCTCCCAGGCGGCGTCCCCCTTCGTGTTCTGCGCCTGCTCCATGTGCTGCCGCAGCGCTTGGTCCGTCAGCCACGGCACGGTGGGCGCGTTGATGTAGACGGCTTCCTCGGCCTTGTCCGGGGGTGAATAGATGCCATAGACACCCGCGATTTTTTCGGACGGCGGAATCCAGAACTCGGTGCGCTCCCGGCCGATCTCCTTGCCCTCGTCGTCTCTGGTGATGGCAAAGCTCTTGGCGCACATGGCGTAGCTGCATTCACCCTTGCCCGCCTCGATGTTCTCCGCAAACATGCGCACTCGCAAATTGGCCGCGCCCACGCGCCCCTGTTCGGCCTGCGTCAGCCCGCGCCAGCCGATGGAGCGCAGCACGCTCGCGCCCATCACGCGGTCATGCGGGTTGGCGTAGATGTGGAAGTTGCCGTATTCCTCGCTCGTCAGCAACGACATGCGCGCAGGGGTGCAGAGGCACATCTTCTGCTGCTCTTCGTCGGTCATGGCATCGGCGTGTTCGCCAGCCTCCTTGACCACATCGGCTACAGCCTTGAGGGTGGCGAAGCGCGCCGCCTGAGTAACAACGTATTTATCACCGAACTGCGCGCACTCCATCAGGCCGCCAGGTTCATTCAAGCTGAACGGGCTGTTGCACACGAATAGCCCCTCCGGGCCACGCACGCCTTGTTCCTTGAGCATCAGGGTAGCGAGCATCGACACCATGGTGCCCTGGCTGTGGCCGACGATGTTGATGGTTTCGTGTGGGCTGTTGCGGCGGATGGTGGCGATCAGGTGGGCCAGTCGGC